>JBIKOG010000014.1:0-67540 GCA_044358225.1 Bryobacteraceae bacterium | reverse complement strand
GGTCCAGGTGCGCGGGAGGGCAGCGGGATTGCGGTAGATGTTGAGGCCGCTGGAGGTGTCGGTGAGCAGGACGAGATCCGGGCGGGGCGGGGCTTTGCCGATGTAATAGTTGATGCCGAGGAGATCCTGAACACGGGGTTTGTGCTTTTCGAGTTTGAGTACATTGGTGGACACGCTGGCGGCGAAACCGCCGAGGACGGGGATGCCATGCCAGTCCCCGAAGTTGTAGGGGATATCGCTGTCGGAGACTTCGACGCGGATGGGTTGTGGCTGGTTTTTGAGGTAGTTGACGAGGTCGGTATGGCGGTAGAGATTGTCGATGTAGCCGGCGCGGGTGGGTAGTGTGCGGTTGGCAAGTTCGGCGCCGGAGACGCTGCCGATCTCGACGAGGATCAGAAGCGTGAGGGGGATGGCGAGGGCGGCTTGGGGGATCGCTCGTGCGCGGGCGGCGGCGAAGAGAATGGCGCCGAGCGCGGCGGTGAGCGCGGTGAACATTTGGGCTTCCGCGGGGCGGATGCCTATGGCGGCGGCGAGATAGAGGATAGCGGTGATGGCGACGAGGGTGTAGATTGTGCGGCGTAGCCACGGGCTGGAGCGGCGTTGGAGCGCGTCGAAGCCGTAGGCCACCAGCGGGGCAACGGCGAAGCTGAAAAGGGCTAGCGCCCGGGCGGGGACGCGGGCCTTGCCGAAGATGGGGAGGGCGGCATAGAGCAAGCCGTGGAAGACGTTGGTGGCGGCTAGCGAAAGGAAGATGCCAGCGAGCGCGATGGCGACCAGTATGCGCACTTGCGGCAGGCGGCGCCAGCCGTGATAGGCGCCGAGGAGCGCAAGGGAGAAGGCGACGATGCCGATGAATGGGTTGACGTGGACCGGGGGGCGGGCGGTGACGATGCCGAGGATTTCGGCTGGTTTCCAGGTGAAATGCTGGTGGACGGAGTAGGGAACGGGCTCGTTCCAGGCGATGGGATTTTCGATGCCGACCCAGCGTTTGACGTTCGGGGCGTACTCCTGCGCGGGTAGGATTTGCAGGGCCGAGATGAGGCCGGTGGCGACGGCGGCGGTGGCGGCGAGCTTGACGATATCGATGCGCCGCGGGCCGCGGGCGAGCGCCGTAAGCCATACGGCGGCGATGACAGTGGAGGCGTAAATGGGGACTTCGTGGTGACCGCTGAGCCAGGCGAGCCCAAGAAAGGCGCCGGAGAGGGCGGCGCTGGCGACCGGGCGCCGGCCGCGGAGGGCGCGCACGAGGAACAGGACAATGAGCGGGAGCCAGAGGACGCCGTTGAGAATCTGGGGCCAATCGGTGGTGCCGAGGAAGCCGCCGAGCGCGAAGACGAGGCCGCCGATTATTGAGGCTGCGTGGCTGCGTTTCCAATCGCGACAGAGGAAGTAGGCGAACAGGGCGGCCTGGAAGTGAAGCAGGACGAGATACCAGTGGACGGACTTTAGCGTGAGCTTGCCGGTGTCATCGACGGGAAACCACGGAAGCGTCCAGTTGGCGGGATAGGCAAGGCCTGTAATTTGGCCCAGAAACGGCTGTCCGAGCCATTGATACGGATCCCAGAGAGGGATGTGGGACTGACGCCAGGTGGCGGATTGGAACTGGAGCCGGGGGAGATCGAGGTTGGCCAGATCCGGGGAATCCAGAAACGTATAGTCGTTGCTGAGAGTGAGCTTCCAATAGAAGCCTACGCACAAGAGGAACAGTAGAAAGGGAGCCGCGAGTCTGCGCATGCCGCTCTGACTACTGTACACTCCGGCTGCTATTTGAGAGCGAACGCGCGGAGGCGAAACTCCAGATTTTCCACCATGCGGTTGGCTTCGATTACTTCGGGCACCGTGTCGTGTTGATACAGCGCGCGGGCTTCGGTCCATAGCCGCAGCGCAATTCGGTATTCGTTTAGGAGCGCCGTGTGCTCAGCGCTTGCCTCAGCGGTAGCGTTCATACCTGTTGGACGAGTTTGCGCGCGTTACGGTTCCATCTATTGATTCTTATAGCGATCGGCCAATTCGTTCGGGGGGAAGCCGTAGGTGTAGGCGGCCGGATCTTCCGGGAGCATTTTCTGGTTCCACTCCGCGAACTCCTTTTCCATGCGGGCGTGGACTGCTGGTTCCTTGTCCTTGAGATTTGCCTTTTCTTGCGGGTCTTGCGCGAGGTTGAAGAGGAATTTGTTGCCGTTGATGCTGAGCCACTTCATGTCGCCGTCGCGCATGGCGCGTTGCGCGTTGTACCGATGGCGCCAGAAGAGTTTTCTGGGAACTGGGGGCGCGGCGGTGAGCAGGAAGGGGGAGAGGTCGATGCCGTCCAGCGGGTGGGACGGGGCGGGGGCTACGCCGGCGAGTTTCAGAAACGTGGGCATCCAGTCCATGGAGATCGCAACTTGCGCGGTGGTGCGGCCGGCGGGGATCCTGCCGGGCCAGCGCACGATGGCCGGGACGCGGATGCCGCCTTCGAGGAGTTCGGCTTTTCGTCCGCTGAAGGGCCAGTTGTCGGAGAAGCGCTCGCCGCCGTTATCACTGGTGAAGACGACGACGGTGTTTTTGTCGAGGCCTGTGCGGGCTAGGGTTTGGAGGACACGGCCGACCTGCAGGTCGAGTTGCTGCATCATGCGGGTGTAGGTGGCGGTGGAGCCGCCATCGAAATGGAGGAGCGATGTCAGGGTTTTCGATTCGGCTTCGTCGCCGGGCCCTTCCCACGGCCAGTGGGGCGCGTTGAAGTGGAGGCTGAGGAGGAATGGCTGGCGGGATTTCGAGTACTGATCGAGGAGGGAGATGGCTTTGTTGGCCAGGAGATCGGTGAGGTAGCCGGGTTGCTCGATGCGGGTATCGTTGTCCCAGAGGTCGCTTGTGTCCGTGCTGGGCGGGCCGGACTTGTGGGTGAAGTAATCGATGCCGCCGCTTTGGTAGCCCCAGAAGGTTTCGTAGCCGCTTTTGAGCGGGCTGAATCTGGGCCGCCAGCCAAGATGCCATTTGCCGACGAGAGCCGTGTGGTAGCCGGCGTTGCGGAGCAGGGAAGGGAGCGTGGGGTGCTCCGGGGGGAGGCCGGGGCTGACGTCGCGGCGGGACATGGCCAGGGGTTCTTCGAGGCCAACGGGCAGGCGTTGCTGCCAGCGGCCGGTGATGAGCGCGGTGCGAGTGGGGGAGCAGACGCAGGCGTTGGCGTAGGCCTGGGTGAAGCGGACGCCCTGGGCGGCGAGGCGGTCGATGTTCGGGGTGGTGAAGTCGCGGCGGCCGTAGCAGGAGAGGTCGGCGTGGCCGAGGTCGTCGGCCATGATGAACAGGAAGTTGGGGCGGGCGTTTGGCGCGGCGCCGGCGGTGAGGGCGGCGGCGAGAAACTGGCGGCGCGACAGCTTGGAATCCATTTGAAAAGGCTAGCGCATGTGCATTCGTGGGATGCTGTCTGTTGTTTAAAAGAAAGCGGCTTATGGCAACTTCGGATAGTTCCACGTCCTTTTCGCGGCGGCAGTGGGTGATTGCGATCCTGCTGTTCTTTATGATTTTGCTGAACTACCTGGACCGGGTTGTTCTGTCGCTATTGAGCCCGGTGATTCGTGCGGAGTTTCAGCTTTCGCTTGTCGACTATGCCGCGGCGGTGAACGCGTTTTTGCTGGCGTATGGCGTGATGTATTTGGGATCGGGGCTGGTGTTGGACCGGGTTGGTTCGCGGACCGGGTTGGGTTTGTTCGTCGGGCTGTGGTCTGCCGTCTGCATGTTGCATGCGGCGATTACCGGGTTCTTCAGTCTGGTGGCGTACCGGTTTTTGTTGGGTGTTTTTGAGCCTGGCGGCTGGACGGGAGCGGTGAAGACCGTGTCGGAACGGTTCCAGCCGGCGCAGCGCAGCCTGGCGGCCGGGATCTTTACGAGTGGCGCGGGGATTGGTTCGCTCGTAGCTCCGCCACTGGTTGTTTGGCTGAGCCTGCACTACGGATGGCGAAGCGCGTTTCTGATTTCGGGGTTTTGCGGATTGATCTGGCTGCCGTTGTGGCTGATGGCGAGCCGGGCGGACGGGCCGGTGGCGAGGGGTCCGGCGGCGTTGCCGCTCCGGGAGGCGTTGCCGTTGCTGCTGCGGAATCGGCGGGCGTTGGCGTATGTGGCGACGCGGTTCTTTGGGGATACGACGGGGTATTTCTTCCTGTTCTGGTTGCCGGAGTATCTGGTGACGGCCAAGGGCTTCACGCTGGCCCAGGTGGGCGCGTTGGCCTGGATCCCGTTTTTGTGGAATGACCTGGGGGCGCTGGCGGGCGGTTATGTTTCGGGCGTGTTGGTTCGTTTGCGGCAGCGCCCGTTGGAGGCGCGGAAGGTGATGATGAGCGCGGCGGCGCTTTTCGTTCTGGCGGGGGCGTGTTTGCAGGCGGCTTCGGGCGCGGTGGGGATCCTGTTGTCGGTCAGCCTGTGCACGTTTGGCGTGGGAGTTTGGGCGAGTAATCTGCACGCTGTGCCCGCTGATGGATTTCCGCCGAACGAGGTGGCGACGGTGCATGGATTCGCCGGTTCTGCCGGCGCGTTGGGCGGGATTCTGTTCAATACACTGGTTGGATACTTGAGCGGGAGCGGCGACTATTTCCTGGTATTTGTGGTGCTGGTGACGTTGCAACCGCTGGGTGTGGGCGCCCTGTGGTTATGGCTTCCGGAGGAGGAGAGAATAGATCATGCATGAATTGAAGGCGGGCACGGGCCGCACCGATATTACCCCCGCCCCCGGGACGCCGCAGGGCGGCTGGGGCGCGCAGACGCATCAACGTGGACTTGGTTCCGACCTGCCCTTCTATGCGACGGCGCTTGTTTTGCAGGACGCGCGGCAGACCGTGGCGATTGTCGACGTCGACTCCATTGGGTTCGATCCGGAGTGGACGAAGCGGATTCTGGACGCGATTGTTTCGCTGACCGGCTTGCCCGTCGAGTGTGTTCGACTCTCCTGTACCCACACCCATTCCGGCCCGAACACGTTCCGGATCCCCGTGATTACCGAGGGACGGGACATGATTCTGGAGTACCTGAACGGGCTGCCGCTGCAGATTGCCGGCGCCGTGTGGCAGGCGCAGCAGAACCTTCGGCCGGTGCGGGTGGGCGCGGGGACGGGGACTTGCGATTTCAACATGAACCGGCGGATGCAGTTGGCCGATGGGCGGGTAGTGGTGGGGCGGAATCCGGATGGCCCGGTGGACCGGACGGTGCGGGTGGTGCGGATCGATGGGTTGGACGAGGCGCCGGTGGCGACGCTGGTGCATTATGCCTGCCATCCGACGACGATTGGCTGGCAGTCCCAACTGGCGACGCCGGACTATCCGGGGATGATGAAGCGAGTGGTGGAGGAGCAGCTGGGCGGGACGTGCCTGTTTCTGCAGGGCGCGACCGGGGACATTGGGCCGCGGTTGGGGTTTACGGGGGATTTGGGCGTGTATCGCCGGTTTGGCCGGCAGTTGGGGTTGGAGGCGTCGAAGGTGGCGTTGGGGATCGACACGGTGCCGCGGGAGAGCCGTTTTGCGGGCGTGCAGGCGTCGGGCGCGGCGATTGCTCTGTTCGATGAGCAAGCGTTGGAAACGGCGCCGGCCACGCTCGGTGTGCTTTCGCGTTTCCTGCCTTTGCCGCTGAAACCGTTTCCGCCACCGGCGGAGGCGGAGGTGGAGGCCGCGGCGCTGCGCGCGGAAGTAGCGCGGCTTCGCCGGGAGGGCACGGAGACGGAAATCCGGGAGGCGACGGCCAAGGCGACGCAGGCCGGCATGCGGGCCGACCGGGCGAAGCTCTATCACGGCAAGAGTACGATCGACTGGCAGTTGCAGGGGATTCGGTTGGGCCCGGTGGCGCTGCTCTGTATCCCTGGCGAGCCGTTCACGGAGATCAATCAGGCGATTGTTGCCCGGTCGCCGTTTCCGCACACTTTGTTCTCCGGGTATTCGAATGGGGCGTTCAGTTACCTGCCCGTGCGCAGTGCCTATGCTGTGGGCGGGTATGAAGTGGAGACGTCGCCGTTTTCGCCGGACGCGGCTGAGATAGTCGTGGAGGAAGCGCTGCGGATGTTGCAAGAGCTGTGGGCTATGGCGTGAGGGTGGCCGGCAGCGTTATCATTGCGGGTATCGCTTGAGGAGGCGTGCTTGCTGATTCGACTGTCCCTGGCGGCGTTGATTTCGTCCCTTGCGTGGGCCCAAACGGGTGCGCCGTCCTTTGAAAAAGGGGCGTATGGTGTCCTGGAAAAAGCCGGTTGCCCGGCGTGCCACAACGCCGATGGCGTAGCGGCGGGGACGCGTTTGCTGTTCCCGGAAGGGAATGTGTCGCCGGCGAGGGTGGAGGCCTTCGGGCGATCGCTGGTGGTGCTGATCGATCGCGTGACGCCGGCGAAGTCGCCGCTGTTTGAAAAGCCGACGAACCGCGTCTCCCACGTTGGTGGCGAGCGGATTAAAAAGGGAAGCCCGGAGGAGGCTGTGTTGCGGGGCTGGGTGGACCGGCTATCGCAACTGACGGGCGATGATCTGGCGCAGGCGCTGATGTACCGGGACGAGGAAGAGGGCGGCGGTGGCCGGAAGCCATCGCGGATCGAACTTCGCCGGTTGACGCATAGCCAGTACAACAACACGATGCGGGATCTGCTGGGCGACAATTCGCGTCCCGCGGACCGGTTCCCGCCGGAAGATTTCGTCAATGGATTCCGGAACCAGATTCAGGCGCAGGGCCTGTCCCCGTTGTTGATTGAGTCCTATAGCCAGGCGGCGGAGAAGATTGCCCAAAGCGCGTTGCGCGGCGGCGATACGCGCGGCCTCATTGCGTGCAAACCATCGCCGGCCTGCCGCGCCAAATTCGTCCGCGAGTTCGGCCTGCGCGCGTTCCGCCGCCCGCTGGACCTGAGCGAACAGCGGCGGTATGAGACATTGTTCGGGGCAGAGAAAGAGTTCCTGAAGGGCGCGCAGTTAGTGATTGAGGCGATGCTGCAATCGTCCAGTTTTCTGTTCCGGCTGGAGGACACTTCGGAGTCCAAGTGGAAGGCGTATGCGACGGCCAGCCGGCTCTCCTACGGGCTGTGGGATACGATGCCGGATGCGGCGTTGTTCGCGGCGGCGGAAAAGGGTGATCTGAACAATCCCGCCGGCGTGAAGCAACAGGTGCGCCGGATGCTGGATCATCCGCGGGCGCGCCAATCGTTGAACGAATTTATCAGCCAGTGGCTTCGGTTTGATCGGATCTTAACGGCCAGCAAGGACCGCCGCCGTTACCCGCAGTTCACCCGGGAAACCGCCGTCGCGATGACCGAAGAGGCGCGGGTTTTCGTGAGTGATCTGATCTGGAACGATAGCAATTTTATGGAGCTGTTCACGGCTCCTTATGGTTATGTGAACGGGGAGTTGGCGGGGATTTACCAGGTTGCCCCACCGGCGCAGGAGTTCGGCCGCGTGCCGTTCCCGGCCGGGTCCGAGCGCGCTGGAATTCTGGGGCAGGCGCTGTTTCTGGCCAGCACCGCGAAGCCCGACGAATCCAGCCCCACGGCGCGCGGGCTCTTCATCCGGGAACAGTTTCTGTGCCAGCATGTGCCCGATCCGCCGGCGGGCGTGAATACGAATTTGCCGCCTTTTTCGGAAGGCAAGCCGCAGACGAATCGGGATCGTCTATCGGAGCATGTGATCAATCCTGGTTGCGCTTCGTGCCACAGCTTGATCGACCCGATCGGGTTTGGGTTTGAGAAGTTCGACGCCGTCGGCAGCAGGCGGGATAAGTTCACGCTGGAGACCCGCGGGCGCGGCCCGGAGGCGAAGGACAAGAAGACCGCCTGGGAACTGGAGATCGACGCGTCCGGCTTTGTGGCGGGCGTCGCCAATTCGAAGTTCGCCTCGCCGGCCCAGTTGGGCGCGGTGCTGGGGCAGAGCAGTCAGTGCCAGGAATGCATCGCCAAGCAGTATTTTCGCTATATCGCCGGCCGGGCTGAAACGGCCGCCGATCGCCCTGTGATCCGGAAGATGACCGAAGATTTCCGGCGTTCTCAATTCCGATTCAAAGAACTGATGATGTCGCTGATGCTCTCACGCGAGAATTCAGGAGGGACCGTTCATGTCGTCCGTAATCACCAAGCGCACTAGAACTTCACGCCGCACCTTGCTTAAGGGCCTGACGGCGGCTGGCAGTCCGATCCTGGTGGGGTTGCCCCCGCTGGTCACCATGTTCAATTCGCAGGGGACCGCGTACGCGGCCGCCAAGCCGATTGAGACGCGATTCGTGCTGTGGTTCAACGGCAACGGCATTCCGGAGCGGTACTGGATTCCGGCCGAGGAGGGCACCGATTACCGGATGACGCCGTGCCTGTCGCCGCTGGCGGCCTACCGCAAGGATTTTCACGTTCTGAGCGGCGTGGACAATGCCGCTGCCAATGGGCAGGGCAACGGGCACACGAACTCGATGAGCGGGTTGATGACGGGGACGATGTTCACGGGACGCGGGCCGTCAGGGCCCTCGGTGGACCAGGTGATCGCCGCCAAGATTGGCGGGGATTCGCGGTTCCGTTCGCTGCAGATTGGCGTGGCGCAGGAGTCGTTCGGCGAGAGCATGCAGCGGAACATGAGTTGGTCCGGGTACGAGCGCGCGCTGCCGCCGGAGATGATTCCGCACCGCTTGTTCGACCGGCTGTTCGGCGAACGCGAAGAGGGCTGGGTGAGCCGCAAGCGCAGCATTCTGGACGCGGTGCAGCAGGATGCGAACTCGTTGAAGAAGAATCTGCCGACGGATGACCAGGCGAAGTTGGACGAGCACCTGTCGGGCATTCGCGATCTGGAGCGCGCCATCGCGGCGTTGCCGGAAGAGTACCGGCGTGTTTCGCCGCCGGATTTTGATGGCGATATGAAGGACTGGCCGCGGATCGCGAAGTTGCAAAGCGACCTGTTGGTGCAGGCGTTGGCGACGCGGCAAACGCGGGTTGCTTCCTACATGCTGACCAAGTGCCAGAGCATTTCGCGCTTCCCCTGGCTGGGCTACACGGCGGGGCGGCATCACGACTACACGCACGCCGAGGGCAAAGTGGCAGGTGCCGATGGCGCCGAGGGCCAACGCGTATTGCGCGATATCTGCAAGTGGCACGTCGAGGAGTTCGCCTATCTGGTGGCGAAACTGAAGGCGATTCCCGAGGGCGACGCGACGGTGTTTGACCGCACGTGCCTGATCTACGTCCACGAACACGCCGAAGCGAATCCGCACAAGAACAGCGGTTTGGCGATGCTGGTGGCTGGCGGCGTTGGCAAGATTGCCAAGGGCCGGCATACGCGGGTTACGGGCACGGTGGGTGACGTCTATCTGACGGTTGCCGATGAGATTGTGGGAGCGGGGATCGGGAAGTTCCCGACGGCTACTCGCAAGATCAGCGACCTGTTGGCGTAGGCGCGCATGAAGCGATTTGCATTGTTGTGTTGGTTTGCCGCCGTCGCGTTCGCCGCGGAGCGCGACGTGGCCGAGTGGGTGATCCGGTGGGAGGGGCTGGTTACTCTTGACGGCGTCGCGCAGCCGGTGGGCGATGTGAGCCTGTTGCCGCCGGGGGAAGTGCGAATTACCGGGATTGATTTGACGGGGTCGGTGATGCCGCCGGCGGAGCTGGTGAAGCTGGCGGGGCTGGCCCATCTTCGCGACCTGTATCTTCCCGGGCCGATTTGGAATCCGGGCGGCGGGAATGAGAACGCCAATGATGTTTTCAAGTCGCTGGCTTCGCTGAAGACTTTGGAGCGCTTGTATGTCGGCTGGCACTTTGCGACGACGATCAACATTCGCGACAACGGCATAGAGGCGTTGCGCGGGTTGACCGAGCTCCGGGACTTGCGCTGTTCGCAGTGCCGGTTGACGAAGCCGGATCTTTCGAGTTTTGCCAAGCTGCAGAGCCTGGATCTGAACAATACGGGCCTTACCGATGCGGGGTTGGCGGGCGTGGCGAATCTGAAGAATCTGCGCCGGCTGCTGGTGCGCGACAGTATGATCACCGATGAGGGGATGCGACATTTGGCGGGGTTGACTCAGTTGGAAGAGTTGGACTTGTCTGGCGCGCGGGTTACCGACAAGGGGCTGGAGGCGTTGCGCGGGCTGCGGGCGCTGCGGGCGCTGAGCCTGCGGGGCGCGCAGGTGACCGATGCGGGGCTGGATGTGTTGGAGGGCATGGCGCAGCTGCGGAGTGTGGATCTGTATCGCACGAAAGTGACCAATGCCGGGGTGGCACGGCTGCAGCAGTTGAAGAAGCTCACCGATGTGGATTTGCGTTATAGCCGGGTGACGGCGAATGGCGTGGAAGCGTTGCGGGGGGCTCTGCCGCAGGCGAAGGTGCAGTACGTTGGGGCGGCGAGTGTGCGGGCGAAGAACGAGGGTGCGGCGCGGCCGGCTTCGGATACGGATCCAGCGATCGCGGAGTGGGTTCGGGCGATTGGCGGAACGGCGACGATGCGCGATGGACAGGTGCGGCAGATTGATCTGGCCGCGACGCCGGTGAGCGATGCGCAGTTGGTGTTTCTGGGGAAGCTGAAGGGGCTGGAGCAGTTGAACCTGCAGGCGACGCAGACGGGCGATCTGGGCGCGGCCTCGTTGAGCGGGTTGGGCACGCTGAAGGTTTTGGACCTGAGCAACACGACGCTGTCCGATGCGGGGCTGGGGGCGGTGGCGCGGTTGAGTGGTTTAGAAGTGCTGCGCATTGCCGGGACGCTGGTGGAGGGGCCGGGATTTGTAGAGTTGGCGAAGCTGCCGAAGTTGCGCGAGCTGGACCTGGGGGCAACGCGCATTGATGACCGCGCGGCGGGTGCTCTTGGGCAGTTGACGAATTTGCGGGACTTGCGGCTGAGCTATACCGAGATCACGGATGCGGCGACGAAGCAGTTGGTGGGGCTGGCGGCGCTTGAGCGGTTATTCCTGGCGGGTACCGATATCGGCGACGAATCGCTGCCGTTGATTGCGCGGTTTACGGGATTACGTGAGTTGAATTTGAATCAGACGCGATTCACGGATACAGGGTTGGCGGCGTTGAAGCCGCTGGCGAAATTGGAACGGATTGAGCTGTTTCGGACACGGGCCGGGAATGCCAGCGCCGAGGCGTTGGCGTCGATGAAGAGCTTGCGGATTGTGAAGATGGATTATACGGCGATGGACGACAAAGGCTTGGCGTTGTTGCAGGCGTTGCCGGGGCTGGCTGAGTTGAGCATTGATAACACGAACGTCACCGATGCCAGCGTGGGCGCGTTGAAGAGCATGGCGGCGCTTCGTTCGTTGAACCTCTACCATACGCTGATTTCCGAGAAGGGCTATGGAGAGTTGAACGCCGGTTTGGCGGGCTGCAAGATTGTTTTTGATCGGGATTCGGCGCTGCCGAACCGGAGGACGCGCTAGATGAAACCAGGTGTTTGGATGGTCCTGCTGATCGGCTTGCCGGCTATCGGCGCGGTGGACGGCGCGGACGAGGCGGGGTGGATCACGGGCGCGGGCGGAACGGTCTCCCGGAATGCCGCTGGGCAGGTGACGGGGATCAATTTTCGCGCCAGCTGGGTGACGGATGCCGATCTGCGCGGGTTGGCGAAGTTTCCAGGGCTGACGGCGCTTGACCTTTCGTTGACCCGCGTGACGGACCAGGGCATGCAGGAACTGCGGGCTTTGCCGGGGATTGTCGACCTGAATCTGCGATTCGCGGAGTATGTGACGGATGAGGGGCTGGCGGCGATTAAGGGCTGGCGCAAGTTGAAGCGGCTGGTCTTGCATGGGACGAAGGTCAGCGATACGGCGCTGGAGCATATTGCCGCGATCTCGACGATTGAGACGTTGGACCTGGGTTCGGTGATGTTGACCGATGTGGCGTTGGAGCGCTTGACGGCGTTGCCGAATCTGAAGGCACTAACGATTGGCGGGAATGAGCTGGGCGATTCCGGACTGCAGGCGTTGCGGCAGATGCCGGGGTTGACGTACCTGGATTTGAGCGGGCGACAGGGAACGGATTCGAACGTGTGGGCGATCAGTATGTCCGACGTCGGTTTGGAGGCTGTGCTGACTCTATCGCAGTTGCGGGAACTGCGGTTTGGCTGCACTTCGATTGGCGTTGGTGTGGAGGGCGCCCGATTTGCCACCGTGAGTGCCATGAGCGTCACTCCCCGATGGCTGGAGAAGATGAAGGCCCTTCCCAAGTTGCAGAAGTTGCGATTGCAGGGATGTGACCGGGTTGACGATACCGCCACTGCCATCCTTGCCTCGATGCCCAGCCTGGAGGAAGTGGACTTGAAGGGTACGGCGGTGACGCAGGACGGCCTGACTAAACTGCAAGCCGCCCGGCCGAAGTTGCGCGTGTTTTATGGCCCCTGGGACGCGAAGGCGGCCAATTTCCGGAACAATTAGCACGGGGACGAGGCTCTATTAGGGTGTTGGGCTGGACTGTTTTTCCAGGACGTAGCACAGCATATGGCCGGTTACTGAAGCGGGGAGCGTCGCTTGCAGAAGCCGGCCGAATGGAGTCAGTTCGACGCGGAATTCGTCGTCGTTCCAGGTGCCAGCCAGTTTACCGAACGTGTGAAAGAGCCCCTCATCGACGAACGCGGCGAAGCGGCGCTTTACGGTGAAACCAGCCTGGGTCACGAAGGAGTCGAGCTGGCGCGGCGAGAATTCGTATTCGTAGAACGACCAGCCCTGCCGATTGAGTGCGAATTGCGGATGCCATTCCGCCACCGTGCCTTGCCGGGCAACCCGGAGCGAGCGGGCGTCCGGGCTCAACGGGGCCTTGCCTGCCAGTTGGCGAATACTCCGCATGCCCTTGGCCGCTCGAATGGGCGCCGACAAGGCGCGGCACCACCGGCGGAGCGGGGCGCCGTAAGGCACTGTGATGACGGCGACCCCATTCGGCCGGAGTAGGCGATGGAACTCCGCCAGAGCCTTTTGTGGTCCTTCCACGGTATGTTCAATGGAGCCCAGCGCCATCACCGCGCCATAGGCGCCAGAAGGCAGCCCGGTATCGGCCATGTCACAGGCGAAGAAGCGGCTTCCGGGAATCTCCCTCTCGGCGCGGGTGCAGAGCCCATGTGACCAATCGACGCCATCAGTAGAGATGCCTTGCTCCTGCAGCCAGGCGCACCAGCGGCCGCTGCCGCAGCCGGCTTCCAGTACGGGTTGCGCGTCCGAGAACAAATCCAAGAAGAGTGGGGCGAGTTCGTAGGTGTCGCATGCCCGGATGTGCTTTGACAAAGGAGAGGACAGAAAAGACTGCTCAAATGACTCGGCAATCGTCTGATACATGCCGGAAGTATAACTGACTTCGGCTAATGTCAATGCCATAAATATGACGGCTGGGGTTTTTCCTAGAAAGAATGTCCTTTAGTTGTAAGTCAGGCAGGTGTTACAGTGAAGTCGATGTCACTGGCTAGTGTCTCGACTGGTAATACGAGTGTAATTGACGCCGGAGGGTTTGCCGGGTCAATGAATCTGCGGTGGGGTGGGGACGCGGAGCTCTTCGCGGAGGCTATGGGCTTCGTGGACCGGCCGGATGGCTGGACGTTGTTTTACGGCCGGCTCGATGGGCGTTCCGAGTTGGCCGCCACGCTTGGCGTCCGGGATGACAGCGCGACTCCCGATCTCGAGTTGGTGCGACTGGCGATTGATCGATGGGAGGAAAAGGCCCCGCAAAGGCTGCTCGGGGACTTTGCTGTCGCGGCATGGCGGAACTACAGCCAGCGGCTGATTTTGGCCGCCGACGTGAGCGGCCTTGCGACCGTCTATTACTGGCGCGAGGGGGACCGGCTCTCCTTTGCGACGAACTTGCGCGCGCTGCTGGCGAATTCGGCCGTCCCTCTTACCCTGAACGAGACGTTTTTGGTGGATTGTCTGGCGCTGAACCATACCGACGATGACGCTACCGTGTACCGGGACGTGAGACGGGTGGCGGCGGGGGCTTGTGTGGTGATCACCGCGGACGAGACGCGAGTGGCTTTCCAGCACCGGTTTGATCCGCACCGGCGCATTCATTTGTCCAGCGATGAAGAGTACGAGGAGGCTGCCTGGGAGTTGCTGCGCCGGGCGGTAAACGACCGGTTGCGCGGGTCCGTGCTGCCGATCCTGGGCAGCAGCGGGCTGGACAGTGCCTGCGTTGCGGCGGCCGTTGCCGCCAACGGCGAACCGTTTGACTTTCTGACGGCGATTCCAGACTTGTCGCTCCCTACGTCCCGGCTCCACCCACGGCAAAAGAATGAGCAGCAACTGGTGGAGGTCATGGCGGCTGGCTTTCCGCAGATGCAAGCGAAGTTCTTCGCGCCCGCACAGGATCGAAACTGGAGTCCGGACTGGCAAGACCCTCTGCGGTATGGCTGCGCGCCCGATCGCAGCCCCATGCAGATTGCCTGGCTGAGTGCCCCGTGCCGTCACGCAGCCTTGTCCGGGGCGACAAGCTATTTGGGCGGGGCGGGCGGTAACCTTACGTTGACCTGGGACGGATGGCGCCAACTGCCGTCGATGGTGCGCGAGGGGAAGTTGGGCTCGGTGGCGCGCGAACTGGTCCTGGGTTGCGAGGGGCGGACCAGGCGATTCGCCGGACTGACCTGGCGGGAGGTTGTGAAGCCGCTGGCCGGTGGCCGCTATTGGTATCGCTCCCTGGCAAAATACTGCGGGCTGCGCGCGGAGGCGGTAAGAGAGGCCGTGTTGTTGGACCGGATGCGGGAGCGCGGGTCGGACCCGCAGTTCATCCGATCGCTGGACAGCCGCCAATGGCGCATAGAGGCGCTGTATCGCGGCCGGGCGCGGCGCCCCGAGCTGACCAACATGTTGCACGGCTTACATGGCGTGCGTCAAACAACTCCGCTGCTGGACCCTCGTCTCATTGACTTCTGCCTGGCGATCCCCGACGAACAGTATCTTCGGCAGGGCGTCAGCCGGAGGCTGGCCAGGCGTCTGTTGCAGACGCACGGAGTGCCCAGAGAAGTGGCGGAAAACCGGCGCCACGGCTACCAGCATCCGGAGTGGTTTGCGCACCTTTCGCAAGTGCGGACAGAAATGGGCGCGCAAGTGGCGGGATTGCGGTTGGACTCCGTGGCCAGCCGGTTATTAGACCTCGACCGGCTCGATCATATTTTGCGAAACTGGCCGGCGGATGCGGACGCCGCTGAAACGCGCCGTGCCGAATTGAGCAGCGTCCTGGCCGCGACCTTGGCCATCGGGGCCTTCCTGCGATGGTCGGAGGGCGGTGTTCGGGAGCAGAGCTTGCAAAAAGGCGCGGGAGGAAATGCCTAGAGATAGCCAAAGCGCTGCATCATGTTACCGTGATCCGCGCTGATACGCGCCTGTTGTTCCGGCGAAAGATCGTCCACCCACCCACCGGCGATACCGCGACGGAAGAAGGGGGCGGTGGAGGCACTGCGACGTTCCCGAAAGCCCATGGCCTGTTCTTGTGCGCGTAGTACATCGAATCGAGTGGCGTCTACGGCCATCCGCAGTCGGGCGTCTTCAAAGTGTAGTCCGGCGTGCTCGATAACCGCGCGAAGGCCGGCGAGTGGATCGCAGCGCAGATCTTCGTAGCGGAGCGTTAAAACCGGCTGGTCGCCCTGGTCCACCCAGGATGCCACGTGTTGAGACCAGCTTCCGAGGGGCTGCGGCAGTTGCATCTTCTGCCGCTCCGGATCGCTGGCGAGGGAGGTAGTTGGATCCGCCATCAGGGCAATGATCTGGTCCACTGAGCTTCCCCTATGGTGCGCGAAGGAGACGGCGACGTCCCGGGGATCGCGCACCAAATAAACGGCCAGGCGGGTTAGCGTAGCCGGAAACACGGGTTGCCCGCCGGGGGTATGCCAGTAGCGATCGTGGACCTTGCGCCAAACGATTGGAGCGTTGGCGTAGGCGAGGATGGTGGCATGGAGGCCGGGTTGGGCGGCGGCGATCTCGGCCGGTGTCAATTCGCTGGCTTCGATGCCGAGAAACTCATCCATTGCGGCATAGGTGGTGACACCGAAATCATCCGAGAGGTGGTTAATGTCTACACCCGCACCGCCTGAGAACAGGCTGGAGAGCATCATCCGCAACCACGTATTCCCCGATTTGGGATACGAGACCAGCCATCCGAACCGAGCGTCGGTCATCGCGACTCCCGCACGGCCTCTTCGACGAGGGCGACCAGTCGAGGTAGATCCGGCGGGCCTTCCGGCCGCAGCAGACGAAACACGCTCACCACGTCCCCAAGTCGCATCAGCTTGGTGAAGATACCTGCGTTTCGGCCCAAATGGCGACCGAGGCGAGTCCGATAGACGAGTTCGTCAATCGGCATCAGCGCGGCGGCGCCGTGGAGCGGCTCAAGGGATGGTGCCGCCAGGCGCGGATCGAAACCGAGGCGGATGATTACGCGCAGCGGCCGCGCAACGGGTTCGCGAACGATATCGGTTAACAGCCGCTTCGGGTGGTTCGCGCGGGCGGTAGCGAGTTGCTCCGGGGCCTTGCCGAGAGCCAGCGCGATGTCGGGCCACAAGCGCAATCGAGGCGGCCCGGGAAGAACCATCGGGGCGGCGGCGTCAAATTGCACGCGGCAAACATCGTCGGCCAGCAGTGGGTGTCCGTGCAGTGTCAGTGCCGAGGCAATGGTTGATTTGCCCAGGCCGGATGCGCCGGCGAACGCGACCGCTGCTCCGTCGATCGCAACCGCGCTGGCGTGCAGCGCCAGTTCATCCCGTTGGTGCAGGAGTACGCCGGCGATCACGCTGGAGAGATGTGTTTCCAGTTCGCCACAATCGATGGCGCCGGTTGCCTGCAGGATGATCCGGCTTCCGTGCAATACAAGGAATCGCCAGCCGTCGCCCAGCTTCACCAGTACGGAATTGTCACTCCCGATCTCCATGAATGGACTGGTCCAAATGGCGCCATCGATCTGCTCCTCGACGCGTCCGAGTTGGAGGGTGATGTCGGGGTTCCCGATTTCGATGGCGGGCGCCAGCGTCGGCAGCGCAACCTCGCTTGCCAGACGAAAGCCATAAAACTGGTATTCCATCAGCGGAGCCCCGCCGCCCTCACCATCCCCTGATCCCTTAATCCCTCCATGAGTTCGATGACGTCGTTTTCGATCGTCACGGTGTCCCCCTGAAACTCGTTCGTGAGCCGGAGGCAGAGATCTCCAATGGTCTGTGGCGTCTCGAGCCGCCTCCAGATCGCCGAGGCCGCGCGATCGAGTCCAATGTACACGCCTTTGCGTGCGCACATGGCAACCACCTCTCCGCCGATCTCAGTCGTAACCGGTTCCGGATCCCACTGCACCACCGTATGCCGGGACATGGGTTCGAGATCTGACATGACTCCTCCTTATAGCTGGGCCGGGATCGACTCGCCGGTTGGGTACTTCACTACGGCCGGGTACAACCGGCGCCCGCCCGTGAAATCGAGATAGCTTTCGTCACCCAGGCGGTACGCTGTTCGTATCCAATGGGCGAAGGTCTGCTGAATATGCGCCCGCGTCTGCGGTTCCGGCGGGCCGATCTGTACGAGTTGGCGCAAGCCCTCCTCTATCTCCCGCTGTTGATCGCTGAACGTGAACTGGTCTGACGGGCCGCAATGGACTTCATACTCGGTGCAGCCCCGTTTGATGAACACCGTAAGGTCGGGGCCGAGCCTTGGGTGCTCGTCAACGGCCTTTCGTACCTTGGCATAGGCGGCGCGGGCTGCCGGGAGGCCGTGTACATAGAAGTAGGCGCCGTAGATGCCGGAAGTGATGGGCGATTCGGCGTCGATGCCACACTTGTAGGTATAAGGCAACGCGCCGCCGGCCTCGTAGATGGCGAACAGCTCCCGCAAAGACCGTGGCACAACTTTCACCTTAAAGCAGGTTTCGCAGGCTGCTGGAACAGCCTGTTTCTGGTAAACGTAGTCGAATAGGAGCAGCTGGAATTTGCAGTTTCTGCTGGCGTCCCGGTGGACCTTGACCCAGTTCGACGGCGAGGGATCCGGTGCCAGGGTCCAGCGTCCTTCTCCGGCAGGAAGCAAACTGAGAGCCGCTTCAGCCAGGGCCCAGCTTTCCCGGACACTTCGTCCGGCAACAGTGTGATCCAGAACGTCTCCGTCACTCTCCATAGCGGTACCAATCTGCGGCCGGTCGCTCAAGAGCGGCCGCTACGAGGATGAGCCGTTTCCGTCCGCACTAAATCCAGTATTCGTCTGTGTGCCATTTTCGACGTCGAGGACGGTGAACGTGGGCTTCTGCCAGACCGGCAGATCGTTTCCGGCCTGCTGTGACAGAGCAAGCGGGGTCTCATTTGAGTTCGAATGTTGCATGCAGTTATGCGACCTGTCGGAAACTTACCATAGCCGTCTGTGTTATTTGCATGGATAGTTACAGTCGGTAACTAAAATCAGTTGAATCTGTCGAGATGTATTGCGAATGGACTGTGTTGCATAAGTAAGACAACGTATACGGCGGTGGGCTGCCTTTTAAATTCACTGTCTTGCGGTACAAATCTGTGGCTAATGATATCTGCCTCATGTTAGCCTACCGGTAATGTACTGGTCGATTCGACACCTGACGTGTTTCTCAACAGTACGCATTCCAGTAATATCGTTGTCTTACTTGGATAGTATCTGCGGGATAGCGCAGGACGGCCTGATTTGTCACCGGATATGGCCTTGGAGGGCATTTGCCCGAATCATCACAGCCGTCCTGTGGACAGTGTTGCTGGCGGCCGCGGAGCCTTCGCGTTCTCCCACGCGGGGCGGCGGCGCATCGGTTCCAATGGATAGCTGGATGTATCCGGCCTTGGACCGGCTGGCGGCGTTGGGCTATGTGCCGTCTCAGATTGCCGGCGTCAGACCGTGGACGCGGGCGGAGGTTCGGCGGCAGGTCGACGAAGCAAGCGCGGTGGCTGAGCGGAAGGGGCCGGAGGCCGACCGGCAAGCGCTGGACCTGTTGGAGGCGCTGCGGACCGAGTTCGTGCAGGATGCGGTGGCGGGACCGACCGTATCCGTTGACAGCGTCTATTTCCGCGCCGGGGCGATTGGGGGCGCGGCGCTGACCGATGGGTACCGGCTGGGACAAACGTGGCGCAACGATTTTGGGAGGCCTTTCGGGCAGGGGGCGATGGTAAACGCAGGCGTCGTGGCGCGAGTCGACGCCGGTCGGTTCTTCGGTTTTGTTCGGGGTGAGTATCAGCGGGCGCCGGCTGTTGCCGAGGCGGCAAACGACGTCCGGGAATGGATGCGCCGTGCGGATGCGCTGCCCGTCGCGCCGAACGTGGGGCGGTCCGGCGTGGACCGGCTTCGGGTCTTGGAGGCCTACGCCGGGGTTCGTTGGGGAAATGTGGCGGTGTCGGCCGGCCAGCAGAGTTTGTACTGGGGGCCTGGGGCCGAGGCGCCGCTCTCGTTCAGCGATAACGCTGAGCCAACCCGGAATCTGAAGATTTCGACGGTGTCGCCGTTCGCGCTGCCAGGAGTGCTGCGGCGACTGGGGCGCATTCGTGCGGAGTTCGCGATGGGGACGCTTGGCGGCCACGCCTATACGTCGCGGCCGTGGTTTAACGCACAGAAGATCTCTTTTAAATTGACGGAGAATCTGGAGGCCGGGTTCACGCGGTGGTCGATCTTCTGGGGCGTGGGGCATCCGGCGACCTTGGGAAGCTTTGCAAGGAACTTCACTTCACTGGTAAGCCCGGTGGCGAATTCGTACGTCGATCCGCGCGACCCGGGAGACCGTAAGGGTGGGTTTGATTTCCGGTATCGGGTAGCGGGACTGCGCGAGTGGGTGACTTTGTATAGCGACTCGTATTCGGAAGACGATCCGTCGCCGTTGGCGGCGCCGCGGCGGGCGGCCATGAGCCCTGGAATCTGGCTGACGAAACTGCCGGGTGCGCCGCGGATGGACCTCCGGGTAGATGTGGCTTCGACGATGCCGTTCGGGGTGGATCCGGGCGGGCAGTTCAACTATTTCAACGGCCAGTACCGGAGTGGGAATACGAACTACGGTGTCCTGCTTGGTAACCCGGTGGGACGGGATGGGCGGGCGGTGACGGCGCGGACGAGCTACTGGCTGACGCCAAGGCGGCGGCTGGAGTTTGCCTACCGGCAGTCGAAGGTGAGCCCCCAGTTTCTGCCCGGTGGCGGGACGCAGACCGACGGAACGGTGCGCATGTGGGCGCAGGTGAGAGCGCACTGGGTGGTGACGGCGATGGTGCAGCACGAGCGATTTTTGATCCCGCTGTTGGGCGGGGCGCAGAGGAACGTCAGTGGGACGCTGCAGTTGGCTTGGGAGCCACATCGGAGCGCGGCGTTGTTCCGACGGTAGAAATTGATGAAAACGTTGGCGAAAACTCAAATTCGAATTTGGATGGCGGTGGCTGTGCTTCTCGCCGGTGCGCTGGCCTTGCGGGCGCAGGTGGGAGGAGCAAAGGCGCAGGCGGATCGGTGCGCGGGTCCACTAGGCGCGTTGGTTCCTGGATGTCAGGGTGCGACGGGTGGCGGGAGCCTGGCGTTGCCGAGACTGCCGGGGATGCCACCCGCCGCGGCCGGCGCGGCGCTGGGAGAGGCCGGCGTGGTGAGCCCCGTAGTCCCGGAGCAGCGGGAGGCGGTGCCGCCATTGGCGCCGGAGGCGCCGACCGAGTTTCAGCAGTTTGTGGCGGTTTCCATGGGCAAGACGCTGCCGGTATTCGGGGCGAGCTTGTTTGAACGCGCCCCGACGACCTTTGCGCCGGTAGAGCGGGCTCCGGTGACGGCGGATTACGTGGTGGGACCCGGCGACCAGATTCTGTTGCGAGTGTGGGGGCAGGCGACGCTGAATCTGGATCTAACGGTGGACCGGGGCGGACAGATCTACATTCCCCAGGTGGGGAGTGTTGCGGTGGCTGGGTTGCAGTTCCAGCAGTTGCGGGGGTTCCTGAAGGCACAGTTGGAGCAGGTGTTCCGGAACTTCGAACTGAACGTCAACATGGGGCAACTGCGCTCCATCCAGGTCTTTGTCGTGGGGAGTGCGCGACGGCCTGGGGCCTACACGGTGAGTTCGCTGAGTACGCTGGTGAACACGATTTTCGCCTCGGGCGGGCCGACGGCGGAAGGGTCGATGCGGCGGATTCAGCTGAAGCGGGACGACAAGGTGGTGAGCGAGTTCGATTTGTACGACCTACTGCTGCGGGGAGACAAAAGCAAAGACGCGCGATTGCAGCCCGGCGATCTGATTTACTACCCGCCGTCCGGCGTACAGGTGGCGGTGGGGGGAAGCGTAAAGACGCCGTCCATTTTTGAGGGGAAGGGCGAGCGAACGGCCCGGGAATGGCTGGCGATGGCGGGCGGTCTGACCCAGGTTGCCGATGCCGACCATGTCGTAGTGGAGCGGATTGGAAAGACCGGGGAGCGGAGGACGCTGCGCGTGTCATTGGACGCGCCGGGCGAGGCGACGGCAATTGAGAACGGCGACATCTTGCGGGTGATGCCGGTAGCCAACCGGATTCACGACGTGGTGACCCTCCGGGGTAACGTGGCCAATCCGGGGCGTTTTCCGTGGCGGGCGGGGTTGCGGCTGCGGGATATTGTTCCGGACAAAGAAGCACTGGTGACGCAGCAGTACTGGCGCAAGCGGAACTCCCTGGGGGGCCTTCCGGCAACGGACGGGGCGAGTGGAGAGCCGGCGGCCGTGCAGACTTCACTGGCTGGGGACTTGTCGCCGGTTAGCTGGTCCTATGCGGTAGTGGAGCGGCGCAATGAACGGGACTTGAGTACGCAACTGCTGACATTCCATCCGGGCAAGCTGCTACTGGACGGGGACCCGGCCGAGAATCTGGAGTTGAAGGCGGGTGACGTGGTGACGTTTTTCTCCCAGACCGACATCCGCGTTCCGCAGGGGCAGCAGAACCGGTTTGTACGGCTGGAGGGGGAGATTCAATCGGCGGGAATCTACGCGTTGAAGCCGGGGGAGACGCTGGCTCAGGTGTTGGCGCGTGCGGGTGGAATGACTCCACAAGCTTACGTGTATGGGGCGGAGTTCAAACGGGAATCGACCCGGAAGGAGCAGCAGGCGCGGATGGACCAGTTGGTGCGGGAGTGGGAGCGGGAGATGGAGCAGCATGCGATGCAGCAGAAACGGAACACGATGGGCGAGGCGGATCTGGCGCAGGGGAAATCAGAGCAGGAGACAGCGCGGCGGCTGATGGAGCGGATGCGGGGGTTGAAGGCGACGGGTCGGATTGTGCTGGGAATGGACCGGAATCAGGGGGACCTGGGCAAGCTGATGGAGCTGCCGTTGGAGGATGGCGATGTGCTCCTGGTGCCGGCGCGGCCGGTGACGATTAGTGTGCTGGGGGCGGTGTACAACCAGAACGCCTTCCTGCACGACGAAGGCATGCGTGTGGCCGACTATTTGCGCGAAGCCGGTGGGGCGACGCGGAGTGCGGATACGGAGAAGGTGTTCATTATCCGAGCGGACGGAACCGTGGTGCCACGCCAGAGCGGGAAGCGATTCGGCGGTCAGAGCTTTGAATCGGCGCGGTTGCACCCGGGCGATGCGGTGGTAATCCCAGAGGCGCTGCCGAAGACATCGCTCTTGCGAGGATTGCGTGACTGGACGCAGGTGTTTTCTCAGCTGATTCTGGGTGCGGCGGCCGTGAATGTATTGCGTTGAGGGAAGATTTCATGGAAACCCGGGTTGCAGCGACACAGGTGAGGGCGGAGCGGCGGACGCTGGCGATTGAGGGGTTCAACGTGCCGGGTCCGGACCTATGGGACTTCCTGCTGATCCTGGTGGCCCGAAAGCGGCTGATTGCATGGATGGCGGTGGCAGGCGCCTTGCTGGCGGCCGGCATGGCGCTACAGAAGGGGGACATGTATACGGCAACGGCGGTGATCATGCTGCCGCAGCAGCAGCGCTCGACGCTGGCAAGTCTGATGGGGCCACTCTCGCCGGTGGGAACGGCGGTGGGCGGCGGCAATGATCTGCTGCGGACGCAGTCGGACCAATATCTCTCGCTGCTGGCAAGCCGGAGCATTGCCGACGATCTGATCGAGGCGTTTCAGTTACAACGCGAGTATCGGACGAAAAACATGACGGATACGCGGCGAAAGCTGGCGGCGCGGACTCACCTTACGGCCGGGAAAGACTCGCTGATCCGGATTGCGGTGGATGCCGAGGGGGCCCAGTTCGCGGCTGATTTGGCGAACGCGTATGTGGACCGGCTCCACAAGTTGAACAGCCGGCTGGCGCTGACGGAATCGGCGCAGCGCCGGCAGTTCTTTGAACAATGTTTACAGACCGAGCGAAAGGCTGTGGCGGATGCCGAAGCGGCGATGAAGGCGACGCAGGAGCGGACCGGCCTGATCCAGGTCTCGAGCCAGATGGATGTGGCGGTCCGGACGATTGCCCAGTTGCGGGCCGAGATTACTGTGCGAGAAGTACTGCTCGATACGTTGAAGTCCGGGGCGACGGATAAGAACCCGGAGGTGGTGCGGCTGCGGGTGGAGGTGGAGTCGCTGCGGGCGCAACTGGCGAGCGCGGAGGCGGGGGGCAGGGCCAAGCAGATCGGCCCGGGTAACGCGCCGGCGGCGGGGTTGGCCTACATGCGGGCACTGCGGGAGTTCCAATATCACGAGACGCTTTTCGAGTCGCTCGGGAAGCAGTACGAGGCCGCCAGGCTGGACGAGGCCAAGGAAGCGCCGCTGGTGCAGGTGGTGGATCGGGCAACGCCGCCGGAGGAGCTGAACCCCAAGAATCGGGCGTGGATGGTGCTGTTCGGAACACTTTCGTTCGGCCTATTCGGTGCGTGTCTGGCGATTGCGTTGCATTACCTGGAAACGCCGGACCGGGCGGCACGACTGCGAGAGGTCCGAACGGCAATGTGGCGCGGGGGGGCGAAGGCGTGATTCTGCCAGGCGCATCCGGGGAGATGGCGGCGCGCGCGAGCGCCGGCTTTGGCTGGAATATGGCCGGCGGGGTGGTGCGCGCGTTGTCGGGGCTGGCGATCAATATGATGCTGGCGCGGTTGCTGGGGCCGGAGGCGTTTGGACAGGTGGCGTTGGCGACGGTAGCAGTTGGGCTCGGAAGCCTGCTGGTGGACGCCGGCCTGAGTGTGAGCTTGATTCAAAAGGCGGATCTGGACGAATTGGACATCCGGTCTGTGTTCACAACCCAGATGGCGCTGGGGTTGGTGTTGGCGCCGGGGTTGGCGCTCCTGGCTCCGTGGGGCGCGGCGATGCTTGGGCAGGAGAGTGTGGCGCCCATTCTGCGCGTACTTTCGGTGTTGCTGGTGATCCAGGCATTCGGGCAAACCGGTACTGCGTTGCTGCGAAGGGAAGGCAACTTTCAGCGCATGCAGCAATTGCAGATCGGTTCGTATTTGGCGGCGTATCTGGGCGTTGGAGTTCCGCTGGCGCTGCGGGACGGTGGTGTTTGGAGCCTGGTGGCGGCGCAGGTGATACAAGCGGCCCTGTACTCGGGCGGAGCATGGCTGGCGACTCGGCATAGCCTACGGCTCTTCGCCGGGCGCCGGGGAATGACGAAGTTCGGGCTCACGCTGGTTGTGTCCAATCTGGTGGCGTGGGCTGTCGGCGCCTTGCCTTCACTACTGATCGGGCGGTTCCAGGGAGTTGTAATGCTGGGCTATTTTTCGCGGAGCTTTTTTCTCGTGAGTATGCCGGCATCGGTTTTGGCGACGAGTCTACAAACGACGTCATTGACGGTGTATTCACGAATCCAACACCACGCCCGGCTGACGAAGAGGGTGTGTTTGGGGATGACGGCGTTCTGCCTGCTCGCGACGGTGCCATCTTACTTCCTGGTGGCGGCAATGCCGGGGACGATCGTCGAGGCCTTGTTTGGCGAGGCATGGCTGCCGATGGCCGGTCTGTTGACGCCATTGGCGCTGGCGATGCCGCTTGAATGTATGGCGGCACTCTCCGGTCCGTTGCTGATTGCCAGGGGCAGGCCAGGATTGGAGCTTCGCCTACAGGCAGCGACGGCGGCTTCCACGCTGATCGTTGTTGGCGGTTTGTCGATGTGGACGACGACGACAGCGGTTGCCTGGGGCGTACTTGCCGCGGTGTATCTAATGCGGGCGTCGTTGGCGCTGCGGGCCATGTTGCGGGAAACGGAGATTCCGTTTTCGCGATGGGCGCGGGCGGCGGGTGGTCCGCTGTTGCTCGGCTTGGGCTGTTTTGCGGCGGGGAAGACACTGGAGCCTTACTTGACCGGACAGGGCGTGGCGCCGTGGATGCGCCTGACGCTGATGGGCAGTCTGGCCGCCGGAGCCGTGGGGCTGCGGGTGCTTTTGGGTGGCGGAGGCAAGACGAGTCATGGACGGGGCTGGATGGCGAGAAGGATGGCCGCCTATGTGTGATCCGGAGTTGGTACTCTGTGGCCCCGTTGAGATGGCTCCACTTCGCCCGTGGCTGCATGCGCCGGATGGAGCGATGCCCCGCGGGTTGGGAGGGACGCCGGTGGTTGACCTGGCGCGAGCGGCGCTCGAGGCGGGCCGTCAGGTGCGGATCTTCACTCTGGATCCAACGGTTACGACTGAGATGGTTTTGGAAGGGCCGCGGCTGCAGATTTTTGTGGGTCCGTTCCGGGAGCGGCACCGGGCCCGGGACCTGTTTCGATCTGAACGAGCGTACCTGCGTTCGGCCATTGGCCGGGAGCGCCCATCCGTGGTGCACGCCCATTGGACCTACGAATTTGCGCTCGGGGCGATGGAAAGCGGCGTGCCGACGGTGGTGACGGCGCACGATGCGCCACTGCGCGTGTTGCGACTGTTGCCGACGCCATACCGGCTGATGCGGACGGTGATGGCCTTTGAGACGGCGCGCCAGGCGCGGTTCCTCACGGCGGTGTCGCATTCGGTGGCGGAGCATTTTCGCCGGTATTTTCGCTATTCCGGTGCCATTCGTGTGATTCCGAATGGCCTGTTGGAGGAATGGTTTCCCGGCAGGCGCGGTGAGGGGCGCACCGGGGGCAGTGTCTTTGCCAGCGTCCTCAACGGTTGGGGCGAATTGAAGAACGGTGCGGCGGTGCTGACGGCGTTCGCGATGGTGCGGAAGGTTCTGCCGGGGAGCGAGTTGCTGCTATTTGGCGTTGGGCATGGCGAAGGGGAGGAGGCCCAGGAGTGGGCGCGGCCGAGGGGGATGGATGCGGGCGTGCGTTTCCTCGGCGCTGTGGATAGGGCGACACTGCGGCGCGAACTGGGCGGGAGGGCGGACGTTCTTGTGCATCCTTCGCGGGAAGAGTCGTTCGGAATGACGATCGCCGAGGCGATGGCGCTGGGGCTGCCGGTGATTGCCGGCCGCCAAGGCGGGGCGGTGGCGGAGATATTGGAGGACGGGGCCTGCGGTGTGTTGACGGACGTGCAGTCGCCGGCGGCGCTGGCGGAGGAAATGTTGCGGTTGGCGGGCGACGCGGAGTTGCGGGCGCGGGTGGCGCGGGCGGGCGTGGCGTCGGCTCGGAGACGGTTCTGGATGGGGGATGTTCTGGCTGCCTATACCGACGTGTGCCGGGAGGCGAGCGAGACCTAGATGCGGGTACTTCATGTCCTGAACGAGCTGCGGCCTTCGGGCGCTGAAACGATGTTGCGGGCGGCGTCCGCGATTTGGATGCAGCAGGGGATTACCGGCGAGATCCTGTCGACGGGCGAGGTGCCCGGGGATTACGCCAATGCGTTGCGGCAGGCCGGATACCAGATACATCATTTGCCGTTTGCCAGGTCGTTCCGGTTTCTGACGGCGTTTTTCGCCTTTGTGCGGAGTGGCTCGTTTGACGTCGTGCATATTCATTCCGAGCGGGCGGCGTTCTGGTATGCCGCGCTGGCGTGGGCGGCCGGGCCGTCGCGGCTCGTGCGCACGATCCACGCCGCCTTCGATTTTGAGGGGATGTTGCGGGTGCGGCGGGGGCTGCAGCGATGGGTGATGCGACGGGTATTCGGCTGTCGCATGGCCGCGTGCAGTGACTCGGTGGCGGAGTTGGAGTGGGATCGTTTTCGAAATCCGGTCACGGTGTTGGGCAATTGGTTCGACAGTGACGTCTACCGCCCGTCCGGGGCTGTCCGCCGGGACACCGGCGAGGCGGTGGTGTTGGTGACCGTGGGGAACTGCGCGGCGGTAAAGAACCATGAAGCGGTCCTGCGGGCGATGGAACGTCTGCCTGGGGTTCGCTATCTGCATGCCGGCTGCGAAGGGGAGCACGGGGAACGGGCGCTGGCCAGGGAGTTAGGGGTCGCGGAGCGGGTGCAATTTCTGGGGATGGTCTCGGACTTGCGGCCAGTATTTGGATCGGCGGATCTGTTTGTGATGCCTTCGTTAGAGGAAGGCTTTGGAATCGCGGCGGTGGAGGCGATGGGCGCCGGGGTGCCGGTGTTGCTGGCTGATGTGAAGGGATTGCGGGATTTCGGGAAGCGGAGCGGCGCCATCCGGTACTGCGCGCCCGAACGTGGAGCGATTGAACAAGCCATTCGGGAGTTCATGACGTTACCGGCGGCGGAGCGTGCGGAGGTGGGAGCGGCACTGAGCGAGATGGCGCACCGGACGTTTGGCGTGGCTGCGGGAGCGGCGCGGTACACCGCGCTCTATCGGGGCGAGGCGTCGCAGGGCGTGGGACGGGAGGCGACAACCTAATGGAGGCCCTGCTTGCGACGCCGGCGGTTGGCGCGATGGTTGTGTTGGGCAGCGGCCGGCTGTACACGCGGCCTGCGTTCGGGGCGGCGCTTGTGCTGATTTTGTACCTCATGAACGCCGTCGTGGTTTCTCCGCTGAGCGGCGAGCTGGCCGGGTTCACGCTCTACCCGGAAGATGTCGTGTTCAGTGGCGTATTTGCCGTGGCGGTGCTGCGGCTTACGGTGGGCGGATACCTGCTGGCGCGCCATTGGCCGTGGCTGCTGTTTGGCGCCGCGACGATGGTCTCTTTCACGATGGGGAGCCAGTTGTACGGGTTGAAGCCGGCTGGTGTGGAGTATCGTTCGGTCTTCTACGTGGTGGCCGGATGCCTGTACAGCGCGTCGTTTCGAGTGGATAGCGAGGAAGCCGGCCGGCTGGTGCGGCTGTGGCTTTGGTCCGCCGCGCTGCTGGTGGTGCTGGCGTGGCTCCGGTGGGCGGCGGAGTTTCTGCAGTTGGGCGTCCGGAGTCAATGGGCTGGCGTGGGTGGGGACAACCCGATGCGCGTGTTGAATGCCGGCCAGGCGTTCTTCCTCTCCCAGGCCTTTGTGACGACGGTCTACCTGCTTCGCCACGTGACGGCACGGGCTGTTCTGTCCTGTTATGCGGGACTGTTACTGGTGACGGTGATTCTGCTGCAACACCGTAGTGTTTGGGTGGTGACGGCGGCCTGTTGCCTGATGCTGGCCTGGCGGGAGCGGGCATTGCGGAAGCTGTTGGGAGTAGTGGCGTTGGCGTTGGTGCTGGGCGCGCCTTCGTATTTTCTCGTAAACCGGTATGCGGACACGGTGGGCGAATCGTTGCGGTCCAGCGTGGCTGAGCCATTCGATTCGCGGCGCAGCACGATTGCGTGGCGCGCTGTTTTGTGGGAGCAGCACTTTATCGAATTTGTGGCGCTAAGCGGTGCGCAGACCTGGTTTGGGGTCGGGTTCGGCAACCCGACGATCTACTCGGTGGAAGGCGGCGCGGTTTCCCACGCGGCCCACAACTACTTTGTATTTGCGCTGAATCGGATGGGAATTCTCGGGCTTGTCTCCCTGGTGCTGGCCTATGGACTGCTGCTCCGCCGGTTGCGCGGGTGGCCCGGGAGCTGGGATTACCTGGGTTTGTTCGTCACGATGATCGGTGGGCAACTGGTCTACTTTCTGGTCTATTCGCCGTCGTTCGAACAGGGGCTGATTTCTGGGACGGCGCTGGGATTGGCCGCGGTCCGGGTCCCGGGTAGGAGCGCGGAATGAGACCACGGGTGATGTGGGTTCACAACTTCGCTACGCACTATACGGCGGGGCTGTTTGAGCAGATCTGCCGGCGGCTGCCGGTGGAGTTTCTCTTCTATTCGAAGGGAAGGGAATGGTACTGGCTGCAGCAAAACCGCCTGCCGGAGTGTTCTTTTCCCCATCGGCACCTGTGGGGGATGACGTTCGGCGGGACGCGGATTGTGCCGGGACTCCTGTGGCGGCTGTGGTGGGGCAGCTACGATGTGGCGGCGGCGGGGGTGGACGGGAAGTTTGCACTGCCGGTTACCTATTTGATGGCGAAACTCCGCCGGCGGCCGTTCGTTTTGTACACGGGCATCTGGACCCGCGTGCAGACGTTGACGCACCGGCTGGCATTTCCACTCTTGCGCCATATCTACCGGAATGCGGATGCCGTGGTGGTGTACGGGGAACACGTCCGGCGGTATCTGCTGAGTGAGGGGGTTCAGGACGAGCGCATCTTCGTGGAGCCGCACGCGGTAGATAACCGGTTCTACGGCCGTGCCATCGAGGCGACGGAGAGTGCGGCGGTATACCGGCGAGTGGATGTGGTGCCAGGGACGAGGTTGGTCCTCTATGTCGGGCGACTGGAGCCGGAGAAAGGACTGACGCACCTGCTACAGGCGTTCGCGGTGTGCGGCGAGGACGGGGCGGTATTGGTCATGGCTGGAATCGGGAGTGCGGAGGCGGAACTCCGGGATGAAGTGGCGCGGCTGGGGATTGAGAATCGGGTCCGCTGGGTGGGTCATCTACGGCAGGAGGAGACGCCCGCGTTCTATGCAGCGAGTTCGGTCTTCGTGTTGCCGTCGGTGACTACGCGGAATGGAAAAGAGGCGTGGGGGTTGGTGGTGAACGAGGCCTTCAATCAGGGGGTGCCGGCCATTGTGACTGACGTGGTTGGCGCGGCGGCGGGCGGCCTGGTAGAGGACGGCGTGACGGGTTGGGTGGTCCCGGAGGGCGACACCGGGGCGATGGCTTCGGCGTTGCGGATGGCGCTCCAGGATGATGCGGCGCGGGCGCAGAGGGGAGCGGCGGCGTTGGAGCGGGTGCAGGAATGGAGCCAGGAGAACGCGGGCAAGGTCGTTGAGCGAGCATTGCGGCACGCCTCCGGGTTCGCCGAAACAGCGGTGCCGGTGCGGCCGGAGGGTGTATGGGTTGTCATTCCGGTGCACAACCGCATGGGGTACACGCGGGCGTGTTTGACGGCGCTTCACCAGCAGACGTTGACGGGCTTCCGGATTATCGTGGTGGACGACGGATCGACGGACGGCACGGCCGAGATGGTGCGCCGCGAGTTTCCAGCGGTACTCGTACTCCGGGGCGATGGGGACTTGTGGTGGACCGGGGCGACGAATCTAGGCGTCGCGGAGGGGCTGCGCCGGGGCGCGTCGCACCTGGTGACCCTCAACGACGACACGGTTCCGACGCGGGACTTTTTGGCGAATCTGGTGTGTTCGGCGAATGCCGCCCCGCGGGCTCTGATCGGCGCGTATGCCGTGGATGCCGAAACCGGGGAGCCGGTTTATGGGGGCGAGACGATCCGCTGGGCAACGGCCTCGTACCAATCGCATCTGGGCGGAGATGCGCGCCGGGTGGAGGTAACCCATTTCCCCGGGCGTGGGTTGCTGATTCCGGCCGAGGTGTTTCGGCGGATTGGCCGATTCGATGGCGACCACTTTCCCCAGACCGCGGCCGACTACGACTTTACTCACCGCGCGCGGCGGGCCGGCTACCGGATCTACTGCGACCGTGGCGCGATTCTGCGGGTGCATCCCGAGGCGAGTGGGGATTCCATTTACCGGCGCGCGAAGGGTTGGCGGAACTACTACCGGCACCTCTTCGACATTAAGGGTGGCGGGAATCTCCGGGTGTTTTTCTGGTATGCGGTGCGGAACTGTCCGTGGGGCCTGCTGCCGGTGTGCCTGCCGGTAGGCATGGCGCGGCGGATTGCCGGGTACCTGCTCGAATGGCTGACCGAGACTCGGGCGGAACTCGTTCCGCGGAGGAGGCACGGATGACAGCCCTCTTCACAACCAGTTGGGACGACGGTCATCCGTTGGACCTGCGTGTGGCGGAACTGCTAGCCAAGTACGGACTGCCGGGTACGTTTTACGTGCCGGGCCGCGGTCCGGCGCAAGTGATGGATGGGACGGCGGTCCGGAATCTGTCGGCCGGTTTCGAAATTGGGGCGCACACGATGACGCATGGCAGTTTACTTGCTATGAGCGATGAACAGGTTCGCTCCGAGATGGCGGAGTCGAAACGCTATGTGGCGGACCTGACGGGGCGGGAATGCGCGACCTTCGCGCCGCCCGGCGGGCGATTCCGGCGTTCGCATTTGGCGATGGCGGCCGCTGTAGGCTTTTCCGGGTTACGGACGGTGGAGCTGTTGAATCTGAGCAGGCCGCCGAAACACGCAGGTTTAGCGGTGATACCAACGACGCTGCAAGTGTTCCCTCATTCGCCGGCGGCCTATCTGCGGAATGCGGCGAAGCGGTGGCGGCCGGGAAATGTACTGACGTTCCTGGCCCATGCGCGCGGCGCGGATCTCCAGCGGGCGGCGGAGGCGCTGGTGGCTGCCGCGATCGCGCGAGGCGGGGTTTTTCACCTGTGGGGGCACTCCTGGGAAATAGAAGAGCGCGGAATGTGGACAACGCTGGAGTGCGTTTTTGCGGTCATGCGGGCCGAGCGAGGACGGTATCGTGGCGTCACAAATCAGGAATTATGCGAGGAGGTACTACGCAATGAGTCCGTTGCAAACACTGTTGCCGATCCTGAGTTGTCCTGACGATGGCGGGTCGCTGCGCCGGGATGGCGGGTCGTTGCAATGCACTGCCTGCGAGCGGCGCTTCCCCGTTCTGGCGTCGAACCTGGTGGAGTTGCTGCCGTCGGACGGGGCACTGCAACCGGATGGCTCTCCCTATGCGGCGGAGTATGTTGCCGAACGAAATCGAGGTTTTCACTTTCGCGAAGATGCGGTGGCGTGGGGCGCTCCGGAGTATCGCCCGGACGAGTGGGTGGAGCGGAAATACCGTCAGGTGGCCGCCGTGCGGTCGCTGTTGCTGGACGGAGCGGAAGCGGGTGGGGTGATCTGCGACTTTTCGGCCGGGGCCGGTTACTATACCTTTTCGTATGCGCCGGAGTGGCGGCATGTGGTGCACTGCGACTTGTCGGTGGACGCCTTGAACTACGCGCATAGCAAAGCCGAGCGGATGGGGCTGCGAAATATCCTCTTTGTCCGAATGGATTATCTGCGTCCTCCCTTTCACGGATCGCTCGATCGGGTGGTTTGCCTGGACAGCCTGATTCGCGGGGAGTCGCACGAGAAGCATCTTTTGAGGACCATTCAGCGAGCGTTGCGCCCGGGCGGCGCCGCCGTTGTCGACTTCCACAACTGGTGGCACAATCCGATTCGCCGGCTGGGTTTGCTGCGGAACAACTTTGGCGAAAACCGTAGCTACGCCGGCAGCGAGGTGCGTCGATTGCTCGACGAAGCGGGGGTCGTTGGCCCTGAATACAGGCCATTTCATCAGGAGACCGCGCGGAGCGAGGTGCTGCGGCGCTTGCTGCAGCGGGTGCTGCCGCCGACGAGGCTGGTATACCGCTTCGGCGCGGGAGGTGGAAATGCGGCCACTTAGGATTCTGCTTGGGCATACGCGGTATCAGCAGGCTGGCGGAGAGGATGTGGTGTTTGAACTGGAGGCGGCGTTGCTGCGGCGGATGGGGCACACCGTTGTGACGTACGAGCAGTCCAATCACCAATTGAACGAGATCGGCCCGGTTTCGGGATTTCTGCAGGCGGTGTGGTCCCGGGACACAACGTCGCGGCTGGGCGGCTTGCTTCGGGAGACGCGACCCGATCTGGCCCATTTTCACAACACGTTCGCGATGATATCGCCTTCGGCCTACTACGCCTGCCAGGCGGCCGGCGTGCCGGTGGTGCAGACGTTGAGTAACTACCGGCTGGGCTGTCCGAACGCCTATTGTGCCGTGAATGGCGAGCCTTGCGAGAGGTGCGTTTCGCAGATGGTGGCGTGGCCCGGGATTGTGCGGAAGTGCTACCGCGAGTCGCGCATGGCGACGGCTGGGGTGGCGGCGATTACCGCCATTCATAAGGCGCTCGATAGCTATGCCGGGAAAGTGGACGCGTTTATCTCGACGACAGAGTTCGCCCGGAAGCTGCACGTCCGCTCCGGTCTGCCGGAGCAACGGGTTTTTGTGAAGCCGAACTTTGTCACCCAGCCCGGTCCGGGGCGAAGGGAACGGGGCGGTTACGCGCTGTATGCCGGCCGGTTGACGCGGGAGAAGGGCGTGGACCTGCTATTGGACGCCTGGTCCCGGTTGCGGATTCCGTTGCGTCTGGTCCTGGCCGGAGAAGGTGACGGGGAGTGCGCGGAGGCGGTACGGCGAGCGGCGCTGGAGAGCCCGCTGATTGAATGGGCGGGCGGACAGACTCACGACGGAGTGGGTCGTTTGTTGCAGGGGGCGGACTTTCTGATCAATCCGTCGCGGCTCTATGAGGGCTGCAGCATGGTGGTGGTTGAGGCCTTCAACGCGGGTGTTCCATGTATTGTCAGCGGACAGGGCTCGCTGGCGGAGATGGTGGAGGATGGCCGGACCGGACTCCACTTCCGGCAGGGTGACGCGACGCACCTGGCCGAGCAAGTCTCCTGGATGGCAGTCAATCCCGCCCGCCAGGAAGCGATGGGCACAGCGGCAAGGGCCCGCTTTGAGGAGCATTTCACGCCGGAGCGGAACTATGCCCTGTTGATGGACATTTACCAGGCAGCGATTACCCACAACCAACATGTCAAACAATGATGCCGGGACGTGGCCGGAGAGCCGTTACATCCTGGATATGCGCGTTGACGCCACGAACTACAATCAAATTTCCCGGCAGGTTCTTTCCTGGGCGCGGGCGGGAGCCGGCCGGTCGGTCTGTTGCGCCACCGTCCACATGGTGATGGAGGCGTTCGATCATCCGGGGTTCCGGCGTGACGTAAACAGCGCCGACGTGGTCACGTCCGACGGTATGCCACTGGTGTGGGCCTTGAAAGGGCTGGGTGTGGCGGGGGCGAGCCGGGTCTACGGACCGGAGTTGATGCGACTGTTACTGGCGGGCGCGGAACGCGACGGGTTGCGGGCCGGCTTTCTGGGAGGGACGCCGGCGACATTGCGGCGCCTGTTGGCGCATGTGTCGGCGCAACATCCTGGGCTGCCAATTGTGTTCGCCGAGTCGCCGCCGTTCCAGGTGCTGTCCCCGCAGGAAGACGATGAGGCCGTGGCGCGAATCCACGCGGCCGGGGTGCAGCTTTTGTTCGTGGGGTTGGGGTGCCCGAAACAAGAGCGCTGGGTTGCTGCCCATCGGGACCGGTTGTCTTGCGTGGCGCTGGCGGTGGGGGCTGCGTTTGACTTTCTGGCGGAGACCAAGCCGCAGGCGCCACGGTGGATGCAGGCGAGCGGGTTGGAATGGTTGTTCCGGCTGATGGTTGAACCGCGCCGCCTGTGGCGACGATACCTGACCACCAATCCGCGCTTCATCTGGCATTTTGCCGGGCAATTATTTCTCCGGCGCGGGGAGTCCAGATGAGCGCCCATGTTCGTCCTCTAACAGAAACCGTACTCTTGCCGGACCTTTTGTCGGATACGTTCCGGGAACGTTGGTGGGCCGGTGCGGCATTGGCGGCGGGCGATCTGGTGGCCGTGGAAATCTCCTTTTTGCTCGGCTATCTGGTTCGCCGTTCTGCCTTGGCATGGTACCCGGCGGCGCTGGGACAAGACCAGCTCTTGGGGATCGCCGTAGGCCTGCTATTTCTGCCTTTGGTGTTATCCATGGCCGGGCTTTATCCCGGCTATGGGCTCAATCCGATTGAGCGATTGCGATTGCGGATGCGCGCGACGCTGATGGTGCTGGCGAGCCTGATTGTCTGGGACTATCTGGTCCAGCATGGCGGGTGGTCGCGTGGCGTGCTGCTGGGTACTGCTTCATTTGCGGTCTTTCTGCCGCTGGCGGTGGAGTCGTACCTGATCCGCTGGCTGGCGAAGCGGGGTTGCTGGGGCACTCCGGTTCTGGTTTTGGGCGCGAGGCGCGCGGCCGAGGAGGCTGTCGGCAAACTGCGCCAGCAGGCGGGACTGGGGTTGGTTCCCGTGCTGCGGCTGGAGGCGGGCTCTCTCGCCGGATGGCTGGAGCGGAACCCGGTGCGGAACATCCGGCTGGCCGTGGTGACGACGCCCAATTTCGGCGATGCGCAGTTGGCGCCGTTGATTGAGTCCCTGCCGTTTTCGCAGGTTATCGTGGTTCCGGAGAAGTGGGGCCTACAGAGCCAATGCGTGGCGGCCGTGGATCTGGGCGGCACGCTGGGATTGGAAATGTATCGCAATCTGTTGCGGCCGGGAACGCGGTTGTTGAAACGCGTGCTGGATATCTGCCTGAGCTTGCCGTTGCTGCTTGCTAGCGCGCCGCTGATCGGAATCCTGGCGTTATGGGTAAAGCGTGTGAGTCCGGGCCCGGCCTTCTACTCGCAAGCTCGCGCGGGGTGCGAGGGTACGACCATTCGGGTCTGGAAGCTGCGAACGATGTGGCTGGATGCAGAACTCCGCTTATCAGAGGCGCTGGCTGGGGAGGGGGATTGCGGGCAGGAGTGGGCCCGCTCGTTCAAGCTGCGTGACGATCCGCGTGTGTTGCCGGGAGTGGGGAGGCTGCTGCGGCGATACAGCCTTGACGAGTTGCCTCAGCTCTGGAACGTGTTGCGAGGAGACATGAGTCTGGTGGGCCCGCGTCCATTTCCGTACTATCACCTGGATCAATTTGACGCTAAGTTCGTTCGCTTGCGTGAGCAGGTTCGTCCTGGGATCACCGGGCTGTGGCAGGTTACGGTACGTGGGGACGGTGACCTGGAGGCGCAGGAATCGTTGGATACCTACTACATTCGCAACTGGTCCATTTGGATGGACGCGCATATTCTGGCTCGGACATTGCGGGCTGTACTGAAGGGGAACGGTGCCTACTAACGACATGACGCATGAGTTCCAGCTCCTGGTGGCTTGTTCCTGGGTGCCGCCGGACGGCCAACTGGACGCGCAGACGGCGCGGATCGCGGAGCTTTGCGGCACGGCGGTGGACTGGGAGTCGTTTCTAAGTCTGGTACGCCGCCATCAGGTGCCGGCGCTGGCTTGTCGGACTCTGGAGCGGGAGATCGGGTGGACTATTCCGGTGCCGGTGTTGGGCGGGCTGCGGCGGTTAGCGGCGGCTGCGCGGACCCGGTCGTTGCTGGCGGCGGCCGAGTGCGCCCGGATCGCTCGTGCGTTGGCGGCAGCGCGTATCGATGTGCTGCCGCTGAAGGGGGGGGCTTTGTCGGTCGAGTTATACGGAGATCCGGCGGCACGCCACTCCTCCGACGTGGACATTCTGGTTCGTGACTGGGATGTGGATCGGACCCACAAGGTTCTGAACGAATTGGGCTATCAGCCGGCGTTTCCCTCGGACCGGATGACGCCGCGAATGCGTGCTTTGTTGCGTCGTTGCGCGTGTGCCACCACGTATTGGAATCCGCATCTGAAAATTGCTGTGGATTTGCACTGGGATCAGGAGTTGTGGACGCGTGCGCAGGTCGAGGAGCTCTGGCGGCGGAGTGAGGTGCTGACGTGTCTAGGAGCGCCAATGCGGTGCCCGGACAGCGACATGTTGCTGCTATACCTGTGCGACCACGGGGCCAAACATGATTGGTCGCGAGTAAAGTGGCTGAGCGACGTTGCCGTCCTGCTGGCTCGGCCTCGCTTTCGGCCATGGCAGGAGTTATTTGACCTGGCGCGACAAATGGATGTCACTGGGGTGTTGGCATCGTCGGCGTTTCTTGTGCACTCGCTGTACGGGCTGGAGTTGCCGCCGGAGTTGGACGCTTTCGTCCGGCGGGACGGTCGCGTACCCGAGTTCGTGTCCGGGGCGATGGCCGCCATGCGGCTGTCACAGGAAGAGGTTCGTAACGCTGCGCTGCGCCAGTGGATCGTGCCGAAGCTGCGGAAGCAGGTTTTGCGCCGGCCTGGACTGCCTCTTATCGAGCATCTGCGCAAGCGACTGATTCACGCCGACGATCTTTGCCGGTTCGCACTACCAGACGGGTTGCTTTGGCTGTACTACCCGCTGCGACCACTCTTCTGGATATGGAGGCAACTGCGGCCGGCGCCGGAAGTCAACGTGGCTGGGCCGCCGCAAAAGGCAAATCAAGCTGCCGCGTAAGCTAGGCAGGAGTCCATGAATTGTCCGCAGATGTCTACTGTATAAATGGTGGGCGCGCAGGGACTCGAACCCCGGACCTCCTGCGTGTGAAGAAGGAGAACTGTTTCTATTCGTTCCAAGGTCTCCAATGGCTTTCCTTCCTTTTCAACAAGTTAGGCCACCTGCTTAGAGCCGAGTCAATAAGCCTTTTGTTTGCTGCAGATGGAGTTTTGATACGGTTTTGATACGGTGTCTTTTCGAGTGGGCGCTCCGTGAAATGTAATCAATTTCGGGGCCGCGCACCGCAAGTGATTGATTCTAAGAAGTGGGAATTGGTTGCAGAACGTTGGGTTGAGTTGATTCTGCGCCCTCGGCCGAACGGGCTAACAGAATCAACGATTTAGCGAAGACTCTCTGCTCGTACTGTGCAGGCTGTAACCAATTCTGCGCGGAAATGGTCTTTGGACGCTGTCCGTAGCGATACGTTGGCGAGCGTGTCCTGTACTCCGCGGGTGCGGTCGCAATCAGGCGCCACCCACCTTTCCTCCCGCGACCGGCGTTCGCGATCAGGAACGCTTTGTCGAGGTTCTCTGGCCGGAAAGTCAGAGCGACCGGTCGCCGCAGAGCAGGTGGGGCTGACCGGTTGGTTCACTCCTGACGGAGCGCGGATATCGGGTCAATGCGGGAGGCGCGCCAGGCCGGTACGGCACAGGCAAGGATTGCCATCAGAATGAGCAGGGTTGGGACTGCGAGGAAGATGGCCGAATCGAGCGGGGAAACCTCGAACAACAGGCTCTCCAGGTAACGACTGGCAGAGAAGGCGAGAAGGAGCCCAATAAGCGCTCCGAGGCCGGCCAGCGCGGAGCCCTGGCCGAGGATCAGACTCACTACGTTGGCGGCGGGCGCCCCAATCGCCATGCGAATGCCGAGTTCCTTCGTGCGTTGGGTTACGACGAAACTCATGACGCCATAGAGTCCGACGGCGGCCAAAAGGAGGGCCATCGAGGCGAAAGCGGCGAGGACGAAACTCCACAGCCGCCGCTGCCAAACACTTTCGGCGATCACGGTGTCCATGGTCTTTACCCCTTCGACGGCAAAGTCCGGATTGACCTCGTGCACGGCTCTGCGGATGAGATCCAACATCGGGGCCGGATCGGAGGCGGTGCGGATGACGAGGTTGTTATTCGGAGTTGGATACTGCCCGTAGCTCCAGTAGACTTCGACTCCGGATTGGTTTTCCGCGGGGTGCCAGCGGGTATTGCCGACCACGCCCACGACGGTGGTCCAGGGGTCGTACTCCTGGTCGTTACCCCAGCGGAGTTGCTCGCCGACAACGTTAGTCCTACCGAAGAGCAGTTCGGCAGAGCGGCGGCTAATGATTATGGTTTTGGGGGCCTGGATGTTGTCGCGGGCGGTAAAGTCGCGGCCATCCAAGATCGGAATTCCCAGGGTTGCAAAGTAGCCTGGGGAGACGTCGGCGCCGGCCGCGGGTCCGCGGTATGCCTGGTCTTTGGTGGCGCGGGCGCGGGTGTAGATCTCGACGGCTTGGCGTTGTTCAGAGCGGTTGAGGTAGGGGACATCGTTACCCGCGGCAACGGAGAGGACCCCTGGGATCCCGGCGATGCGCGTCCGCATGCGGTCCACTTCCAGGGAGTACCCTTTGAAGGCCTCTTCGGGGGTCGCCTTCGGCATGAATCGTCCGATGGTGGCGACGATGAGTCGCTCGGTGCGGATCCCCGAATCGGCCGCCATGAGCCTGGAGAATGACTTCAGCAGGAGTCCGGCACCGACGAGGAGGACAACACTCAAGGCGACCTCGACAATGACCAAGCCGCTGCGAATGTGACGGGCGAGTCCGTCCCCTGAGCTTCCTTTGCCGCCTTGTTTGAGAGTTTCATTCGGGTCGGCGCGAAAGCTTTGGATCAGGGGCGCGAGACCGAAGAGCAGTGCGGTGAGTGCCGAAGTGGCGGCGGAGAAAGCAATGACGCGCCAGTCGAGCCGGAATGTCATCCAGAGGGGACGGTCGACGGGGATGAGTGTGGCGATGGCTGAGACGCCCACGTCTGCCAGGGCGATGCCCAGCAGGCAGCCGAGGAAGGCATAAGCGACCGATTCGGCGAGCAACTGGCGGGCGATCTGCCATCGCCCGGCTCCCAAAGCCGCGCGCACGGCGAACTCCCGATTCCGGGAAGCGGCGCGAGCGACGAAGAGATTCGCTACATTTACGCTTCCGACCATCAAAAGGAGCAGTACAGCGGCGCCTACAAGTAGGACATAGGGGCGCATGTTTCCTGTTTCGGAGTCGCGGAAAGTGATGACCTGGGCGGTGAAACGGCGGTTCGTATCGGGGAACTGTGCCGCCTGTGAGCCGGTCAAGGCCTGCATCTCCGCTTTCGCCTGATCCAAGCTGACGCCGGGCCGCAGACGGCCAATGACAATATGAGGGCGAACGTCTCTGCGTTTCCACCAGTCACCGGCATAGCCGGAGTAGCGCGCCATGAGCGGCACCCAGACATCGGCCCGCTCCGGATAGTCGAAGCCCGGGGGCATGACTCCGGTGATGGTGTACGACTCGCCGCGCATACGAATCGTCTGGCCGGCGATATCCGTACGGGAATTGAATCGCTGCTTCCAAAGCGAATCGCTGATCAGGGCCTGACGCACGTTGCCGCCGATACGATCCTCGGCGGCGCTATAGACACGGCCGATTGCGGGGGCCACGCCAAGCAACTCGAACAGCTCGGCGGTGGCAAAGCCGAGACGGACGGACTGCGCCGGGCCATCCGCGGTCAGGCTGCTGGAAAAGGTAACGTGGGCGGCGAGGTTCTGGAAAGACCTGGCGTCCCGGCGCCAGTCCCAGAAGTCGGGAATGGATGCGTCGACTTCGGAGTCCTTCAAGTCCGGTTGCACCATTTTGATGCGGACGATCTGGTCCGCATCGCGATAGGGGAATGGACGGAGTAGGACGGCGTCAAAAAGGCTGAACACGGTGGTGGTGGCGCCGATGGCGAGTCCAAGCGTGCCTACTACGATCGCGCTGAAGCCAGGCTTGGCGCGAAGGGTCCAGACGGAGTGTTTGAGGACGTTCATCATTGCCGGGGCCTTTCCTATCAGAAGACGAGCTTGATTCCGAGTTGCAGTTGGCGCGAGGGGGTGAGGGTGCGGGTGGCGACCCCGAAGAGGGCGGAGGCGACAGAGCCGCCGGTTCCGGCGAAATTGGCACGGTTGAAAAGGTTGAAGGCGTTCATTTCGAGAGTCGCCGCTATTCGCTCGGAGATTGTTATCCGTTTGGACAGCGAAAAATCGTAGGTCTGTACTCTAGGAGCGCGGATTGGATTCCGTTCGAGCGACGCCGCGGGATTGGTGACACTCGACGGAACACCGAGGGCTTGGGCGGCGAGGGATTGCGGGATCAAGTACTGAGTACGTCCAAAGCGACCGTTGGCGTACAGGTCGCCGATATTGCCGGCGAGCAGAGCAGGGCGATCCCGGGCAGCGTTGCCATCGTCATCGACATCACGTCCCAAGGTGAGGTTCATCCGCTGGCCAGAGCGCCAGATAAACAGCCCCGATGCCGACCAACCGCCCGTGACCGCCTGGATGAACCCGGAGGGTTGCGAGAGGAAGCGGCGTCCCCGGCCGAAGGGAAGTTCATAGATGTGGCTGAGTGTGAAGTTGTGCGGCGTGTCGTAGTCCGAGTAGCCGCGGTCGGAGCCACGTGGCCGGGGACCCCACGCTGCCCCGCCGCCCTGGAAACCGTTTTCGGCGCTGGCGCCGGTGTTGATGAGGCCGGCTACGGCGCTGAAGGCGTCGGCCGACCAATCGTCGCGGAAACCGCTGAAGGTATAGAAAGCGGTGAGATCCAAGCCGCGGCTAAGGCGCTTCTGAAACGAGGTTTGCAGCGAGTGGTAGGAGGAGCGGGCGAAGTTCACGAGTTGATTCTGCGTTGTGAATCGAGGATCGGGGCGTGCGTTGTTGGGGACACCGCCGGCACCATTCATTTCGAGCAGGTTGACCAGGCCGCGGCCGAAAGAGCCAACGTAGGCTGCCGACGCGGTCATCGAGTTTCCGATTCGGCGTTCGTACGAGGCATTGACGCGATGCACCAGGGGATTGCGCAGGTGGGGATCGACGGCCGTGACGGCCGGGCTGGCGGCAAGGGTTCCAACAGGTGGCGGGGCGAAACGAAACGCCACATTGGGCGCGGTGGAACTGAGCGCGAGCGGCTGGTTGCTGACAACGCCGGTGAACTGAATTTGAAGGATGCGATCGGCATAGAGACCATAGCCTCCCCGAATCACATGAAGGCCGCGGCCGCCGATGTCCCAGGCTGCGCCGAGGCGCGGTTGGAAGTTGTTCAGGTCTTTCTGATACAACGGACGGTCCCCGGAGATGCGCTGCACCTGGTTCGCGGTTCGACCAGCTCCAAAGGGCGGGTCTGCGGGGCCGGACAGGGCGTAGAGGTTGGAGACTGCGTCGTTTACTTCCGAGTAAGGGCGGAAGTAGCCATAGCGCAGGCCGAGGTTGAGGGTAAGGTTGGTAGCGACCCGCCAATCTGCCTGGGCAAAATACTCCTGCACGGTGGAGCGGTAGCCGCGCATTGGCGACTGCGGGCCCCCATTCTGGCCAAACGCGGTGAAGGTAGCAGACTGAGCCACCGCCTGGGGTTGCCCCGGAGACGCGCCCAGCAGGCCGTTGGGTCCGATGAAACCCTGGAAGTTGTAGCCGGGAGTACCAGCGGAGAAGTTGGCGACGTTGAGTTGGAACGAGCGCCAATCGAAGCCGGAACGGATGGTCCAACGGTTGGACGTCCAGGTGTGGGTGCCCGACCCTTGGGGCGTGGTCTGATTGTCCGTGAAGCGGCTGACGACACTGGTAGTGAGCGGTGTGCCAACACCGGAGACGCGCAGGCCTGATTCGCCGATGACGTTGAGTGCTGCCACGCCGGGAGGTAGGTCCGCGGGCAATTGCTCAAAGCGGTTCCGCATGAGGCCACCGCGGAGTTCGAGGATCTGCCGTGGGGAGATGGTCCAGACGGCTTGGAGGACGGCGGAGAAGTTCAAGCGGTCCCCGAGTTGACTGCCGATGGCCCGGTCGGCGCTGCCGCTGGTGAGCTGCGATTTGGCCTGGTTGTAGCGGCCGGAGAGGGAGAAGCGGTCGGAGAATCGATGATCCGAACGAATCAGAAACGCATCCTGATCCACGTCCCGTTTTGGCGCCGCGGCGATCAGCACGGTTCCTGCTTCGCCATTGGCGAGATTGCCGTCGAAGAGCGCGGAGGGAAAGCCGGCGTTCTGGGCCGCCGTGCGGTCAGCAGCGCTGAGGGCGGAGAAGGAGCCAGCCGGATTTCCCGTAGCGGGAACAATGCCAGGATCGAGATAGAGAGCACGGTAGAAGGCGCGCAGGTCTCCGGGCATCTGAGCAATGAGCGACGCATTGGGCACCGCCGCGTTGGCGATCGACTGCTCATTGCGCCGTTGGCGGAAGCCTTCATAGTTGGCGAAGAAGAAGTGCTCGTTCTTTACGAGCGGGCCGCCGATCGTTGCACCAAAGACGTTTTGGACGAATGGCGGAACAATGGCCCGGCCAGCGGCATCGAAGTAAGGACCATTGTTGAAGAAGTTCCGGGCGTCGAAGGCGTCGTTGCGAACATGCCAGTAGGCGGAGCCATGCAGCTGGTTGGTGCCGGATCGAGTCACCATGTTGACTTGCGCGCCGGAACCCCGGCCAAAGGTCGCGTCCGCGTTGGAGGAGATGGTTCGGTACTCCTGCAACGCTTCAGTGGAAATCACATTGGGGACATCGGGGCCGAGGTCGGTCGTGGCGGCGTTGACGCCGGAAAAACCGGTGGCGAGTCGCTCATCATTTGAGCCGACGCCATCGACGGTGAAGCTATTGGCCGATGGGCGGGTTCCTGAGAAGGAGGGGTTAATGGGCGCATCGCCGAACTGATCCCCGGCGCCAACGCCGGGCGCGAGGATGATCAAGCGTTGGAAGTTTCGGCCATTGAGTGGAAGGGACTCGATCTTGGCTCCCGAGATGAGATTGCTGACTTCGACGCTTTGCGCCTGAATGGCGGCGGTGGCGGCGCTGACCGTAACGGTGCTGTTTTTCTGTTCGAGCGAGAGTGCGAAGTCAACCCTGCGAGACTGATTGACGTTGAGCAGGATGCCGGACTGGACGGCGGGCCGGAAGCCGGCCTTGGTGACGGTGACCTCAAAGCGGCCGGGGTTGAGGCGGGGGAGGCGATAGAAACCGTCCTGGCCGGAAGCTGTGTGGAAGGAGGTACCGCGATCGAGGTCGACGGCATTGATGGATGCGTCACCGACGGGAAGTCCGGACGGGTCGAGGATGAGTCCATCCATCCGGCTGACGATGGAGCTCTGGGCGAAGGCGGCCAGAGCAGTGAGAAGGATAGGTAAGAATCGAAGGGGATAGCGGTTCATAGGGATTCCTTTCGTAGTTCGCGGACGGATTCGATGAGGGCGAGAAGATTGGGAAACGGCTCGGAGGTGCCGTTGGGACGCTGGAGGGACCAGCGTTCGGCCGCGGCGGTAATGCGATACGGTGCGTGTGGGACGACGGCAATGCCGATGCGCTCCAGGGCGCGGCGAGTCCAGAGCGCGGGGAGCCCGTCGCCAAGGACCGTAGCCTCGCCGTGCCGGTCCCCGTGGAGTTCAAAGTGTCCATCGGCGGGGTTGAACTCGATGCCTTCGGAGCGGAAGGCCTGAGCGAAGGCACCGTTGAGAACCAGGTCTTCGGGGGCGCCGGAATGGAAGGCGCCGCCCTTTTCCAGGAGCCAGAGTTCATCGGCGGAGCGGATGGCGAGATCGAGATCGTGGGTGGAGAGAAGGATGGTGGCGCCGTGGCGATGGGCAAGGCGGCGCAGGGTGCGCATGATGTCGACGCGGCGGGGCAGATCGAGGAAGGCGGTGACCTCATCAAGGACGAGGAGTTTGGGTTGCTGTGCGAGGGCGCGAGCCATGAGGACCTTCTGGCGCTCGCCGTCACTGAGTTCGTCGACGGGGCGGGCGGCTAAGTCCTGCGCGCCGGTTGCTTCAATCGATTGGCGAATGATGCGGTGGTCTTCTGCGGAGAGGCGGCCATTCCAACCGGTGTAGGGATAACGGCCGAGGGAGACGAGTTCGTAGGCGCTGAGGAGGCCAACTTGGACACGGTCGGTAAGGACGACGCTGAGGAGGCGGGCGAGTTCCCTGGAGGAGATGGTGTGGATGTCGACGCCGTTGAGGAGGACCTGGCCGGCGAGAGGCGGCTGCATGGCGCAAAGAGTGCGCAGGAGGGTGGACTTGCCGGCGCCATTGGGGCCGAGCAGACAGACGAGGCGGCCCTGGGTGAGATGGAGGTTCAAATCAGCGGCGACGGTATGACCGGGATAGCCGATGGAGAGTGACTGGGAGCGGAGAATGGGGTTCATCCGGCGAGCCCTCGCATCTGCTTTTGACGGAGCAGCACCCAGAGGACGATGGGGGCGCCGATGAGGCCGTTAACAGCATTCATGTGCAGGAAGTGTTTGGACCAGGGCAGGTGGGTGATGAGGTCGGCGCCGAGGGCGAGGGTACTACCGAGGAGGATGACGGCGGGGAGGAGGACGCGATGGTCCGACGTCTGGAAGAGTGCGCGGGCGAGGTGGGCGACGATGATGCCGAGGAAGGCGATGGGGCCGCAAAAGGCCGTGACGGTGCCGGCGAGTAGGGCGACGATGCCGAAGGTGAACATGCGAGCGCGGAAGACGGGGAGGCCGAGGGTTTGGGCATAGCGCTCGCCGAGCAGAAGTGCGTTGAGAGGTTTGACGAGGAGGATGGCGATGCCGAGGCCGAGGGTGGTGATGGGGACAAGGAACTCGAGTTGGCTGCGAGTGATTCCGGCATAGGAACCGTCGTTCCAGGAGGAAAAGGCGGCGGCCTGGAATTCATCGGTAAAGTGAAGAACAACGCTGATGAGGCCCTGGCACAGATAGCCAAGCATGAGACCGCTGATCAACAGAGTTACGGTGGAGACGCGATGGGCAATCCAGAGGAGAACAGCCATGGCGGCAATGGAGCCGATGGCGGCGGCGGCGACTTGGCTCAGATCCGCGAGAAAGGCGAACCGGGCAAGAAAAGACTTTGACGCCGCGCCGGAGACGACCACGACGATGGCGACGCCGAGCCGAGCGCCGTCCATGACGCCGAGAACGTAGGGATCGGCGAGCGGGTTCCGAAAGAGGGTCTGGAGGAGGAGGCCGCAGACGGCGATGGATGCGCCGGAAAAGAGGGCGTTAACAGCGCGGATGAGGCGGAACTGTTGAACAATTTGCAGCCAGGTGTGGCGTTCCGATTCCCCAGTGAAGAGGATACGGGCAACGTCGGAGAAGGGAATCGCGACGGCGCCGACGGCCAACTCCATCAGGAATACGGCGACGATCGCCGCAGCCAGTGCGAAGTAGGGCCAGCGGGGTGTTTGCCGCAATTGGTCAGTCCAGTTTTCGGAGGAAGTAGGGCTCATAAGTAGGGAGGAGTTCGGGGTGGAGCGCGGCGATGAGATCCTTGAGAACGACGTCGGGTTGATCGAGGCTTTGGTCCTGCCAGGGAGGGCGACGATGGACGCTGGTGTTTTTGTCGGGGCTCCAAATCTGATTGGAGGAGAAGGCGCGAAGGGCGGGCATGACAGGATTTTTCGCGGCCAGGGCGGCGCGGTTGGGAGCGGTGAAGCTACGGCTGATAAAGATGCGGGCTTCCCGTTGCTCGTCGAAGACCTGTTCCAGATTGGCGGGGATGAGGCTGAGAGATAGGTTGTCGTTCCAGAAGTACCGTCCGCCGGCGTCGGCAATGAGGGCGGCAAAGAAGTTGCGTCCTCCGTTCAGGTTCCAGATGTCGCGGCCGGAAGGCCAGCCGACGAGTACTTCGGGCCGTTCGGTGACGTTGCCGGTTAGCTGGCGCAACTCCAGGTAGCGTTTGGCCGCCGGGGTGAAGATCTCATTGGCTTCGCGTTCCCGGTTGAAGAAGAGAGCGAGGAACTTGATCCATTCGGTGCGACCCAAGGTGCTTTGTTCAAAGTGGTCAGCAGTGGGAAGCCCTTGAATGCCGACCTCCCAGAGTTTGGGATGGGTGTTGTAGTTGGGCCACGCGGAGTAGAACGTGAAGAGCAACTGGGTGTCGGTGGCCATGGCGGTTTCCACGGAGGAGTGCAGGCCGGTACCGACTTCGCTGATGAATCCCCGTTTGTGATGTTCGATGACATCGGGGTGAGAGACGCCGTTCATGCTGGAGACGCCGATGAGGGAGTCGAGCAGACCCATGCGGACCGCGGCGGAGACGAAGGCGAGATTGGTGAGGACGAAGCGCTGGGCGGGGACGGAGATGACGCGGGTCCGCGCATCGTGGGGCGGTACGGGAGTTCCGCATTGGACCAGGAGGAACTCCTCGGTGGCTTCGCGTTCGACGTTGGGGTGAAAGACTAGGCGTTTGTAGTGGCCGTGGTAGGTGACGGAAAACTGGGTGGCATGGTGGACGGCCACTTTTTCCGGGAAGTAGTCGATGGTGGGGTTGAAAGCCGAAACGCAGTGGGAGCGCAGGTTGGTTTCGGGGTTGGCGTGGACCGCGATGACCGGAAGTGGCCGGCGCGCCTGGATGTCTTCGCGGCGGCAGGCTGTCAACAGGGACAGTGCGAGCAGGAGCGAGGAGATGCAGGCGCGGGAGGAGGCGAACATCTCAGAAGGTGACCTTGAGGCCAAACTGAATCTGCCTTGGGGTGCTGGTGACGGCGGTGGCCTGGAGTTGGCCGAAGAAGGGCGAAGTCAGCGTATTGATTGGGGCGCGGAAATTGGCGCGATTGAAGATATTGAAAAAGTTCGCGTCGAGGTTGATCCCGAGTCGTTCGGTGAGGGCGAAGCGGCGGGTGAGAGACATGTCGTAGACCACGAAGGATGGGGCGCGGAAAGAATTGCGGCGGATGGAAGCGAACGGATTGGTGACGTTGGGGGAGACGACGAGGAGATTCCTGGCATCCGCTTGAGGCAGGAGCCATTGGCTTTTGTCCAGGTTCGCCGTTTGGCGCAAAGCGCTGAGCGAGGCACCCGAGGCGAGGGCGGGCCGATCGTTGAAAGAGCCGTCGTCATTGACGTCCTGCCCTAACTGGACATCGAAAGTGTTGCCGGAGCGGGCGCTGACGATGCCGGAGAGCGACCAGCCGCCGAGGAGGAGGCCGGCTGGGCGGGACATGTGGGAGCCGAAGCGCTGGCCGGGGCCGAAGGGCAACTGCGACAAGTAGCTGATGGCAAGGGCATGGGGGGCATCGTTTTCCGCACGGCCGTATTCACTATCGATTGGCCGGGGGACGGTGGGCCCGATCTGAAATCCAGCGGCGGGAGTCGCGCCGGTATTGATGATGGTGGGGTTCTGGGTTTCGGTGTCGTTTGAGGTGATCTCCATGTAGCGGGAGAAGGTATAGGCGGTGGTGAAGGTAAATCCGCGGGCGAAGCGCCGGCGGGCGAAGACCTGGAGGGCGCTATAGCGGGAGAAGGCGAGGTTCTTGGTGAGGCGCTGGTCAGCGAAACGCGTGTCGGGGCGAGATGCTTGCGGGTAGGCGCCAATGAAGTTGACGTCGTCTCGCATGTAGAGGCCAGTGGCGTAGCTGCCGACGTAGGCGGCGGTGATGGTCGTGTTGGAGCCGAGAAGCCGTTCCATGCTGAAGTTCCAGCGGCGCATGAGGGGGCTGCGGAGGGCGGGGTCGATGCCGAATAGCACGGGAGTGGCCGGGTTGACGGGGACGGCGCGATCGGGGCGGAACGGGACGTTGTTGGCCGAACCGGTGATGGCGTTAGGGACGTTGCGGGCGATGTCGGAGATCAGGAGTTGATATAGACGGTCATTGTAGAGACCGAAGGCGCCGCGGAGGACGGTGTGTTCGCGACCGCCGAGGTTCCAGGCAAAGCCAACGCGAGGCTGGAAGTTGTTTCTATCCGGCTGATAGAAGGGGCGAGACGGGCCGATCAGTTCGACGCGGTTGGCGGAGCGTCCGTAGGCGAAGGTGGTTTTGTCGACTTCGAGGGCGCCGCTGGGGTTGACAGCGTAGAGGTTGGAGAGAGAGTTGTTGACCTCGTGATAGACACCGAAATACGAATAGCGGAGTCCGGTGTTGATGGTGAGGTCCCGGCGAAGGCGCCAATCGAACTGGGCGAAGTATTCCTGCTGGCCGGAGCGCCAGCCGCGAAGTGGGGTGGTGGGTCCACCATTGGTGCCGAAGAGGGTCTGGGTGGCGACCTGGGCGACGGCGTCGGTCGCGGCTGGAGAGGCGCCGAGGATGCCATTGGTTCCGGTTAGTCCGACGAAGTTATAGGTAGGACGGGCGAAGCCGCGGTTGATGAAATTGGCTTGAATCCAGCGGATGTCGGCGCCGGTGCGAAGGGTCCATTGCGGGCGTACCCAGGTGTGGGTGGCGGCGACTTGCGGCACGGTCTGGTTGTCGAGCAGGAGGAAGGGGGCGATGCTGGGCAGCTGAAAGGTGGTGGTCCCGGCGAGGGAAATTGCGACACCGGTATCCGGGTCAACGCCGGCCTGGACGATGGAAGCCGGCAGACCGCCATCGATGCGGTAGTTCTGGCTTCGCCGCATGAATCCGGTGCGAAGGTCGAGCATTTGCGTGGGGGAGATCGTCCACTGAGCTTGCAGCGAAGGGGAGTAGTAGCGGGACGGGATCAATACGCCGGTGCCCGGGAGGCCAGAGGTGTTGGAGATGGATTCGCTGGCGGCCTGAGCGTAGCGGATACCGAGCTTCCAGCCTGCGCTGAGCATGTGGTCGGTGCGGAGCAGAAATGCATTCTGGTCGAAGTCCCGAGTGGAAGAGCGGCTGGTGACGATGGTGGCTGCTTCCTGATTATCGAAGTTGCCGTCGAACAGAGCGGAGGGGAAACCGGCGGCGACGGCGGCGTTACGGTCGGCCGGGGAGAAGGCACGGATGGTGCCGGGAACGTACCCGTTGGCGGGAATGATGCTCTGGTCGAAGTAGTAGGCGCGAGCGAGACGGCCGAACTGGCCGGGCATCAGATTTACCAGGCTGGCGGAAGGGAGGATGGGGGCGCTGGTCGATTCCAATCGCTGACGGAAGCCCTCATAGCTCCCGAAGAAGAAGTGCTTGTCGCGGACGATGGGGCCGCCCACGGTGGCGCCAAAGAGGTTCTGGCGGAAGGGAGGGGTCTTGGCTTTGCCGTCCGAGGTGAAGAACGGTCCGCGGTTAAAGAAGTCGCGGGCGTCGAGGGCGCTGTTGCGAAGGTACTCATAGGCGGAGCCGTGGAGTTGGTTAGAGCCGGATTTGGTGACCACGTTGATCTGGGCTCCAGAGCCACGGCCGAAGGTGGCGTCGGCGTTCGAAGTGATCACGCGGAACTCTGCTAGAGCTTCCGTGGAAATGACGTTTGGCTGTTGGCGAAAAGAGGCGCCCAAGGCCAAGCCGGCTGTTTCGCGTTCGTCGTTTGCCGTGATGCCATCGATCACGTAGTTATTGGCGCTTTCGCGAGCTCCGGATGTGGAGACGTTAGAATTCGCGTTGTTGGCTCGGAAATTGCCCATGCCGGGGGCGAGGTAGACCAGCTTCTGGAAGTCTTTGCCGTTTAACGGGAGATCGCGAATGCGCGATTCATCGATGAGAAGAGAGACGTCAGAGGACTGCGACTGAAGGGCCGGGGCGTCCTCCCGGACCGTGATTGTGGTTGCGACGTCGCCGATGACGAGGGTGAGCGGGAGTTGAACGGTCTGGTTCACTTCGAGCGTGATGCCCTGGCGAAGTAGCCTTTGGAAGCCCACTTTTTCGACGGCGACGTCGTAGACGCCAGGCTGCAGGCCGGGGAGTTGGAATCGTCCGGAAAGGTCGGACGCGAGGCTTTGGCGGAAGTTGGTGGCGGGCCGGGTGACAACGATTCGGGCATCAGAAACTACTTGGGACGAGGGGTCGAGAACGGTGCCGATGAGAGTGCTGTTTATGGTGACCTGTGCGAAAAGGCTCGCAGTGAACCCCACGGCGAAGAAGAATTGTAATGATAACGAGAACACGTTATCATTCTATCGTTCAAATCAGTTTTTGCAAGGAACTTCTACAGATGATTCAGGTCCACCGATTCAACGACTCTCGAACCGGCGACAAACCCGCACTGCGGCGGCCACCCGGTTCGTCTGTCCTCCCCCTGATTGCCGTCTTGCTCTTCGCACCCGTGGCCGTGGCCGCGGACTTTAGCGGTAGAGTCATTGATCGCACCGCGGCACAAGTGCCTGGCGCGAGCGTGGCTCTGCAACGGGGGCTGCTACAGTTCCGCTCCGCGACTGACTCCAGCGGCGCCTTTCGCTTTGCGAATGTCGAACCCGGTGAGTATAGATTGCAGATCGTGCATAGCGGCTTTCAGGCCGTGAACAGGAGTGTTCGGATAGCCGAGGCGCCAGGCCCCGTCTTGGAGATCATCCTTGAGGTCGCCAACCTGATCGATTCTGTTGTCGTGACCTCCGAAGCCGATGGCTATAAGCCCGAGTCGTCGACGATGGGCACCAAGCTGGATCTTCCTCTCCTCGACACGCCTCAGGCTATCGGGATTGTCGGTCGGGCGCTGATTGAAGATCGTGGGCTACTGCGCGTTGCCGAAGCCGCAGATAATGTGAGCGGCGTTCGGGCTAGCCCTGGATATGGAGGGCTATCGTCAGGCAATTTCTATATTCGAGGATTTCGGAGCACGTTCAGCGGAGGGAATCTACGCGATGGTTTCCGTGACTACACTTTCCTCTCGTCGCGCGATGTACAGGGAATCGAGCGAATCGAGTTCTTGAAGGGACCGTCCTCTATTCTCTACGGGCAGGCAGAGGTGGGCGGGATCACGAATACGGTTCTCAAACGGCCGCAACCGCAGCGGTTCGCCACCGTCGGCCTGCAGGCTGGTGGTTATTCGCTTTGGCGGCCGACCTTGGATCTAAACACACCGTTGAACAGCGCGGGTACGGTTCTCTTCCGGCTGAACGGCGCCTACGAGCATGCGGGTAGTCATCGGGACCAGGTTCAAAATGAAAGCCAGTATCTGTCGCCGGCCTTGATATGGCGGATTCGCCCGCAGACGCAATTGCGGATCCAGGCGGAGTTGCAGCGGTATCGGTACTTGTTCGACACAGGGTACGTACCGGAGCCGGAGAGCCTGACCCTACCGCGAAGCAATTACTATGGCGAACCTGGGTTCAACAACTCCACGACCCAGCAAGCCTCTCTCAGTATTGAATTCACACACAGCTTTAGCGACCAATGGAACTATCGGGGTGCCGTGAATGCCCTGCAATCGGAGGGCGCGATGAGGTACATCAATCCGACTGGAATCACCGCGAATCGGCGATCGCTCAATCGCGTGGCCTACATTACCGACGAAGCAACGCAGAACTACCATCTGCAGAACGAAGTCTACGGCCGCTTTCGCACAGGTCGGATCCAGCACAACCTGGCGGGAGGGACGGAGTTGGTTCGCTGGGCGTTTCCGTACATTTTTAACTTTGGATCTACCGTGCCGATTGATCTCTACAGCCCACGTTACGGCAGTGTCCCCACCGGCTTCTTTCCTCTCTTTGTGGATCGGACCTGGGCGAACATCAGCGGAACCTACATCCAGGATCAGATTGCCCTTCGATCGAACCTGAAGCTTCTGGTTGGTATCCGTGCCGATTTTGTCGATCAACGATCCTCCAACCCACTGACGGGCCTACGGACGGCCAGCCGGTCAGTCTTTAATATGGCGCCTCGCGTGGGACTTCTCTATAACCCATGGGCCTCGGCTTCGATCTACGGCTCTTACACCAACTCCTTTCTGCCGCAATTCGGCGTTACCAGCGATGGCAAAGCCTTCGAGCCTCAGCGCGGCAAACAGGTGGAGGCCGGTTGGAAACAGCTCCTGCTGGGCAGCCGTCTCTTCACAACTGTGACGCTTTATCAAATCTGGAAATCGAATGTGCCGACGCCGGACCCGCTGAATCCGCGTGCCAGTATTCTCACTGGCGAACAAGTCAGCAAAGGCATTGAACTCGACCTGACCGGGCGCCTCCGCAGCAACTGGACCATCACCGGAAACTACTCGGCCATCGACGCGCACGTAAGCCGGGACAATCGGCTGCTTGTGGGTTCGAAGCTAGTCGGTATTCCAAAGCACTCGGTGGGTTTGCTGAGCAATTACTCCATCGATCGCGGCAGGTTCACCGGCGTCAGCTTCGGTGGCGGCATCTACGCCAATTCCAGAAGACAGCCTACCCTTCCCAACCGGGCGCTTTTCATTCCCTACTACGGCAGACTTGACCTCTACATTGCATACCGTCGCGCGCATTGGGAGATTCAAGCCAACGTCAAGAATCTGAATGATTCGCTCTACTACGAAGCACAAGGCTCCCAGATCGTTCCGCAGGCGGGTCGGAATGCCATTCTTGGCATGCGCTACCGATTCTAGACTCCATCATGATCCTCAAGATCGCCACGACGGAGTTAAAGCAGCAGTACCGGGACGGCGTACTTACGACGTTAGCGGTCATGCTGACATGTCTTCTGGGTATGACTCTCGTTGCCCGGTATTCATCGTTTGTCGACGGCAACCGGGAGACCCGGGAGGCCTCCCAGCGGGTTCGAGAGCAGTGGGTTTCACAAGGCAAGAAGCACCCGCATTCGGGCGCGCATTTTGGGACTTACGTATTCCGGCACTCGTTCCCCACGGAACTTCTGGAGCCCGGAGCGGCGAGCTTCTCGGGAACGACTTTTCCGCTCGTGACCCACTCGCGGAGTTTTCCCGCTGATGTACCCATCGATAGCCACAGCACGCTCACCCGCTACGGGGAACTGTCTCCTGGCGTGCTGGGATTGGCGTTGCTGTCGCTGTTCACGATTCTCTCCGGCTACGGCGTGGTCGCACTTGAACGTCAGAACGGGACGATTCAGTTGCTGCTCGCCAGCGGGGCTTCTCCGGGAGCCATCCTTGTCGGCAAGATCGCCGGTCTGGGAGTCGCCATCGGCAGTCTCTGGCTGGTGAAGTGCTTATTGGAAGCGGCGTTTGTTGCTGCCGCTCAAGGAGCGAGCGGACGCTCGATCGACGTGTGGCTCCGATTCGCAGGGTATCAGGGAGTGCAGTTGGCCTACGTCCTGCTGTGGATTGCCGGAACGGTGACCGTCTCCGCGCTCATCCATCGGCCAAGAGTGGCACTTGTGGTGCTTCTCTCCTTCTGGATTGGAAATACGATCCTTCTCCCCAGAGTCGCCTCAACTGCGATCCGCCTGCTGATTCCGGAGCCGTCGGCTGAGGAGTTCTTCGGCGCGATCAAACACGACATCGCCTTCAAGCCGGACGGCACCGAATGGGTAAATACCTGGTCCAAACAATTGATCGCCGAAACACTCCAGCGATATGGCGTGGAGCGGATTGAGGACTTGCCCGTCGGGTATGCCGGAGTCATGTTGAAGGGTTCTGATGCCCATTACGAAGAAGTCTACGGCAGACACTTTGAGCGCCTTCACGAACTGCACAGGCGACAGGAACAGTGGCACCATTGGCTCTCATTCCTTGGGCCATGGGTGGCGGCGAGGTCCGTGATGGAAGGATTTGCCGGCAGCGACATCACCCACCTCAGCAGGTTCTCCAACGCCGCCGAGCAATACCGCAGGAGGTTCGTGGAATCGACAAATGACGCGGCTGAACACCAGGGAAAAGGCACTGGATGGGAGCTCGAAGTCGGACGGCCGTTTTGGGAATCCATACCGGACTTCCAGTACGACCCGCCGTCTGCGGGATGGGCGGTCAGGCAGCATCTGGAGGGATTGGGCGTACTGGCTGCGTGGGCGGTGTTGGCGTTGGCGGGCCTGGCGATCTCGGTATCGAGGCTGGAGCGCCAGTCATGAACCTTGGCATCAGGCGTGAAACCAGGTTGATGGCGTCGGAGTCCACCTCTTGGATTCTCCTGCTCGTCTATGTCGTTCTGTCGGGCTACGGAGCCATTCAGGGAGTAACCGCATACCGGAGCGAACAGGACCAGATCACCGCGACACGCAGGGAATACGACCTTCGTTGGGAGACCATAACGCGCAACGCATCCGCATCCCGGGCAGAGTTGTGGGGATCGTGGAAGAGTCCATCACTGGCGGGCAGCGAGCAGGGGGGCGCGGTCGCGTGGATCGTACCCAGTCCGCTGAGCGCGCTGAACCGGGGGCACGCCGCCCGCGAGAGCCCGGTTCGCCGGATTTCTCTCTTCGACAGCCCCATCGCACCGCCGCTCGCCAATCCGGTGAACGTCATGTACGGGTGGATGGATTTCGGATTTTCCGTACTCTGGCTACTCCCTCTCGTTCAGTTGTTACTGTCTTTTCAGTCATTGGGCCGAGATCGGGAATTGGGCCTGTGGCCGCTGGTTCTTTCGAGTGGAGTGCCGCTACGGAGACTTGTGGCCGTCCGGCTCGCCATACCTTATGGAATCGTTGTCGGGATCACACTGCTGTTTGGCGCGACGATTGTGGCTATGACCTCTGGCCGCTTCGGTGCTGCCTTCCTGGAATGGGCGGTGGCTCTGGGCGCTTACGCGTCATTCTGGACTCTTCTCGGCGGCACAATTGCCCTCGGTTCCGGTAACGCTGCACGCCAACTGCTTCTTCTGGCCGGCATCTGGATTGGTGCCGTCTGGGTTGTACCCGGGTTACTCGACGGCGCCGCGGCGGTGATGGTTCCGCGGAGGAACATCGCGGACGGACTGCTTGCCGCGCGCGATGCGCAAATCTCCACGGCGCAACGGTCTTCTTCCATCATGAAGCAGGTCTATGAGAGGCACCCGGAGTGGAAGCCAACCCCGGAACACGAATGGCGAATGAACCAGCCAGTTCCCGGCGGTCCCCGCAAGCGCGATTCGCGTGGAATCTATTCGTCCTTTCTTGCCGGCGATGAAGCGCTGGCGCCAAGCCGCGCCCTCGCAGCGCGTCGTCGAGCCCAACTTGAAGACCTTTCCAACCGATTCAGCCCGTTCTCGCCCGTCACCTCCATGCAGTACATCACCGAGGAACTGGCTGGCACCAGTTTCGGAAGGTACAAGTCGTTCGACATGCACGCCGAGGAGTTTCTCGCCGAGTGGCGGCAGTCCTTCGCAAGTAAGGTCTGGAAATTGGAGGAGATGCGGGTGGGTGACATCGATCGCCGCCCGCGGTTCCTTCCGGCTAACGAACAACAGCCCGCTGCCGTCGAGCGGCTCCTATGGCCAGTTGGCGGACTCACTTTTTGGATCCTTTGTGTTTCAGTTGCCGTGCGGCGGCGGCTCCGCCATTTTCAACCAGTTTAACGATGCGGCAAGGTCGAGACCGTTTAGTCAATAATGAGAGCGCGCTATCATAGCACCATCGCATGATGGCCGAATTTCGAGAGGACACTTTTCATGCTTGAAGCTATCGCGTTGAGTAAGACCTACGGCGCTCATACTGCGCTACATCCCTTGGATCTAACGATCGAGCGTGGAGAGGTGTATTGCCTGCTGGGCGCCAATGGCGCGGGGAAAACCACCACCATCAACCTATTCCTCAACTTTGTTGAACCGACATCTGGCCATGCACGCATTGCTGGTCTCGACGTGACCAAACAGAGTTTGGAGAGCAAAAAGCACGTTGCCTACATACCGGAGACGGTGATGCTTTATCGCAACCTCAGCGGGCTCGAAAATCTGGAGTACTTCACGGCGCTCTCCGGAGTCGCCAAGTATACGGAAGCGCAACTGCGGGACTTCCTGCGGCAGGCCGGGCTGCCCAATGGCGCCGAAGATCAGCGGGTTGGAGCCTATTCCAAGGGGATGCGGCAGAAGGTGGGGATTGCCATTGCCATGGCCAAAAAGGCGGGCGCGCTGCTGCTGGACGAGCCTACGTCGGGCCTTGATCCCAAAGCGTCGAACGAGTTCTCCGAGTTGTTGAAGAAGTTGAGCGGAGAAGGAGTGGCAATTCTCATGGCCACGCACGACCTGTTTCGCGCCAAGGAATGCGGAACGCGCGTGGGGATTATGAAGCAGGGCCGCATGGTGGCGTCGCTCTCGACGAACGAGATTGGCCATGCCGATCTGGAGCGGCTTTACCTGCAGCACATGCACGACTAGGGAGAACCATCGATGACCCGGATCATTGCTCGCAAAGAATTCACCGAGATGTGGCGCGATGGCCGAGTAAAGTGGTGCGGCGGCGTCATCCTCGCTCTACTTGCCATGGCGTTGCTGGCTGGCTGGGCGCGGCATGGAGATTTAAGCCGTCAACATCGGATGGCTCAAGAGGCGACGCGGCAGCATTGGCTGACACAGGGTAAGAAGAATCCCCATTCGGCCGCTCACTACGGCATCTATGCCTTCAAACCGAAACTCGCGATGTCGGCGCTGGACACGGGGACCGAGCCATACACCGGCGTCGCCGTCTGGCTGGAGGCGCACAAGCAAAACGAATTCAAGTACCGGCCGGCGCAGGATGCGACCATGCTGGCGCGCTTTGGAGAACTCACCGCGGCCTCGGTACTGCAGCTACTTGTTCCACTTCTCATCGTCATCATGACCTTCAGCGCCTTCGCGGGCGAAAGGGAGCAGGGAACGCTTCGGCAACTCCTGAGTCTCGGTGTGCCCCCACGGCATCTTGCCGCTGGAAAAGCGATTGGATTGATTGCGGCAATGGCGCTCTACCTCATTCCCGCAGCGCTACTCGGCTCTGCCGCGCTGGTACTCGGCACGGAAACCGAAGCAGCCGTGGCTAGCCTGCCGCGCGCCGTCTGGCTCGCGTTCGCCTACCTGCTGTACTTCCTCGCCTTCGCCGGAGTCGGCTTGGCGGTATCCGCCTGGGCGAAGTCTCCACGGCTATCTCTCGTCGCGCTTCTGGGTTTCTGGATTTTCAACTGCCTTGTCGCGCCGCGCGCCGCAGTAGATCTATCGAAAAGACTGCACCCGACCCCCAGTGCCTTCGAGTTCGCGCAGACGATGGCGCGCGACTTGGCCGGCGGGGACGGACACGCCACTTCCGCCGAACGGGACGCCCAGCTTCGGGCCCGGGTGATGAAGCAATATGGAGTAGCGAAGATCGAGGATCTGCCAGTGAGCTATGCCGGCATCTCCATGCAGGCGGGCGAAGAACATGGAAACGCGGTCTTCGATCAGCGCTATGGGGAGCTGTGGACTGTATTCGGCCGTCAGAATCAAGTTCGTTCCTGGAGCGCCATTGTGGCGCCGATGCTGGCGATCCGGCCGATATCGATGGGCATGGCTGGGACCGATAGCGCCCAGCATCGGCACTTCGCCATCGCCGCGGAGGAGTACCGTCGAGAATTGAATCGTCGCATGAACGACGAACTTCGGGACCACGGGAAGGGAAGGGACTTCGGTCACGTGGTGGGGGATGAGTTCTGGAAGGAGATGCCGGAGTTTCAATACACGGCACCTGATGTGAGCTGGGTGCTGGCGAATCTGGCACAGCCGATGGCGATTCTCGCCTTCTGGGCCCTCGCCGGTGTGGCCGGCTGCTACTTCGCAAGCATGCGGCTGAAGGCGGAATAGATGCTGCTGCATGTCCTCAAGTACGACCTGAAGAACCTCGTGGCGGAACGGTCTCTCTACGTCGTTGCGAGTCTGTTCTCCGCCTTGCTCCTTTATGGTGCCTGGAACGGCGCCGCCTGGATCACGCATCAACAAGCGACGATTTCCGCGGTGCAAAAGGAACAAGCATCCCGTCTGGCAGCGTTGCCCGGACGGGTCGCCAGTGCCGAGACCGCGGGATTGCCGGCGTTTCTCGACCCGCGCATGCCCGCGGTTGTCGGCTCGCGAGAGGGAACTCCGTATCTCGTGCTGCCGCCGCAGCGCTTAGGCTCCCTGGCTATCGGCCAAAGCGATCTCTATCCCTACTACATTCGTGCCTCTACCCAAGCCGCATCGAACGTAATGAGTGCCGACGAGATCGAAAATCCGGACAACCTGCTCTATGGGCGCTTCGATCTGGCCTTCGTGCTGGTCTATCTTTTTCCACTCCTGATTCTCGCTCTGAGCTACAACATTCTGAGCTCCGAGCGCGAGCAAGGAACGCTGGCATTGACACTCTCACAGCCTGTGCAACTCGCTACAGTTGTTTTCGGAAAACTGGCTTCGCGCGGCGCTGTTCTGCTTTTGCTCGCCGTCAGCGTGTCTTTGCTGGCGGCGCAAGCAAGCGGAGGATCGTTCTGGTCCATACACTTCCTGCTGTGGACGGTATTACTGCTGGCCTATGCGGCCTTCTGGTTCGCCCTGGCGATCGTCGTCAACGCAATGGGGAAGAGTTCGGCCGCCAATGCCGTCATGGTCTGTGTTGGCTGGGTAGTACTCGTCCTCGTCGTTCCGTCGGCACTTCATCTCTTGGCAGGGGCGTTGTATCCGGTGCCTAGCCGGGTGGAAATGATCCACGCGATGCGGGAGGCTTCCAAGGAAGCGACAGCAAGGGGGGCAACGCTATTGGCGCGCTACCTCGAAGACCATCCGGAACTCGGCGGTGGAGGCGCCGCATCGGTAGCCGACGCGGCGTCGAAGGCGCTGGCCGTTCAACAGGAGACCGACCGGCTCATTGCTCCCGTTCTCGAAAGGTTCGATCGGCAGCTGGCCGGTCAGCGGGAGCTTCTTGACCGGTTTCGCTTTCTTTCACCCGCGATCCTGACACAGGGAGCCATGGCCGACCTGGCCGGATCGGGCACTGCACGTTTCGAACATTTTCGCCTGCAAGCCAACCGCTTTCTTTCAGGGTGGCGGGCTCATTTTGCACGTTTGGTCTTCGCCAAAAAGATGATTACCGCAGGCGATATCGCGTACCTGCCCCAATTCTCGTGGGAGGAGGAAGCCTCCTCTGCCGTAGTGGCGCGAGTGAGCGTTGCGTTGCTCGGCATTGCGATTCCGGCCCTGTTCCTGGCACTGGCGGGCATTCGAATGATCCGGAACTTCCGGCTGGCGGGTTAACCATGCGGGCCCTCCGTCTCGCCTTCCGGCGCGTTCTCCAGCAACCCTCCTTCTCCCTACTCCTACGGAGCTTCCGTCTGCACCGCGCTAGCCTTCTTTTCCTGCCTCTTCTGGCCGCGGCGGATTTTCAGATTCGAGAGCACCGCGTGGCTCCCGGCACGCGCGCGGACTTCGAACTGCCGGTTCCCGCGGGTTCCGATCCTGCCACGCATATTCCAGTCACCGTAATCCATGGGGTGAAAGCGGGGCCCACCCTGCTCATCTCCGCCGGGATCCATGGGGCAGAGTACGTCCCGGTCCTGGCCGCCCAGGACCTCTTGAAGAGGCTGGTCCCCAAGACGATGGCCGGTACGGTCATCGTTGTGCCTGTCGCCCATGTGGCGTCGTTTGAGCGGGCCACGGTCTATTACAACCCGTTTGACCACAAAAATCTGGCGCGAGTCTTTCCCGGTAAGCCGGACGGAACGCAAACCGAGAGAATCGCTCACATCTTCACAACGGAACTGCTGCGACGGGCCGACGTTCTGATTGACCTGCACGGGGGAGACGCCACGGAGTCCTTGCACCCATTCGTCGGGGTCTACGGCGGAACCCTGGCCGCCAGACAGTATCCGCTCGCCAAGCGAATCGGGCTCGCCCTCGGCTTTCAGACGATCGTTCGATATCGAATGGATACATTGGCGCAGGTCGATGGCGCAAATGGGCGCTCGCCGAATCGGCAGGCGGTTGCCGACGGCAAGGCTGCGGTCCTCGTCGAAGTTGGGGACCAAGGCCGAAGGGATGCCGAATTGGTGCGAGGGCTGGCCGATGGACTCGTTAATGCGCTCCGCGCGATGGAGATGCTTCCCGGGTCACCAGCTTCGAGCCCGCCGCGTGTTGAATGGATCACCGCTACCGCTTCTGCAGCGCCCCGTGCGACCGGAATCTTCTATCCCCTGAAGACGGCCGGGAGCAGGATCTGGAAGGGGGACAAAGCTGGCTACGTCACGGATCTGTTCGGAAAGGTGGTCGACGAACTCGTCGCGCCCGCCGACGGTCTGATTCTCTACATGCCGTTCGCGCCTCCCCTCAATGCCGGACCGGCCTCCCCTTTGGTGATCGGGATCGCCGGGACCCCGGAGTAGCCACAATTCCCTGTACTCTTTTCGGTCGATAATGTATTCTCATTATTATTATGGCCTGTTCGCACATTTTTTCGTGCCTCTCCATCGCCGTTCTGGCGGCCGCCTCCGCGTTCTGCCAGACGTCTGTCAGCGGCGCCCTTCGCGGGAGGATCACGGACTCGCAAGGCCTCGCCATCGACAGTGCCACGATCTTTGCCGAAGCCGGACCTGATAAACACGCGGCCCAATCCGGCAAGGACGGCGAGTATTACTTCGCCCGCCTGCGCCCCGGAAAGTACCTCGTTCGTGTGGAGAAGCTGGGCTTCCGCTCGGCGCTGCAGGAACGCGTCGAAATCGCCGTCAATGAAACGCTGTCTCTCCTCTTCACCCTCTCCGTCGGCCAGGTCCAGGAGACCATCACCGTCTCTGAATCGGCCAGTGTCGTCCAGGCCGACCGTGTCGAAATCGGGGGCCGCGTTGATGAGCGCCGCGTCCGCGAACTGCCCCTCAATGGAGAGAACTTCGCCAAACTCGTACAACTTGCCCCCGGTGTCGCCGGAGGCAGTCCAACCAATCCCTCGGTATCCGGGGCGCGTCCGGTGGCAAACAGCTATACGATTGACGGTGCGACCTCAAACGACGAACGGGGCTCCAATGGGTTGTCACTGGGCGGCGGCGGAGCGGCGGAATTCAATTCCTTCTCACCCAACTTAGTCTCTACCGAAGCCATCCAGGAATTCGCCATCATCACCTCCGGCGCCGATGCCACCTTCGGCCGTGGCTCGGGCGGACAGGTGAACATCATCACCAAATCGGGTGGCAACTCGCTACACGGATCAGCCTATGAGTACCTGCGCAACAACAAGCTGGATGCCCGCGATTTCTTCAACTATGGCCCATTCTTCTCTGCCGATGGATCCCGGCGCAGCGTCGTTCCGCCGTTCAAGCAAAACCTCTTCGGAGCTACCATTGGCGGACCCATCGCCAAGAATAAACACTTCTTCTTTGGCTCCTACGAGGGGTTCCGCCAAAAGCTGGAACAGACCGCGGCCGCCACGGTCCCCAACGCGGACCTCATCCGATTGATCCCAGGCGGCATGGGCCAACTCTTCAAGCGTTTCTACATCGACCGCGGCGTCGTTCCGTCCAGCGGGAATCCCGGCGGAGCGTTCAGCGCCCTTTCCGCCGCTGAACGCAACGCAGCTATCAACGGTGGGTTCCCCGGCGCGCTGGTGAACGGCAATCTTGCCGACGGCGAGGCCGGCAGCGTGCTGCTGTCGACAACCAACACTCGCGACGTCTCCCAGGAGGCCTTCCTCGTCCGCACGGATCATCACCTCACCCCGAAACTGACCCTCAACGCGCGTTATGCCTTCGCGCAACCGTTTGCGAGCATCAATCAGCGCGCTGTCGCCGGCGTAATTGAGGACAATCGTCGTCGCTGGCAGTCCGGCACCGTCCAAGGGGTCTACGTTGTGAGCGCCAACCAAATCGTTGAGGCACGATTCAGCTTCCTACGCTCCCGCGTTTTTGACGCGCCTCGCGACCCGTTGGACAAAGGGCTGGTCGACTTCGGTGTTGACCCGCTCCTCGGCTTGCAGGTTCGCGTGAATGGGACTTCGCTCAGCCCCCTGATCATTCCGAGATCCACCGGACTGATGGACAATCAAACCGTGCCACAGGGCAGTCTCATGCACACCTGGACGAAGGGTCGGCTGTCACTGCGCAGCGGACTCGATATACGCCGGATCAACGTCAACAACACCCTTGTCAGCAACGCCTCCTTCATGCAACTCACCGGTTTGGTGGGAACGAACGGCCTGATCGGAAGCGGTTATGGCCAGGCCGAAGTCCTCGTCACCGAGTTGAACACAACGCTCTACGGAGTGAACGGCGGGCCGACGACACCTCAACGCGGTTGGCGTTCCAACGAGCAAGAGTACTACCTGCAATCCGACTATCGGTGGCGCCGGAATGTGACCTTCAATCTCGGCCTCCGCTACAGCCCCGGCGGCGCGTATGCCGTTGTCGGCAACTACATGGGGAACCTCTATGCCGTCGATAACTCCGGCAATCCCGTTCCAGGTATCAGCCCGTTTACCTATAGCTCGCTGCAGAATCGCGTGCTCTCCGTCGCCGATGACCGCCCTCTCTTCAATGCTGATCGCAACAACTGGCAACCCCGTGCCGGCGTTGCTTGGAACGTCGGAGGGGACGGTAAGACGGTCCTACGCGCCTCCTGGGGGATGTATTCCGACCGCTTCTTCCAACGCCTCATCGATTTCGGAGTACTCAATTCACCCTACGCGCACTCCAGCATCTTCGTAGGCATCCCAATCCCCCCCGGCGCGCAGATTCCACTCCGTACCGACACGCCTCCCCAGCAGAGATTTGTCGACCCCGGTCTGCGCAACCCCACCACCTATCGCTACGGCGCCGCCATCGAACGCAGGGTCGCTGCCCAAACCAGCGTCACGGTGGCCTATAGCGGTCTCCGTGCCGTAGACCTGTATCGCTGGACTGAACCCAACGGCCTCGGCAGCGTGCCCCAAGTCGCCCGCCCCGACCAACGGTTCGCTCGCTACCGCTATACCGACAACTCCGGGGACTCCATCTACCACTCGCTTCAAACCTTCGCCCGCCATCGCTTTTCGAAAGGGATCGACTTCACCGTCTCTTACACCTATGGCAGGTCCGTCGATACCTATTCCCAGGACGTCGGCGACAACTCCATCCGGAACGCTGCCCCGGGCCTCGCCCAGTTTTCTTCGTTGATCAATACCAAGGGCACTCCGGCGGCGGGCTTCCAGGGGGACGCGCGGAGTTGGATCGCCAGGCCCGTTCTCGCTGAACGAGGTGCCTCCGATTTCGACATCCGCCACGCGCTTGCGATTAGCCATGTCGTCGAATTGCCTTTTGGGCGCGGCCGTTCGATTGGCCGCAATCTCTCTAAGGCGGCCGACATTGTCATCGGCGGTTGGTCTGTCGCCGGCCTTATCGCGGTGAGATCGGCCATGCCCGTTTATCTCTCCTCTGGCGTCGATTACGCCGATGTCGGCATTACCACCAGCCCGCGTCCAGCGCTGCGCCAGGGCTCCATTGACGATCTCTACGCTCGCGGCGGGGGCTTCGATAAGGTCCAGTATTGGCTGCCCAAAACGCAGGCCGATCAGTTCCTCGGCACACCCACAAACGTTACCGATCCCTACGCCGTCACTAAACGTAACGCGCTACGCGGCCCTGCCATGCAAGTCTACGATCTTTCGGTCATCAAGAAGTTCAACCTCGCTGAAAACTGGAAGCTCAGCTTCGAGGCGAACTTCTTCAACATCTTCAACCACACCAATCTAGGGGCACCGGTGGCGGTTCTGAGCGATGCCCGCTTTGGGCGCGTCACAGGCACCTTGGCCGGCACCACTCCTCGGCAGGTGCAATTAGCGTTGAAACTGACGTTCTGAGTAATGGATGCGCGGATGACCTATACGATTGCACGGAGGGAGTGGCGGGAACGGCTGCGGAATGGCCACTTCCAGGCGGTCATCGTCGCCTTGGCGTTGTTGTTCCTTGTATCCTTCGCCGTCAGCCTCTCGCAATGGAAATCCGCGGATGCCGAACAACGGCAGGCGCAGAGCCGGGATCGGGAACAATGGCTCAATCAGGGCTCCCGCAATCCCCACTCGGCGGCCCACTTTGGAGTCTACGCATTCAAGCCCCGTCTGCCTCTGTCGTTCGTGGACCCCGGGCTCGATCCCTACACGGGCTCGGTCATCTGGGTGGAAGCGCACTATCAGAACCCCGCGCGATTTCGCCCGGCCGAGGAGGCCACCGCCCTGCAGCGCTTTGGCCAGTTGACACCGGCCGTCGTGCTGCAGTGGTTTCTGCCGCTTTTCATTGTTCTGTTGTGCTTCTCGGCATTCACTGCCGAGAAGGAGCAAGGGACGCTCGGATTGACTCTCGCGTTGGGTGTGCCGCCGGGTCAGTTGGCCGCCGGAAAGGCCCTTGGCGTAGCTGCAGCAGCGGGGTGCATCTTGCTTCCTGTCGCATTGCTGACAGGATTGGCGGTCTGGGTCACCGGGCCGGAGTCTATGCGCGCCGAGACATGGTTGCGGCTGATCCCAATGGCAGTCTCGTACTTGGCCTACCTGGCCATTTTCGCCTTCGTAAGCCTTACTGTTTCCGTTGTATCTTCCTCCTCTCGCGCCTCGCTCGCGACGCTTCTCGGATTCTGGACAGTTGCCACCTTCGTCGTCCCGCGCGTGGCCGCTGACACGGCGGAGACGATTCATCCTTCGCCCCTCGCGGCGGATTTCTGGCGCGAGATCGCCATTGGCATGCGCGGGGTCGACGGCCATTCCGAAAACGATAAACGAATTCTTGAACTCAAGCGGCGGACGATGCAGAAGTATGGTGTGTCCCGGGCGGAGGATCTGCCGGTGAATTTCGAAGGCCTGCGGCTCCAAGCCGGTGAAGAGCACGGCAACGAGCTGTTCGACCAATACTATGGAAAGCTTTGGTCTGCCTATGAACGGCAGGAGCGCTTGCATCTAGCCGCCTCGCTCACCTCTCCGCTCCTCGCCCTCCGTTCCATCTCCATGTCGATGGCCGGGACAGATCTCGCCCACTTCCGCGACTTTACGGAAGCGACAGAACGTTACCGCCGCTCTCTCAACAAGGCCATGAATCTGAATGTAGCGAATCACTCCCGCACCGGCGAGTACTACTACTTCGCCGACCGCAGTCTGTGGGAAAGCATACCCGCTCACCAATACTCGTCCCCTACGCTCGCCTGGGCTCTCCATCGCCAAGTACTTCCCGCCGTCATCCTCTCCGTTTGGTTGTTTGCCTCCATTGCGGCGTTTCGATTCGCGACGAATCGGATGAAGCCGCTATGACACTTCGGCACGAGCTTCTTTTGCTGCGCCGGGATCGCGGCGTGGCTGGCGCCGTCCTCTTGCTGGCCGCCGCTTGTACCCTCGCTGTCGCCATCGGCGTGGGCTGGCGCAACACGCAGCACTCGGCGCAGGTCCGGTCACTGGAAAGTGATACCGCTGAGTACGCAGCTCGCCGTGCAGCGGTTGTCGAGTACGCGGTTCACCCGCCGCCGCCCCTCGATCCTGTTCTCAACAATCTACATAATCCGCTGAGCCCCTACGTTGTGGGTCAGGCAGGTCGCGTCGCCCATCTCCCCCTTCCCCCAGCCGCTGCGCTCGCCATCGGTCAGTATGAACTGCTTCCGCTTCAGGAGTTGGTTTCCATTCGCACACGGCAGCGAACCGTTGCAGACAAGGACGGCCTTGAAAACCCACTGCAATTGGCGGCGGGACGATTCGATTTGGCCTTCGTCGTTGTCTACCTGTTACCGCTTCTCATTCTGGCGCTGACTTACAATCTGGTTGCCCTGGAGCGGGAGGAAGGGACCTTGGGCCTCCTACGTTGTCAGGCGGGCTCCCTCGGACCGCTCCTCCTTGCCAGAGTTCTTCTGCGCACCATCCTTCTGGCCGGGATCTGCGCCGCCGCGGCTGTCGTCGGAGCCGGAGTCTCCGACCCAATACGAGTCTCTCTGTTCATTGCAGTTTTGGTGACCTACGCGCTCTTCTGGGCTGGCTTGGCGCTCTGGGTGAACAGCCGCGAGGGCACATCGACCGCAAACGCGGCCACGCTCGCTCTCGCTTGGGTTCTCGCCGTCGCCATCGTTCCGGCCGCGGTTCAACTTGCCGTCAACTCTCTGCGTCCGGTGCCGAGCCGTCTGGAGCTACTGGAAGTCGTGCGCATTCAGTCGATCGACGCCAGAAGGGACGCCAAAAAACTCGTCGCCGATTGGTATGCCGCCAATCCACAATTGGTTCCCGCCGAAAACACTGGCCCCCTTGCCGATACTGCTACGGGCGGGACGCTGACGCACATCGAACAGGACAGGCGTACGCTTCCCGTGGAGGCGAAGTTCGAATCGGCCGTTGCGGCCCGCCAGGATCTGGTCAGTTGGATTCGCTTTTTGTCGCCCGCCATTGTTGCGTCCGAAGCTTCATTGGATTCCGCTGGCACAAGCCTGGAACGGTTTCGTCACTATAAAGTCCAGGTGCGGCTGTTCCGCGAGTTGTGGCTCGGCTGGTTTCATCCGCCCATATTCCGCAAACTAATCCTGCAACCCGCCGACTACGATCGGATGCCAGTGTTTCACTATCGCGAATTTCCCGTGGCGCGATCGGCCGCGGCAGCGGCGTCAGGAGCGGCAATGCTCGCCGCAGGATTCGCGTTGCTTGCGCTCGGTGCGGTGCGACGGCTCCGGTAGTGTTCCGCCGCGTTCTGCTATCGCCGTGGGGATTCCTTGGCGTCGCCTGATCCGGTCCCGCCCGAGGGATGGCGAACCTGCTGGCTGCGCAGCTAAGGTAGAAATCCGAAGCCCGCCGCGCGCGCCGCGGGAACCTTGCGACCACATTGCCGCCAGCTCTGTCCACTTCTTGAGTTAGCCCTCGATTTCAAAGGGGCCGATTTCATCCGTGATGCCGGTGTTTCGCCGAGCGTCGAATGGATGTGTCGGAGTCGGGTGCTCTCAATGAATGGCACGAACCATATGCAGGGAAAACGCGCGGTTTGGCGAGCGCCTCGGATGCAATTTCAGGGGGCGGCGGTTCCACCCTCAGCGTCAGCCTCAATAGTCCAAAATCTTATCCGCATCGAGGATCACCCGCGGAAGATCACCGTGCGCCCCGATTCTTGCACCGAGCCGGAGGGGTGCCGCGGAAGTACCGGTGTGTTCCGAAAAGTGGGGCATGCTTGAATTGTCAATTTAGTTCCACTATGGAATGATTCTAACGTCGGCAACGGCATGTCGGAAACCAGCATTGTCTGCCGTACCGCTGCCCTTAGTCTTCATTGCAACTCAGTATTTCCGACGGAAGCAGTGCGCTCTAACCCACACCGCTGCAAAAGTATTTCTGGACGCCAATCGCCAGTGTGCCTTTGAAACCGGCCCACTCAAGTGCTTCGCCAACTAAAGGCAGTAGCATGCTTGCCATACCCAAGCATCAGTCTTAAAGAATTTGGTGGCTGAAGCCCGTTTGGTGTTGGCGATGCAAAGCAGAAATGCCTATGCTCGATGACTCAGAGTTCCAAGCATGCTTTGCTGACGACGTCCCGTTCGCCGATGCGATCGATGGAAGGGCGACAAGCCCCATTCTGGGGAAGCAACAATGGCATGCGCGTCTTCTTGAGCGGTATCGAACTATCACCGGCTTCAATGAAACGAACATACACGCCGTTTACCATCGCCGTCTTTCACTTTACGGGAAGCCTTGGCCTGCTTGCGGAAAGCCACTTCGAGCACCACAAGTAAAGCTCTGTGCATCGTGCGGGTACAAGCTGATAGCGGTTTCAAACATCTGATCGCCAACGATAAGGACGCTGGTGGAACCAACTGCTCCGAATTTGCCGGGGCTAATACTCAATCACTCCTGAACGTATCTGAAT
>JBIKOG010000130.1:0-21389 GCA_044358225.1 Bryobacteraceae bacterium | reverse complement strand
GCCAGACAAATCCTAGGTGACAGTCACCTAGGATTTGCCTGGGGGTTTTTAGCGCCAGCGGCCTTCGAGGGGGGCGTTGGGCTTGGCGATGGATTGGAACATGCCGACGCGGACGGCGTCACTGCCCTTCATCGACAGCATGGGCATGAGGCCCAGGGCGATCATGGTTTCGGCGGCGCGGAGGGTTAGCAACACTTCGGCGCAGGGTTTGGACTCCACGTTGCCGTACTCCTTCCAGGAGTGGAGCGGGAGGCTGGTGATGTCCTGGAACTGGCCGGGGCGCATGTGCCACTTCTCTTCGCTGAATGACTGGCAGATCAGGGCCACGCAGGGGTACATGCCGTTGCCCCAGAGGTAGTGCCCGTGGGTGGAGCCTTCGGGCATCTCTTCGAATTTGAAACGCTCGGTCGGGCTGGAATCCTTGCCGTAGGGCTGGCGGAGGATGACGCGGGGCATGGTCAGGCCGATGCGGCGGGCTTCGGGGAGAGAACGGATCTCGTCCCAGATGGGGTTATCGATTTCCCACTCGTTGTTGTCGTCGAGATACTCGGGGACTTTGACGCCGAGCAGGGAGGGGTCGGCGGCGGCGAGGAGGGGGGCACCGGCGAGGTCGGCAAGCATGGCGACGCGGGCGAGCAGTTCGATGTCGTCGATCCAAGGGCGGAAGAAGCAGTCGAAGCCGAGGAGGGAATAGGGCTCCTTGTTCGGCGTCGCGGTGACCAGGAGGTGGAAGAGGCCGGTGCGGCGGAGATCGTTCATTGCGGCGACGTCGGCGAGGAGTTCGGCCTTGGATACATCGAGGATGTAGATCTTGAGCTGGGAGTCCGTTTCGACGTGGCGCACCACGTATTCGAGACCGCGCCAGGCGGCTTCTAGGCCCTGGAAGAGGGGATTATGAAGAATGGCGCGCATCTGGCGGCCCACCTCTTCATCCAGTTCGGCGAGGAGTTCCTTTTGCTTCGGGTCCTGGCCGGGAACCAGGTGCGGGGCGACCAGATCCTTGACGTAGGCCAGGAGCGGATCACGGGGGCGGGCCTTCTTCGCCGGGGTCGGGTCTTCGGCTTCGTCGGCGATTTGATCGAGGAGGCTGCCGGTGATGATGTCGCTGGAGGCGCGGGCTTCGGGACGGGTCTCGGCGATGAGGCCGCCGAGGATCTCATCCGTCGTCTCTTTCAGCGACTGGGGGTTCTCCAAACGCTTGCGCATGGCGCGGAGAGCGGGGAAGAGATCGCATTTTTCGTAGATACGATCGGCGTGGAAGTCTTCGAACTCACTGAACGACAGGCGGAGTTCGGCGCCGTGGTCACCGGAGAGCGGCAGACGGAGGTCGACACCCAGGCGGGCGGGAAGATTCTCGATTTCGTCGCGATCGACGAAGAGGGGGCGGCGCCCGAGAATCGGTTCGACAACGCCACGGCTGGCGCGGCCGGAAAAATCGCCCATAATGAGAACCTGGAATGGAGAATCCGGTTCCGGGGTTGCATCGATCCTTCGTTTCCCCGGTTCTACATCCAGCACTACGCCCGCATAGTCATTTTTTGGCATCTGCTGTTCCCTTTTCGGCTGCTACGACATTCTTGCAGCCTTATTTTACCTGTGAGTTTATTGGTTGAGGCAAGTAATGACAATACCGTACCAGAATTCAGAATCGATTGATGCCGTGCTGGCGCCATTGCGCGCGGAACTGGCGGTGCGGGTGCGGGAGGCGCTGGCGAAGTTCGCCTATTCGGGTGACGCGGTGGGCGCGATGGTGACGGAGGCGCGCATGCCGAACCTGACGGACGAGGAGCAGGCGGCGCTGCTGGCGCGGCTGGAGCCGGTGACGCCAATCGCTTGTCTGGTGCGGGCGTTTGGGCTGCAACTGCCGACGAAAGAAGAAGACCTGCGGCGGGAGCTGGGGGATGAGTTTGTGGCGTTGTGTGAAGAGGCGGGGCTGTGGCAGCGGGTTGGGGAGGCGATGACAGGGTCGGTGGTGATCATGTCGCACCGGGACTGCTTTGTGTTGAGCGACCATGAGACGCGGGAGGGCGAGTCGGCATCGGCGCATTGGGTGATGGGGATTGGAACTTCGTCGGGGCAGCTGGCGCAATCGGTAATCCGGCGGCGGTATGAGCGGCTATTGGACCTGTGCTGCGGGAGCGGGATACAGAGTTTTCTGCTGCAGGGGATGGCGAAGGAAGTGGTGGCTATCGACCGGAACCCGCGGGCGCTGAATATGGGGCGGTTTGGCGCGGCGATGAGCGGGTATTCGCATGTCGAGTTTCGGGAGAGCGATTGTTATTCGGCGGTGGCGGGGGAGACGTTTGACGGGATTGTGTGCAACCCGCCATTCGCGATTTCGCCGGGCCGGACGAAGATGTACCGCGATGGGGGAATGCGTGGAGACGACTTCGCGCGGCGAGTGATTTCGGAGGCTCCGGCGTATTTGCGAGAGGGCGGGTTTGCGTTTTTCGTTTGCGATGTGGCTGCGATTGGGGAGGCTACGAGCGAGGCGCGACTACGGGAATGGGTGGCCGGGATGAACTGTGATGTGGTGGCGATTACGGCCGCGCCGACAGCGGTAGACGCCTATGTGACGGCGTGGGTAGGCGGGAACGAAGGTGAGGTGGCGGAGTGGGCGGCGTTCCTGGTGGAGACGGGTGTGCGGAGTGTTTCGAATTGGAATGTTGTGCTCCGAAAGCGGAGTTGCGGCGGGGCGAACTGGTTCCGGAGTGAGGGGATGCCGAAGGGTGTGACCGGGTATTTTGGCGCTCAAATCGGGCGGCGGTTTCGGAATCAGGATTTTCTGTTGCAGGGGGAAGAGGCGATTTGGCAAGGGCGGTTGCGCATGGCGCCGGAAGTGCGCGTGGAGCGAACGGCGCGGGCCGAGGGCGGGCGTTGGGTGACGGAGGGGGCGAAGGTATTGGTGACGACCGGGCTGACGGCGTCGTCGCAACTGGATCCGCGGACGGTGGACTTTTTCCCGCTGTTTGATGGGGTAAATACGATGGAGGCGATCCTGGGGCGGGTGGCCGGGGCGATGGGTGTTCCGGCGGACAAGCTGCGGGGCGGATGGCTGAAGTATGTCTCACAACTGACGTTGGATGGCATTTTGGAGGACGCAAGCAATGACTGATCGAATTCTGGCGCCGTTGCGGGTGGAGTGCGCGGGGCGGGTGCGCGAGGGATTGTTGGCGTTTGGGTACAAGGGGGAGGCGGTGGACTTGACGCCGGAGACGCCATTGGGGTGTCTGGCACGGGCGTTTACGAAGCATTTGCCGACGCCGGAGGCGGATTTGCGGCGGGTTTTGGGGGATGCCTTTTTCGCCGCTTGTGAGGAGGCGGGACTGTGGAAGCGCGCGGCGGACGGTGTGACGGGCGCGGTGGTTTTGTTGGCGCATGAGGGGAGTTTTCTGCTGCACGATCATGGGTCGGAGCGGGTGGGCGAGATGGAGTTGTACTGGGTGATGGGGGTGGGCGCGTCGACGATGCAGGTGGCGCATGCGATGCCGGATAGGCCGTATGGGCGGGTGCTGGACCTTTGTTGCGGGGGCGGGATTCAGGCGTTGCGGTTGGCGCCGTTTGCGAAGGAGATTGTCGCAGTGGATCGGAATCCACGGGCGGTGAATTTGGGGCAATTTGGGGCGGCTCTGAATGGGATTCCGCACATCTCGTTCCGCGAGAGTGACTTCTTTTCGGCGGTGGCCGGAGAGCGGTTTGACGCCATTGTTTGCAACCCGCCGTACGTGCTGTCGCCGGAGCGGGAGAAGTACTACCGGGACGGCGGGATGGAGGGCGATACGCTGGCGGAGAAGGTGGTTCGGGAGACGCCGGGATATCTGACCGAGGGGGGCCGCGCGTACTTTGTTTGCGATGTGGCGACTCGGCATGGCGTGGAGGCGGTGGACCGGTTGCGCGCGTGGGTGGAGGGCAGCGGGTGCGATGTGTTGGCGATTGCGGCGCCGGCGATGGCGCCGTTGACCTATGCCGGTATGTGGTCGAAGCCGGAGAGCGAGGAGGCGCGGGGGGAGATGGAAACGAAATGGGTGGCGCGGTTCGCTGAATTGGGGATTGAGAGTGTCACGCATATGCTGGTGGCAATGCGGCGGCGGACGGGGGAGAACTGGGTGGTGATGGACGCGCTGCCGAAGCGGACGGAGGGGCATTTTGGGTTGCAGATTGACCGGCGGTTCGCGGGGCAGGACTTTGTGCGATGGGATGCGGCGGCGACGTGGGCGGCGCGATTGCGATTGGTTCCGGAGGCGCGATTGCAGCGGCTTGTGCGGGCCGAAGGGGGCCGTTGGGTGACCGAGGAGGCGAAGGTCGTTTTAACCGAAGGGTTGATGTATGAGTTTGTGGTGGACCCGCGGACGGTGGATTTCCTGGTGATGTTTGATGGGTCGGTGACGATGGAGCAGGTGCTGGGACGGCTGGCTTTGGCGATGAATGTGAACGTGGAAAAAGTGCGGAGCGGTTGGCTGGGGTATGTGCACCAGTTGGCGGCCGATGGGGTGTTGGAGGTGGTGTGTTAAGCGGGGTATTTGTCCTGGATTTGTCGCGGGCGGTAGCCGGGCCGTTGTGCACGATGCTGCTGGGGGATTTGGGCGCGCGGGTGGTGAAGATTGAAGAAGCCGGCGGGGACGAGGCGCGGAGTTGGGGGCCGCCGTTTTATGGGGAGGATTCGACGTATTTTCTGGGGTTGAACCGGAACAAGGAAAGCGCGATTTTGGATTTGAAGAACGCGGATGACTTGGCGCTGGTGCGGCGGATGGCGGCGCGGGCGGATATTGTTGTCGAGAACTTTCGGCCGGGGGTGGCGGCGCGGTTGGGATTGGGATATGAGGAACTGCGGGGGGCGCGGCCGGGGTTGATTTACGGGTCGGTGTCGGGGTTTGGACAGGACGGGCCGGACCGGGACCGGCCGGGGTACGACCTGATTCTGCAGGCGGCGAGCGGGCTGATGTATACGTCAGGCGGGAAGATGTCGTTTCCGGTGGCGGATGTGTTGGCGTCGTTGTTTTTGCAGCAGGGATTGCTGGCGGCGATGGTGCGGCGGGGGATTTCGGGCGAGGGCGCGTATGTGGACGTATCGCTGCTGGATAGCTTGTTGGCGGCGATGTCGCCGTTGACGGCGTCGGCGCTGATGGCGGGGATCGACCCGAAGCCGGCGGGCGCTGCGCATGCGAGTATTGTGCCGTACCAGGTGTTTCGGTGCCGCGAGGGGCAGGTGAGCCTGGGGGTGACGAACGAGCGGATTTGGGCGCGATTTTGCGGGGCGGTTGGACGGCCGGATTGGCTGGCGGATGCGCGGTATGGGACGAATATTCTGAGAAACGCCAATCGGCGGGAGCTGTTGGCGGAGTTGGAACCGTTGTTTTTGACGCGGACCGCGATGGAGTGGGAGGGCGTTCTGCGCGCGGCGGAGGTGCCGTGCGCGGCGGTGCGGACGGTGGCCGAGGCGTTGGCGCTGCCGGGGGTGAGAAGTTTATGGACGCTGGATGATGGGCTGCCGGTGTTCGGCAATCCGGTGCGGATCAGCGGGCAGGAGTCGCCGTTGGGGCCGGTGCCGAAGCGGGGGGAGCATACGGAGTTGTTGCGTATGGAATTTGCCGGATGATTCCGAAATTACGGAGTTCGCTGGTTACCCGGTACCAGGGGAAATCCTAGCGATGCTCGCCGTAGACGCGGCGGAGGGCGTTGGCGATTTCGCCGACGGTCGCCAGTTCCTTCGCCGCTTCGAGGATGGGCGGCATGAGGTTGTCGGCCGATTTGGCGGCGGCTTCGATGCGGGTTAGCGCGGCGTCGACCTGGGCCTGGGCGCGGGAGGCGCGGAGGTCGCGGAGACGGTCGATTTGTTGGCGCTCGATTTCGGGGTCGATTTTGAAGATGGGGGTTTTGGCGGGGGCGTTGCTGGTGAACTTGTTGACGCCGACGACGACCTGATCGCCGGTTTCGATGCGCTGCTGGTAGCGGTATGCCGCGTCGTGAATTTCGGCCTGCTGGTAGCCCTCTTCGATGGCGGGCAGGGCGCCGCCCATGGCGTCGATTTTCTCGATGTAGGCGCGGGCTTCCTGTTCCAGTTTGTCGGTCAGCGCTTCGACGACGTAGCTGCCGCCGAAGGGGTCCGGATAGGCAGGGATGCCGGATTCATGGGCGATAACCTGCTGCGTGCGGAGGGCGAGCGTGGCGGCGCTTTCGGTGGGCAAGCCGATGGCTTCATCCATGGCGTTGGTGTGGAGCGACTGGGTGCCGCCGAGCACGGCGGCCATGGCCTGGATGGTGGTGCGGACGGTGTTCACTTCGGGCTGCTGGGCTTGGAGGGAAGAGCCGGCGGTTTGCGTGTGGAAACGGAGGAGGAGCGACTTGGGATCCTTGGCGTGGAAGCGGTCGCGGAGGAGGTGCGCGTAGAGGCGGCGGGCGGCGCGGAATTTGGCCACCTCTTCGAGGAAATCGTTGTGGGCGTTGAAGAAGAAGCTGAGGCGGGGGGCGAAGGCGTCGATGGCGAGGCCGGCTTTCAGCGCGGCGTCAATGTAGGCGATGGCGTTGGCTAGGGTGAAGGCGATCTCTTGCGCGGCCGTCGAGCCGGCCTCGCGGATGTGATAGCCGCTGATGGAGATGGTGTTCCACTCGGGCAGTTCGCGGCCGGCCCAGGCGAAGACGTCGGTAATGATGCGCATCGCGGGGCGGGGCGGGTAGATGTAGGTGCCGCGGGCGATGTATTCCTTCAGGATGTCGTTCTGGATGGTGCCGGAGAGCTTGGCGCGGTTGGCGCCCTGGGCATCGGCCACCAGGACGTAGAGGGCGAGGAGCGTGCTGGCGGTGGAGTTAATGGTCATCGACGTGGAGACCTGGTCGAGGCGAATGCCGTCGAAGAGGCGCTCCATGTCGCGGAGGGAGCCGATGGCGACGCCGACGCGGCCGACTTCGCCCGAGGCGAGGGGATGATCGGCATCGAGGCCGAGCTGGGTGGGGAGGTCGAAGGCGACTGAGAGGCCGGTGATGCCCTGGGAGAGGAGGTATCGATAGCGCTGGTTGCTCTCTTCGGCGGTGCCGAAGCCGGCGTATTGCCGCATCGTCCAAAGACGTTTGCGATACATGTCCGGATAAATCCCACGAGTAAATGGGAACTCTCCGGGTTGGCCTTCGCGGTGTTCCGCCATAAGAATAGATTAGGAGCCGGAGCGGGCGATTTTCTTGGCGCGTATGAACGAGGACAGGCCGTAGACGAGCATCGTAAACAGGAAGACGCTGGAGATAATCAACCGGAACAGTTGGCCTGGTTCACCGTCGAAGCCGCGCCAGGAGGTGTAGACTTTGGGCGCCGCGAAGATGGCGAAACAGATGAACAGGAAGGCGATGATCTCGTTCCACAGGACGCGGAGCGGGGTCATGATTCCGGGAAGAACGTGCGAGAGAAACTTTTTGCCCAGCGAAAACATCGAAGTGGTAACCACTTTGATTATATGGCACCCTTCAGAAATTCGCGAAGGCAGCCGATGAGTCTGGGTGGGTACTACCCGGTGGTATCCTGAGTGCAGGTTCGGGTAGTAGACGGGAAGAAAGGCTTTCATTTGGACGACCGGTTGAAAGATCTGATGCAGGACTTGGGAAATGCAATTAATGAATCCCTGTCCGATTCTGACCGGATTGCGGAAGCGATCGGTGAGATCAAGCGCGCCGGGTACGATGTGTTTCTCGTGCTGGAGGCGACGATCGGGTTCAACAAGCGCGAAGAGGGCGAGGAGGCCGAAGACGGTGACCTGGCGGAGATTGCCGGGGAGTTGTCCGGTGGCATGCCGGAGCCGAAGACGCGTGGCAGATCCGGGAAGCTTTCCTGGACGTCGCAGGACCAGAAGTTTCTGCGGGCGTTGAAGATCTCCCTCGACGAGGATTCGTCGAAGTAGGCAGTTACAGCAGTTCCTGATAAGCGGCCCAGGTTGCGTCGACGGCGCGATCCCAGGTGAACCGTGCGGCCCAATCGTGGCCACGGGTAATGAGTTCGCGGCGAAGCGCTGGCTGGTCCATCAGCGTCTGGAGCGCCAGGGTCAGCGCCGCGGTGTCGTGCGGGTCGACGTGGAGCGCGGCATCACCGGAGACTTCGGCGAGGGCGGAGCGGTCCGACGTGATGACGGGCACGCCCCAGGCCATCGCTTCGATGACGGGGATGCCGAAGCCTTCATCGAGAGAGGGAAAGGCGAACAGCGACGCGCGGCGGTAGAGCGATTCGAGTTCGCCGTTGTTGATGTAGCCGGTGACCTGAATGTCGGCCGCGCGGGGGCTGTGGCGGATCTGTTCGACGATCTCTTCGGCGCCGAAGCCGGCGGCGCCGGCGAGGATCAGCTTCCAGCCGGGACGGGTTTGCGCGAAGGCTTCGACGAGGCGCGCGGTGTTCTTGCGTTTTTGGATGGAACCAACGCTCAGGACAACGTTTTCCCGCTGGGAGGCATCTGGGGGTGTCGCGGGCGCGTGGACGCCGTGGTGGACCACGCGGAGGCGCGCTTTGGGCACGTTGAGCAGCGACTCCACTTGCGAGGCGGTGAAGGCGGAGACGCAGAGGATCAAGTCACTGCGTTCGGCGGCGTGGCGGGCCTGGGCGGTGAAGCGTTCGCGGAAATCGGGGGTGGAGTAGTCGCCGGTCATCACGAAGAGGTCGTGGAAGGTGGTGACACAGCGGCGCGTACGGGCTGCCGGGACGCGCTGGTTCAGGCCGTGGAACAGATCGTGCGGGGGGAGCCAGGATTCGGTGAAGGGGCGGCGGGTGGCGCCGTTGGGCAGCGTGTCGCGGAACGACTTCAGGAACTTGTGGGAGCGGTAGCAGAAGCGCCAGGCGGCTTCGGGGTGGCGCTGGACGAGGCCGTGGGCAATCTCGCGGGAATAGACGCCGACGCCGGTGAGTTCCGGGCCGGTGCCGTAGGTCAGGTCGAGAGCAATGCGCACCGGCCTATTTTTGCATGGAGGCGACCTGGCGGAGCGGTGCGCGGAGGAGATCGGCGAGCGAGTCGTCGGAGTCGTGCAGGATCACCTCGCTGCTGGAGTACTCCAGCGGCGGCGTTGCCGTCTGACGACCGATGCGTTGCTCCACCCAGCGGATGGTGCGGGTTTGAATCGGCTCAGGCGCGGCCGGCGGCCCGAGGGAGAGCGCGGCGAACTGTTCGGCGCCGACGCGGGCGAGCAGGTCGGCGTCGGGGAAGAGTTCGCGGAGCATCTCGCCGGTTTCGATCAGCGCCATGTCCCGCGCCTGGGCTCCGAACACATCGGTCATCCGGCCGTAGCCGGTGAGGGTGATGAGCGACAGCCGGGCCGTCTTGCCCCAGCGGGAGGAGAGGCGGCGGACCATTTCGCCGAGATAGAGAAAGCCGGCGCGGGAGGTGAGGCCTGTGAGGTCGTCGATGCCGGGCATCTCTTCGCGGGCCATCAGCGCCTGTCGATGTTCGAAGGCGGCGCGGAGGGTGCGCGCGAGGGGCAGGCAGTCCAAATCCTCCTTCAGGAGATATCCGGCGGCGCCTTCGCGCATGGCGGTGAGAGCCAACGATTCCTCTTCGCGAACGGTGAGGATCACGAACGGGGTTGACGGTGCCAGGTCACGGAGCCGGAGGTAGGGATGGAGCCCGGAGGCGCCGCCGGTGGCGAGGTCGAGAAGAATGAGGTCGTAGGTCTCGGCGGAAGCGGAGACGACGGCTTCTTCGATGGTTTCGGCGTGGAACAGCTCCACCGGGCGGCCGAGCAGGTTTTCGTGGGGGCGCTCTTCCAATTCATCGAGCGCTTCCTGAATGAGGCCCGCATCCCAGGGGTCGCTTTCGACCAATAGGAGCCGCGCCCGTGTTTTCTCACCGGTAGACATTGCCAATCACCTATTCAGGTAGTGGCGCACCGGCGGGAAAAATCTCACACCGCCATCTGATATTCCTTCAATTTCCGATAGAGAGTGGTCCGGCCGATGCCCAGCAGACCGGCGGCCATCAGGCGGTCCCCCTTGGTGTATTCCAGCGCGTGGACGATGGCGCGGCGTTCCATTTCCGTGAGGGGGAGGATGGGCGAATCGAGGAAGCGGGGATCAATTGCAGGACCGGCGGCGGGACCGGCGGCAACGGCGGCGGCGGCAAAGGACGATTGGAACATGCCCGCCCCGGCGGCGGCGGACATCGCGATGCCGGGGCCGCGGCGGGCGTAGAGGTGGTTCTGGACCGGCGAGGGGAGGTCGTTCAGATGCAATAGCGGACCGGTGCGCACGGCCACCATCTGCTGGATCATGTTCTCCAGTTCGCGCACGTTGCCGGGCCATTCGTAGCTGATCATGGCGTCCATGGCTTCCTGCGTAAAGGTGTGGCCGGAGCCGTATTTGGCGAGGAAATGCTGCATGAGGAGCGGAATGTCCTCTTTGCGTTCCCGCAGGGGCGCCAGGCGCACGGTGACGACGTTTAGGCGGTAGTAGAGATCGCGGCGGAAGGTTCCCTTCTCCACTTCCTTGAGCAGATCGCGGTTGGTGGCGGCGATGATGCGGAAGTCCGAACGCTTGGTCTGCAACGACCCCACGGGCCGAAACTCCTTTTCCTGCAGCACGCGCAGGAGTTTGGCTTGGAGGTCCAGCGGCAGTTCGCCGATTTCGTCGAAGAACGCCGTGCCACCATTGGCGGCTTCAATGAGACCGATCTTGGCGTTGACGGCGCCGGTGAACGACCCTTTTACGTGACCGAACAGTTCGCTTTCCATCAGCGGGCCAACGAACGAGGAACAATCGATGGTGACGAACGCACCTTGCGGATTGGCGGCGTGGATCGACCGGGACACCACTTCCTTACCCGTACCGGTCTCGCCCAGGATCAGCGCCGGCCAGCGGCCCGAGGCGAGTTTGTCTACCATTCGTTGTACGTGACGAAGGCGCGGGGAGTTGCCCACGAGAGTGGGTTCGGTGGGGAGGGATTGGTTGAAAAAGGCCATGATCGGTGTCCGTCTGGGGCACGCTCCGCGAAGTCTGGCGGAGGTGCCTTAATTAATAGTGTGTGCCGGTAAGAATTAATCTACGCGGAAATGAAAATTTTCTGTAGACCGCATGGGGGAGAGTGGGGGGAGGTTTGTTGCGGCCATGTATCCCCCCGTGTGCGGGTATACCGGCTTAAGTACTCTCAGGCCCGGTCCCCCTATGCGGTTACGGCGTTCCGGCAGGCTATTCGGCGTTCCAGGGGACGATGAAGGCGTTGGGAAATTTGTCCTGCAGGCGTTCCAGGATCCGTTGCGCGTCGGCCGGAGTGGACTCGCGGCCGACTACGACACGCCACGCGGCGGCGTGCCCACCTTTCGGATTGGCGGACCGGTAGCGGACGTCGACGTTCTTATACTGTGTCGACAGTTGGCGCTGGAGCGATTCGGCTCGCGCCTTGGTCGCAACGGAGCTGACTTGCACGGTAAATTGGCGGCCGCGAAGATACTCCTTCGGCGGAGGAATGACGGTAACCCGGACCTTCGCCACGCCGGGCCCGAGGAGCCCCAGATCGCGCGCCGCGCCGCGGGAGAGATCGATGATTCGGCCCTTCACAAAAGGCCCACGATCGGTGATGCGAACATCGGTGTTTTTGCTCGTCGATAGCAGACGAACACGCACCCAGGTTTCGAAAGGGAACGACGGATGCGCGGCGGTGAACTGCTCCATATCGAAGATCTCGCCATTGGCCGCGCGGCGGCCGTGATAGGGCTCGCCATACCAACTGGCGATGCCTTCTTCCGATGCGCCGATGCGTGCGGCGGGAACGCGCGCGGGTGCTTTGCGAGAGCCGCATGAGGCAAGCATCGCGAGCGAAATGAGAGCCAGCGAGAGGGACGAACGGAAGGAGAGTTTCATGATGTGGCGATAGACGATGGGGAGTTCGAGAAATGAGTAACGGCGCCGCGCGCGGATGCCGTCAACAGCCCATGAATAAAGGCCGCGGCCGCATCTGTCTGTGTCGTGCTTCGACGCGGCTGGCGTTCGTTGCGGGGCTTGTCTCGCGGCGGTGCGCGCGATGCACCGCGGTGTCGCGGTGTGTGCTTCGCTCAGCTGCGAAACAGCCTCTGCGACGGGGCTTGCACCGCACGGAGCGAAATATTTTTTCGAGTGTGTGAAGACGCTCGCGATGACGGGACGCCGTGGTGGCGATGTGCGTGGAAGGCCCATGTTTATTGGCTCAAAACGCATCGTGCGTTATAAAACATTTTCACTCATCCACGTTTTTTTCGCTCAGACCCTTTACTGGCGGTGGTTTGACGCATCGCACGGCGCACTTTTTTCTTGACTTGCATCGCAAACAAATTTATATATGGGACACGCTGCGATCTCTGAGGAGATCGCGATTTTTTGATGTTAGGGAGAATTACTCGATGAAATACGCTACCGCCAAAAAAGCAGCCCCCGCCAAAAAGGCCGCTGCTCCGGCAAAGAAGGCTGCTGCTCCGGCTAAGAAGGCCGCCGCTCCGGTGAAGGCTGCCGCTCCGGCCAAGGCCGCTGCTCCGGCGAAGGCTGCTGCTCCGGCCAAGGCCGCTGCTCCGGCGAAGGCTGCTGCTCCGGCGAAGAAAGCTGCTGCTCCGGCGAAGGCCGCTGCTCCGGCCAAGAAGGCTGCCGCGCCTGCCAAAAAGGCCGCCGCCAAGAAAAAGTAACCGTGACTCCTCGCTAGAGGAAACGCGAATAGCCAGTTGTATCGAGTCGGCCCCGGGCAACCGGGGCTGATTTGTTTTGTGCGCCAGACACGATATACTGCAACGCCATGCTCCCTGCATATATCGAAAAGACCACGCCGAATCCGGCGTCGAACCGTGCTCCCTGGTTCGTGAACACGGCGCCCAGTTACGCGGGCGTGTTCCTATGGATCGCGTTCTATCAGACGCTTGCGCAAGGCACGATCGACAGGGCCAGCCTTGGCCTTTGTTTATTGGCGTTGGCGTTGGCCGGCGCGTTGAGCTACGCGCTGTTCTACTACGTCCCCGGCATGCTGGGAATGAAGACGGGCCTGCCGCTCTACGTCGTCGGCAGTTCGACGTTTGGCACCGCGGGCGGCTATCTGATGCCGGGCCTATTGATGGGCCTTCTGCAGTTGGGCTGGTTCGCCGTGGGCACGTTTTATTCGACGAAATTCATCCTCAGCGCCGTGGGATCCGCCGCCGGACCAGGCTCCATGGAGTTCGCCATCGTTGCCGTTCTTTGGGGCTACATCATGGCCTATATCGGCGTGAAGGGCATTCAGTATGTGGCGAAGGCTTCGCTGTTTCTCAACCTCATTCCGCTGCTGATGATTCTCTTCGTGTTCTTCAAAAACTTCAGCGGCATGGCGCTGCACAAGCCGGCGATTGACGATTCGATGGGCGCGTTTCTGACCATCCTCCAAACGGTCATCGGCTTCTTCGCCACCGCGGGCGCGGCCGGGGTGGACTTCGGCATGAACAGCCGCAATGAGAACGACGTCAAAATGGGCGGACTCACTGGCATCGCGCTCGCCATCGTGATCGCCGGTGGCTTGCCGATCCTTTCGGTGGCCGGAGCCCGCGCGCTCGATCCCACCATCACCAGTTACTCCTACGACGCCGTGATCGGAGCGCAGGGCGGGTTCCTGGCCTCCGCGATGTTCATCCTCTTCGCAGTGGCCTCCATCACACCCGCCTGCTTCTGCGCGTTTATCGCGGGCAACAGCTTCTCCACCATGATTCCCGGCGTGCCGCGCATGTCGTCGACAATGGCGGGCGTCACCGTGGCCATCCTGCTTGCCATCACCGGCGCGGCGGCAAATCTGGCGGCCGTGTTCTCCATCGTGGGCGCCTCCTTCGGGCCCATCTGCGGCGCGATGGTGGCGGACTACTTCCTCTCCGGGAAAGAGTGGTCCGGGCCGCGCCAGGGTATCAACTGGGCGGGTTACGGCGCCTGGGCCGCCGGTTTCGCCGTGGGTATTCAAACCGGCTATCAACCGGCCGTCGTTTATAGCTTCTTCGTTGGGCTGGTTGTCTACGCCGTGCTGGCCAAGGCCGGCCTGCAGCCCGCCGTCGTGGCCCCTGTTAAAGCGAAGGCCGTGGGCCGATAGCCCGCAGCCAATCCGCTGTGTGTCGATAACGGCCGAGGCCCAAGGTGTCGAAGGAATCCTTGGGTAGCTCGGCCGTTATGCCGAGCGCGGCCAGTGCCTCGTTGATGGCGTGATAGCCATTGTCGAACTCGCGCTCCACGCGCCCGTGGCGATAGAGCGTCGCCGCCTGTTCCCCCACGCCGCCGAAGAACTCCGCGGCCACGTAGACCACGGCGCCATCGCGCGAGAACGCTTCGGCGCCGTGCGGCCCGTCATCACACAACGGCAGCAGCCACGCGCCTTGCGGCAACGCCACGGCCCCGGTGGGAGGCGAGCCCACGCCGATCAAGGCTGTGAGCTCGTACGCCACTACTTCTTCGTCTTCTGCTTGTTCCGCACGGTGCCGCTCTTGGCCTTCCGCGCGCCCATTTTGCCGACGTTCTTCTTGCGGGTGGCTTTGCCGCCCGTGGCGTTGGTTCCCTCGGCGCTCCTGCCGCCCGTCCGCTTCACGGACTTCTGAGCGGTGTTGCGCGGCGGCCGCTTGGCCGGCTCGTTCTTCCGCATCCCCTCAAACGGGTTTGCGGCGAACTTCACCTTCACCTCAATCGGCGTGCCCCGGAAGCCGAAGGCATCCCGCAGGCGGTTCACCAACTGGCGCTCGGCGGAGAAGTGCAACTCCCGCTTTTTGTCAGGGAACACGATAAACGTTGGCGGGCGAATGGAGGCCTGTGTGATGTACTTGATGCGCGTGTCGGGCTCCAGAACCAGGCCCGTGGAGAAGCGGTTCAATTCGCCCGTGCCCACGCGATGCGACGCCCACTTGTGCGCGTTGCGAATCATCTCGAACAACTGGCCGACGCCGGTCCCGTTCTTCGCCGAGATGAACGCCACCTGCGCGTATTCCAGGAACTTCAGTTCATCGCGCAGCTCGTCTTCGAACTTGGCTTTGTCCTTGTTCGGCGCCGCGTCCCACTTGTTGACGACGACGATCAGCGCGCGGCCCTCTTCGTGGGCGTAGCCGGCAATTGTCGCGTCTTGGCCCAGCGGGCCCTCGGTCGCGTCCATCACCAGCAGCACCACGTGCGCCATGCGGATGTGCCGGCGCGCCATGACGACGCTCAACTTCTCCGCCATCAGGTGCGTCTTGCCCTTGCGGCGAATGCCGGCCGTGTCCATGAACAGGTAGTCAACGCCTTTGTGCGTGAGCTGCTCATCGACGGTATCCCGCGTTGTTCCGGCGACCGGCGATACGATGGACCGCTCCTCGCCGACGATCGAGTTGATCAGCGTCGACTTACCCACGTTCGGGCGTCCGATGATCGACACCTTGATCGGCGGCGTCTTCTTCGCCGGGGCCTCTTCGCCCTCTTCGAGCGGCTCCGGCTGTTCCATCGCCGGGAAGGGACGCGTCACCAGATCGAGCATTTCATACAGCCCAACCCGATGCTCGGCCGACACGCCAAATACGGGCGAGATCCCCAAATGGTGGAATTCGTCCACCAAGTGCAGATTCTTGTCGGTGTCAATTTTATTAACCGCCAACAGCAGCGGCTTGTTCAGTTTGCGCAACATCAACGCCAGTTCGCGGTCGGCGGAGGTAATCTCCGTGCGCCCGTCAATGACGAATATGATGTGGTCGGCCGTCTCGAGAGCGAAACGGGCCTGACGCAAAATTTGTGCGGGAATCAACGCGTGGTCGTCGGTAATAATGCCGCCGGTATCGATGATCTCGAATCGTTTCCCGCCATGTTCGGCAACTCCGCCGATACGGTCACGGGTAATTCCAGGCTCATCACCGACGATAGAACGACGGCTTCCGGTTATGGCATTGAACAATGTGGATTTGCCCACATTTGGCCTGCCGACGATGACAACACACGGCAAACGATCAGTTTCAGCCATTATTCTTTAGGATATCACCCGCAGGTGGACTCAAACGTGGGACAATGAAAGAGTTTGAGCTCCACCAACCCCTCCTCTTTCATCCGCAATATTGCCATCATTGCGCACGTAGACCACGGCAAGACCACGCTGGTTGATTCAATGTTCCGACAGAGCGGTATCTATCGGGAAAATGAAGCACAGACCGAGCGTGTCATGGATTCCAATGATTTGGAACGTGAACGTGGCATTACGATTTTGGCTAAGACGACCGGCGTTCACTACAAGGACTTCACGATTAACATCGTGGACACCCCTGGCCATAGTGACTTTGGAGGCGAAGTCGAACGCGCCCTCAAAATCATTGACGGCGTAGTGCTTCTGGTGGACGCGAGCGAAGGCCCGCTGCCCCAGACCCGTTACGTTTTGATGAAATCGCTGGAGGCCAAGCTCGCACCGATCGTTGTTATCAACAAGATCGACCGTCCTGACGCGCGCCCGCAGGAAGTGTTGAACGAAGTCTACGACCTGTTCATCGATCTCGATGCCACCGAAGACCAGCTCGACTTCCCGGTCATCTACACCAACGGCAAGCTTGGCATCGCCAAGATGTCGCTGGACGATCCGAGCGAAAACCTGCAGCCGTTGTTCGAAACGATTCTCACCCACATTCCGCAGCCAAAGGGAAATGCGGAAGACCCGCTTCAGCTCCTGGTCGCCAATCTGGACTACTCCGATTACCTCGGCCGCCTCGCCATCGGCCGCGTCTTCAACGGCACGCTGAACCTTGGCGATGAAGTATCGGTCTGCAAGCTCGACGGCAAGATTCAGAAAACCCGCATCACCAAGATGTACACGTTCTCCGGCTTGAAGCGCGTGGAAGAAACCAAGGCCGTGCCTGGGTCGATTCTCGCCATCGCCGGCGTCGAAGGCATCACGATCGGGGAAACCGTCTCCAGCGCGGAAACGCCGATGCCGCTCCCGGTCATTCAGATCGACGAGCCGACCATCGCCATGACGTTCACCGTCAACACCTCGCCCTTCTCCGGTCGCGAAGGTAAGTACGTTACGTCCCGCAACCTGCGCGATCGTCTGGATCGCGAACTGCTCACCAACGTCTCGATCCGCGTCGAAGACGCCGGCTCCGCCGAAGCGTTCAAGGTCATGGGCCGCGGCGAACTGCAGTTGGCCATTCTCATCGAAATGATGCGCCGTGAGGGCTTCGAACTCATGGTGGGCCGCCCGGAAATCATCACGCGCAAAGTCGACGGCGTGTTGCAGGAACCGCTCGAAATGCTGACCATCGATTGCCCCGAGAACTTCGTCGGCGTCGTCATGGAACGCATCGGGATGCGCAAGGGCAAGATGTCGAAGATGATCAACCACGGCTCCGGGCGAGTCCGCCTGGAATTCCTGGTTCCTTCGCGTGGCCTGATCGGCATCCGCGGCGAACTGCTTACCGAAACCCGCGGCACGGCCATTCTGAACTCGCTCTTCCACGGCTACATCGAATGGCAGGGCGACATTGAAAGCCGGCCGACCGGTGCGTTGATCTCCGATCGCGCGGGCAAGACCACGCCGCACGCCATTGAAAACCTCCAGGAACGCGGCACCATCTTCGTGCAGCCGACCATGGAAGTTTACGAAGGGCAGATCGTTGGCGAGAACGCCCGCAATACCGATCTCGACGTTAACATCGTCCGCGAAAAGAAGCTCACCAACATGCGCTCCTCCAGCGCCGACGACGCCGTCCGCATCATCCCGCCGAAGGTTCTCAACCTGGAGCAGGCCATCGAATTCATCAAGGACGATGAGTTTGTTGAAGTGACGCCGACGTCGATCCGCCTTCGCAAGAAGATTCTCAAAGCCAACCAGCGCTAGGTAATTTTCGTGTTTTGCAAACCGGCCCGCCCCGAAGAGGGAGCGGGCCGGTTTTTCTTGGTACCGTCCTGCGATCGCGGCTGCCCCTCTAACCAACCAGCGCTAAGCTGGCAAGGTGGATTATTTTTCACCGGAAGAAAACGAAGTCTTCGCTGTTGCGCGCCAATTGATGGAGGGCTTCGTTCAATCCCGGCCAGGCTACGAAGCGAAAGTGAGTTCTGGCTTTTTCGCTACTGGGGGCGCCCACATGCGCATGCATTTGATAGCAGAACCAAAATCTTACGCCGTGCCCACCATCATGTACCGGCAATGGCTAGTCGCCCCCAGCGGCATCAGCCGATGCAGCCTCTCCGTTGGCGGGGATGCGTCCACGCTCGATCTGAACGTCCGCCAGCCCACAAAGGCCATCGTCGACCAACTCCGAATCTGGTTATTCCGCGAACTGCCTCAATAGCCCCGCCCACCAGCGCCCACCAACACCGTCAACCGGTCGACGATCTCCTTCAAACTCCCGGACTGCGCGTGCAGCTCCTCGGCAGCCGCCGCGCTCTCTTCCGCATGGGCCGCCGTGTTCTGCGTCACCTGTTGCATCTGCACAATCGCCCGGCCAATCTGGTCAAATCCGCTGCCCTGCTCCCGGCTGCTTCGCTGCACCTCTTCGACAATCTTCCGGATCTGGTCCGCATCGACCGTAATTTCCTGGATTGCCGTCGCCATCCCGCTGACCTTCGTCTTCCCCTCGTGGGCTTTCCCGATCGACTCTTCGATCAAAACAGCGGTGTCCTTTGCCGCCTGTGCGCTACGCTGCGCCAGACTGCGCACCTCATCGGCCACCACCGCGAACCCCATGCCCGCCTCACCAGCCCGCGCCGCTTCCACGGCCGCGTTCAACGCCAGAATATTGGTCTGGAAGGCGATCTCATCAATCACCTTGATGATCTTCGCAATCTTGCCGCTCTGCGCGTTGATCGCTTCAACGGCCACCACCGTCTGCTGCAGTAACAGATTGGTCGCGCCCAGCTTCTCTTGCGACGCAATGGCGATACCCGAGGCCGCATGGGCCTTTTCCATATTCTGCCGGGTCATCGCATTCACCTGCCCGCTCGATGCCGATGTCTCCTCCAGCGACGCCGCCTGCTCCGACGCTCCCTGCGCCAGCGACTGGCTGGCTCCGGCCACCTGTCCCGCCGCGCTCGCCAGTTGCTCGGCGCCCATAGTCAGGTCAACAACCGCCGTCTGCAGGCTCCGGTTCATATCGCGGACCATCAGCACCACCGCAACGCCCACACCCACACAAATCGCCAGCATGATCATGGAAACCCACCAGTTGCGTTCATACAACTTCTGCACCGTCCGCTGGTTCGCATTCAGCATCTCCGTCTGCTGATTCACCAGTCGTGCCACGGACTCCTCAATCACCTTGAAAATCGGGGCCGCCTTCTCGCCACGAATACGATCCGCCAACGGGGCATCGCCGGCCTGCGCCGCCTTGGACAGCTCTTCAAATACCCGTTGCCACTCGCGGAATTGATTTGCCATCAACTCAACGTCCGACTTGCCATCCACCGTCACAGTCAAGCCGGCTAACTCCGCCAGCGTCGACTGCGCCGCCGTCGCGCCCTCTCGAAACGCCCGATTCCCGGAGTCCACCTGATCCGTTCTTTTCAGCGCGCTCCCCGCTACAACCAGCCGTTGCGCCGCCACCATGTCCGACTGCATGTTGTCGATCGACATCGCCAGCACAATCTTCCGGGCGGTCCCGTTCACCACAACGTCAAAGTCACGTTTCAGACTCCGCAGCGACACCAGCGCCGTGATGCTCAGGACCAGCGTTAGCAGAAGAAATACGAGCGTACTCGCCATCATCTTCCGGCCTATTGTCAGATTGAATCGCATTGCCACTTGTCTCTATCACTTGTCTTCGTCTCGCGCTGGGAATTGGCGGCACCACCCGCCGGCGCGAACGACAAGGGTTCCTGGAACCCTCATCTCCCATATCGACGCCGGCAGTACTTTCTTGTGAAAAACTCCTGCAACCCATTTCCCTGATACCCTATCCCCGATGCTCTCTCGCCGTAAACTGTTCCCCCTCCTCGCAGGCGCCGCCCTCTCCGCCCAGGCCCCGAAGAAGCGCCCCAACATCATCTTCATCATGTCCGACGATCACGCTTCCCACGCCATCAGCACCTACGGCAGCAAGATCAACAAGACCCCCAACATCGACCGCATCGCCCAGGGCGGCACCCGCTTCGCCAACTGCTTCGTCACCAACTCCATCTGCACCCCCAGCCGCGGCGTCATCCTCACCGGCCTCTACTCCCATCTCTCCGGCATCAAAACGCTCAACGATAAAATCGACCCCGCCGCCCCCAACGTCGCCAAATACCTCCAGGCCGCCGGCTACCAGACCGCCATGATCGGAAAGTGGCACCTCGTCACCAACCCTGCCGGCTTCGACTACTGGAAAATCCTCCCAGGCCAGGGCCTCTACAACGACCCCGTCTTCATCGAAATGGACGGCTCCCGCAAGAAATACCCCGGCTACTGCACCGACCTGATCGGCGACTTCACCCTCGACTGGCTGAAGAAGCGCAACCGCGACAAGCCCTTCTTCCTGATGTGCCACCACAAGGCGCCCCATCGCGAATGGACGCCCTCGGCCAAGTACAAGGACCTCTTCAAAGACGTCGAAATCCCCGAGCCCGATAACCTCTACGACGAACACAAAGGCCGCGCCGGCGCCGCCGAACGGTCTCGCATGCGCGTCGGCCAGGACAGCACCAAAACAGATCTCAAGATGGATCCCCCGCCCGGCCTGGAAGGCAACGCCCTGCGCAAATGGGCCTATCAGGTCTACATCAAGGACTATCTCCGCTGCGTGCAGTCCGTCGACGACAACGTCGGCCGCGTGCTCGACTACCTCGACGAAGACAAAATCGCCGACGACACCATCATCATCTACAACTCCGATCAGGGCTTCTTCCTCGGGGATCACGGCTGGTACGACAAGCGCTTCATGTACGAGGAGTGCCTCCGCACGCCGCTCCTCGTTCGCTGGCCCGGCCACACCAAACCCGGCACCGTGAATACCGATATGGCGCTCAACCTGGACTTCGCGCCGACGTTTCTCGACGCCGCCGGCGCCCCCGTGCCCAAGGACATGCAGGGCGTCAGCCTGAAGCCCCTCCTCAACGGCAAGACGCCGAAAAATTGGCGCACGGAGATGTACTACCGCTACTGGATGCACCTGGGCGGCGGGCACAACGTCACGGCCAATTACGGCATTCGCACGCAGCGCTACAAGCTGATTTATTACTATGGCAAGGCGCTCGGCTCCAGCGGCGCTGTCAATCAGGACACCCCGCCCGAATGGGAGTTCTTCGACCTGAAAACGGATCCGCGCGAGATGAAAAATCTCTACAGCGAACCCGGTTCGCAGAAGATCATCGCCCAGTTGAAACTGCGTCTGGCAAAGCTCCAGGCTTATTACAAAGACACGCCGGCCTAACCCGCATTTCTCACAAAGTAATGGCAAAAAGCCGTTAAATCTGGCATAACTGTGTTTCCACACAAGCAGTTACGAACCAAACAAAACGGCTTTCGCTATGACAGAGTGTACCCAATCCAGTT
>JBIKOG010000131.1:0-21389 GCA_044358225.1 Bryobacteraceae bacterium | reverse complement strand
TGGGAGGTGCGCTATGAAAGGGGAGGCTGGCAGGAGGCGCGGATGGCTAGTTTGCAGGGGTAGGTTTGGGAGGCGGGGGCGGACTCTGGGTTAGCCAGGCGGGTTAGTAACATCGACGTTAGGTGTTCGCCGAGTTCTTCGACGAAGACCGAGATGGACGTCAGTTCGGGTTCGAGGATCGAGTACTCGATACGGTCGCCGCAGCCGACCAGGCTCATCTCTTGCGGGATGGCGATCTTGCGGCGGGTTAGCTCTTTCCACGCGCCGGCGGCGATTTCGTCGTTGCCGCAGACGATGGCGGTGGGGCGGTGTTTTGTTGCCAGGAGTTGGACGGTGGCTCGCTGGCCGTATTCGATGCCGGAGAGCAGCCAGTTTTCGCCGATCGCCTGGGGCTTCAGTTGGTGGCGCTCGATGGCGTCTTTGTAGCCGTTGTAGCGGCGCTGGAACCAGGTTTGTTCCAGGTTGCCGATGTAGGCGATGCGCCTATGGCCGAGGTGGATGAGGTACTCGGTGGCTTCGTCGAGCCCGGCTCGATCGTTGAAGGTGACGCAGTTGTTAGGGGGCGGGGAAGGATAGTCGTTGGCGAGGAAGGTGTAGGGAATTTGGCGTTTATCGAGGACGTCCAGGAGGTTCTTATGGTGGACGCCGGCGAGGATCACGCCATCGAGCGCGCCGGTTTGGGCGAGCATGCGGGGGAGGGCGAGTTGCGCAGATGGCAGCGCGCCGGAATACTCGTAGCGGGAGAAGAAGAGGTCGTAGCCGCGGGATTGGAGCATGCGTTCGCAACTGGCGAGCAGGCGCATGTGGAAGGCGTTGAAGGTGTCGCGGTTGCCCAACAGGAACAGCACCGTTTGGGAGCTTTTGCTTTTGAGGCGGCTCCAGTTGGCGTTGGGCTGGTAATTCAAATCCGCGGCGGCTTTGCGGACGCGGGCGACGGTGGCGGCGTCGGCATAGCCGCTTTGATTGAGCACGCGGGAGACGGTGGCGACGCTGACTTTGGCGCGGGCCGCGACGTCGCGGATGGTGGGCATCAGCCGCCCCAGAGTTCCTTGACCATGTGTTCGCCGCCAAGGATAGTGGGGCGTTCGGAACGGCCGTTTTGCAGGTAGGTGAGCTGCATGTGATTGAGGCCGAGGAGGTGGAGAATCGACGCGTGGATGTCGTTGACGTGGGCGGGGCGTTCGATGGCGCGGAGGCCGATTTCGTCGGTCGTGCCGATGGTCTGGCCGCCCTTGACGCCGCCGCCGGCAAAGAACATGGTGAAGCCCCAGGGGTTGTGGTCGCGGCCGTTGCCCTTTTCGTTGAAGGGGGTGCGGCCGAACTCGCCGCCCCAGATGACGAGGGTGTCCTGCAACATGCCGCGCCGGTCGAGATCTTCGAGAAGGGCGGCTACGGGCTGGTCTGACGCCATGCACCACTTTTTGTGGTTGCCTTCGAGGTTCGTATGGGCGTCCCAGCCGGAGCCGGAGCCGCAGTAGAGTTCGACGAAGCGGACGCCGCGTTCGACCAGGCGGCGGCCGAGGAGGCAGTTGCGGCCGAAGACGGCGGTTTCGGGTTTATCGAGGCCGTAGAGGGATTTGGTCTCTTCGGTTTCGCCGGAGAGGTCGACGACTTCGGGGCCGGATTTCTGGAGGGAATAGGCGAGTTCGAAGCTGCGGATGCGGGCTTCGAGAGTCGTGTCGTCGGGGTGGGCGGCGGCGTATTCGCGGTTCTGGGCGGCGAGGAACTCCAGGCGGGCGCGCTGCTTTTCGTCGGTCTGGCCGGCGGGCAGTTTGGTGTTGAGAATGGGGTTGGGACCCTGGCGGAAGAGGGTGCCCTGATAGACGGCGGGGAGGAAGCCGGAGCCCCAGTTTTTGGCGTTGCCGAAGGGTTCGCGTTCGTCGATCATGCTGACGAATGTCGGGAGATTCTTGTTGGCCGTGCCGAGGCCGTAGGTGACCCAGGCGCCGAGGGAGGGGCGGCCGGAGAGGATGTCGCCGGTGTTCATCTGGCTCACGCCGCCAGCGTGGTTGAGACCGTTGGACTGGCAGGAGCGGAGGACGGCGAGCTTATCGGCGTGTTTGGCGATGTGGGGGTAGAGTTCGCTGACCCAGATGCCGGATTGGCCGTGCTGCTTCCAGGTGCGGGGGCTGCCCATGAGGGTGTTGTTGGCCGTGCCCATGGCGGTGATGGGGCGGCCGAAGCTGGCGGGCATGGGCTGGCCGTTGAGCTCGTTGAGCTTGGGTTTGGGATCGAATAGATCGATGTGGGAGGGGGCGCCTTCCATGAAGAGGAAGATGACGGATTTGGCTTTGGGAGTGTGGTGGGGCTTCTTGGGGATTGTGGGGTCGTGGACGACGGCGCCCTTGGCATCCTCAGCCAGCATGGCGGCCATGGCCATGGCGCCGAGGCCGGAGCCGGCGCCACGGAGGAGGGCGCGGCGGGTGCATTCGGTGTGGTTGTGGGACATGGCGTTAATCGATGTAGAGGAATTCACTGGTGCTGAGGAGCGAGAGGCAGAGATCGTCGAGCGAGTTGTTCTTAGCTAGGAACGCCTGGCTGCGGGTGGCTTCGGCTGGTGTCGGCGTGCGGCCGAGGGTGAGGCGGAAGGCGCGTTCGACCAACGATTGCGGGCTTTGGCCGGCGTCGTTGGCGACGCGCTTGGCGAGGGCGCGGGCGAAGTTGGCCGAGGCGTCGCCGTTCATGAGTTCGAGGGCTTGATCGGCGGTGACCGTTTCCTGGCGGCGGCCGCAGCTTTCGAAGGCCAGCGGCGTGTCGAAGCTTTGGAGCATGGGGTAGCGGACCAGGCGACGGGCGAAGATGTAGACGCTGCGGCGGTATTCATCTTCGGGGCCGTTGGATTTGCGCCAGTGGCGGCCCTCCTGAATTTCGGTGCCGGCGGGGACGGCGGGGAAGACGCCGGGGCCGCCCATTTTGGAATCGAGGAGGCCGGAGACGGCGAGCATGGAGTCGCGAATGGCTTCCGATTCCAGACGTCGGCGGGGATAGCGCCAGAGGAGTTTGTTGTCGCGATCGGCGGTGGCGGCGTCTTCGCGGAAGTCCGAATTCTGGCGGTAGGTGGCGCTGAGCAGGATGCGGCGGTGGAGTTTTTTGATGCTCCAGTTGTCGGTGGTTGTGAAGGTCTTGGTGAGGTAGTCGAGGAGTTCGCGGTGGGAGGGGCGTTCGCCCATGAGGCCGAAATCGTTGGGGGTGCCGGCGATACCGCGGCCGAAGTGATACTGCCAGACGCGGTTGACGATGACGCGGGTGGTGAGGGGGTTGTTTTCGTCGGCGAGCGCCAGGGCGAGGGCGGAGCGGCGGCCGCTGGATTGGAGTTCGGGGAGGGGCGTGACTTTGGCGGGGGCGGGGTCGAGTATCGACAGCAGGCCGGGCTGGACCTCTTCAAGCGGCGCGTTGTGGGAGCCGGCTTTCAGGACGTGCGTGGCGGGCGATTCGATGGCCTGGTCGCGCATGATCTGGATGGTGGGCAGGGGCGCGGGGAGGAGGTGTTTGAAGGGTTCGAGTTCGGCTAGGAGCTTCTTGTATTCGGCCTTCTGGGCGGCGGTGCCACGCTTGGCGATCATCTCGTTGTCGGGCACGATGACCTGCGTGATGGCCTTATGATAGACCTGCCAGTCCATCTGCGTGCGCTTGGCGGCGGGCATGTTGAGGACCGTCTGGACCTCTTCCGGGAAACGAACGGTGTATTCGTGCTGGAAGGCGGCGCGGGGCTTGGCGAGGAGGGCTTCGATCTTGTCGAGGACCGGCTTGGCGGCTTCGCGGTACTTGGCCATTTGGGCGTCGTAGGCGGCGCGTTCGGCTTTGCTGGCGGTGGTGGCCTCGTCGTCAATGCGCATGTTGGCGAAGAAGGACTGGAGGCGGTAGTAGTCCTTGTGGAGGAGCGGGTCGAACTTGTGGTCGTGGCAGCGGGCGCAGGCGAGGGTGACGCCCATGAAGGCGAAGGCGGTATTGTCGGTGACGTCGTTCAGGAGTTCCTGGCGGCGGAGGCGGATGTCGGCTTGGTTGAACTCGTCTTCGAAGAGGCGGAGGTAGCCCAAGCCGGGGAGGGCCTTGGTGTCACCGGGGTAGAGTTCGTCGGCGGCGATTTGCTCTTTGATGAAGCGGTTGAAGGGCTTGTCGTCGTTCCAGGACTGGATGACCCAATCGCGGTAGCGCCACATGTTGGGGCGGGTGTCGTCCTGTTTGAAGCCGTCGGAATCGGCGTAGCGGACGACGTCGAGCCAGTGGCGGCCCCAGCGTTCTCCGTAGCGGGGATTGGCGAGGAGGCGGTCGACGAGGCGGGCTTCGGCGCCGGGTTTGTTGTCGGCGAGGAATGCTTGCGTCTCTTCGGGGGTGGGCGGGAGGCCAGTGAGATCGAGCGTGACGCGGCGGATGAAGGTCTGCTTGTTGGCGAGCGGGGCGGGGGTGATGTTTTTGGCTTTGAGCTTGTCGTAGATGAAGTGATCGATTTCGTTGCGGGCCCAGGCTTTGCCGGCTTCATCGAGGGTGGGCGGGGCGGGGTTTGCCACTGGCTGGATGGCCCACCATTTTTTCTGAATGGCGTTGAAAGTGGGGGCCGGTTCGGCCAGGAGGGGGAGGGCGATGAGGGCGAGCAGGAAGCGTGGCATCGTTACTAGGGGCGTGTGGAAATGTTTTCATATCGTTTTGGGGGTTGTCAAGAGTTGGGGGGGCGGCATGGGAATGTAAGTGACGTTAGAATAGTTAGCACTTACTCCCATTTTCCTGGTGCTTGCTATGGATTCGGAACCTCCTATTACTCGATTACTGGCTGGCCTGAAGGCTGGCGATGCCGGCTGCCACACTGAGTTTGTGAACGCGGTTTATGGGGAGCTGAAGCGGCTGGCGAAGAACCAGGTGCGCGGGGAGGCGGCGGGAAATTCGATGCAGGCATCGGCGCTGGTGAACGAAGTGTATCTGCGGATGATGGGCCGGGAGAAAGGGACGTGGGAGAACCGGGCGCATTTTTTCGCGAGCGCGGCTTCGACGATGAGGCATATACTCATCGATCGGGCGCGTGGCCGGCGGGCGCAGAAGCGGGAAGGGAATCTGCACCGGGTGGACCTGAACGATGTTCCGCATCTGGCAAGCGCGGAGAGCGACGTAGACGCCGAGAGGTTGTTGGCGTTGGACGCGGCGCTGACGGAATTGGCGACGCTGGATGAGCGGCAGGCGCGGCTGGTTGAGATGCGGTTTTTTACGGGGATGACGTTCGAGGAGGCGGCACTGGTGCTGAAGATCTCTTCGCGGACGGCGAAGCGTGATTGGAACATGGCGCGGGCCTGGTTGCACTCTAAAACGACCGGGACCGCGGCCCCGTGACGCCGGAGCGCTGGCAACGGCAGAAAGAGGTGTTCCGGCAGTTGGAGTCAGCCGATCCCGTCGAGCGGGTGCGGCTGATGGATTTGTTGTGCGATGGGGATGCCGAAATGCGACGGGATATGGAGGGATTGTTGGCGGGGATGGACGCCGAGGACGAGTTCCTGGACACGGGGGCGGTGGGGGCTCCGGTGCAGGCGAGCGAGGTGATTGGCGGGCGGTTCGAGTTGGTAGAGTGCGTGGGCGAGGGGGGGATGGGGCAGGTTTGGTCGGCGCGGGACCGTCAGTTTGGCGGGGAGTTGGTGGCGATCAAGGCGATCCATGAGCGGATTGGGATGGACGCCGGGGCGCGGGAGCGGTTTAAGCGGGAGTTGCAGTTGGCGAGGCGGATTTCGCATCCGAATATTTGCCGGTTGAATGATTTGGTGGAGGACAGCCGGGGCGGTGTGACGCGGCTGTTTCTGATGATGGAGTTTTTGGAGGGGGAGACGCTGGCGGCGAGGTTGAAGCGGGAGGGGCGGATTCAGCCGGCGGAGGCGTTGGATTGGATGCGGCAGTTGTGCGCCGGGCTGGCCGCGGCGCATGAGGCGGGGGTGATTCACCGGGATTTGAAACCGGGCAACATTCTGCTGGCGAAGAGCCGGAGCGGGACGGAGCGGCCGGTGATTCTGGATTTCGGATTGGCGCTGGGGACTGGTGGGGAGAGCGGTGCGGTGGTAAGCATTTCCGGGGCGATCGTGGGAACGCCGGAGTATATGGCTCCGGAGCAGATTCGTTCGGAAACGGCGACGGCGGCGACGGACGTGTATTCTTTGGGGTTGATTCTGTATGAGATGTTACGGGGGGCCCGGCCGTTTGCGGGGAAAAACACGCTGGAGTCCTGGATGCGGCGGATTCGGGAGGGGCCGCCGGGGCTGAGTGGGGAGATTGAGGACTTGCCGTCGCATGTGGATGTGGTGATTGCGCGGTGTTTGGAGTATGAGCCGGGGGCGCGATTTGCGTCCGCGACCGCATTGTGGACGGCGTTGGAGGGCGAGCGCGGGTTCGTGTGGCGATGGCCGTTGTCGCGGCGATGGACGATTGGGGTTGCGGCGTGCGCGGTGGTGACGGTTGGCGTGGCGTGGTGGGCTCTATGGGGGCGGCGGGGCGGGCCGGGCCGGGACGCGGTGGGTTGGTATGAGGACGCGCGGCGGGACCTGGCGGAAGGCGCTGCGTTGCGGGCGACGAAGCAGTTGCGGCGGGCGCTGGCGGCGGCTCCGGAGTACCCTGCGGCGTATGCGGCACTGGCGGAGGCGCAGTTGGAACTGGACCAGAATTCGGCGGCGCGGGAATCAATTCTGCGGGCGACGTCGATGGCGGGGGGCGGGGCGACGGCGGCGGACCGGGCGCATGTGGAGGGGGTGCGGGCGTTGTTATTGCGGGAATGCGACACGGCGGTGTCGGCATTTCGAACGCATGTGGGGGAGACCGGCGCGGGGATGCGTCCGTACGCGATGATGAGCCTGGCGCGGGCGATGGAGCGATGTGAGCAGCCAGAGGAGGCGCGGAAGGCGTTGGCGGAGGCGGCGGAGTTGGATGGACGGAATGGGGCGGTGCTGGTGCGGGCGGCGGCGTTGGCGCAGCGGAAGCGGGCGACGGCGGAGGCGGAGAAGTACTTGGGAACGGCGGAGGTGGTGTACCGGGAGCGGGCGAACTTCGAAGGGGTGACGGAGGTGATGCTGGCGCGGGGCTTGATCCGGACCGAGCAGGAGTCGCTGGCTGAGGCGGAGCAGATATTGGGCGAGGCGATGGAGCTGGCGAAGACGACTCGGAGCGTGCCGCAGCAGATTCGGATCCTGTTTCAGCAGTCGAATGTGGCGCGGCGGAGGGGGGAGTTGGAGACGGCGAGCCGGTTGGCGGGCCAGGCGGTGGGATTGGCGCGGGACAACGATCTGGAGACGTTGGCGTTGCAGGGGATTTTTGCCGGAGCGAATGTGCACACGGTTAAGAATCAGAATGTGGAGGCCGTGGCGGAGTTGGAGCGGGCGTTGGAGATTGCGACGCGGTACCGGGATGAGGAGAACCAGGCGCGGGCGCAGTTGTCGCTGGCGGTGGTGTATCAGCGGATGATGCTGCCGGGGAAGGCGGAGGTGGCGATTGCGGCGGCGTTGCCGTACTATGAGCGCAAATGGCCGGGGCGGAATCTCCTGTCGGCGAGTTATGTCCAGGCGCAGCTGGAGTTTGGGCGGGCGAAGTACCTGGCGGCAGCGGCGCGGTTCCAGCGGGTGCAGTCGGAAGCGGTGCGCATCGGGGACGCGAATTTGCAGCAGCTGGCGGTGGGAAGTTTGGCGATGACGTTGCAGGAGACCGGGGAGTTGGCGGAAAGCCTGCGGCTATACGGGGCGGCGGCGGAAGGGGCGCGAAAGACGGGGAAGAAGCGGGCGGCGGCGTTTGCGCTGTTGTCCGAGGCGGAGGCGGCGAGCGCTATGGGGCAGTTTGGGCGGGCGGATGAGCGGTTGGTGGAGGCGGGGAAATTGATTGACGGATTGGATGCGGAGGGGCGTGTGGCGCCGTTGGCACGGAAGGTGTTGAGCACGGCGGTAGTGTTGTTGCGGAAGGGGCAGGGGGAGGCGGCATTGCGGGTGTTGGCGGGGGCTCGTGGCGTGGATGGGGCGCCGGGGGCGGCGGCGGATTTGGCCTACTATCGCTGCAGTGCTTATGCGTTGACTGGGCAGGTTCGGGAGGGGCTGGCGGCTTGTGGGGAGTTGCGGGCTGCGGCGGAACGGAGTGGGGCGGCGCGGTATGGGTTAAAGGCGGATTTGTTGGAGGCGGTGTTGTATGAGCGGGCTGGGGAGAAGGGGAAGGTGGCGGAGCGGTTGGGGCGGGTGTTGGCGAATACCGATGCGCGGTTTGATGCTTTGGCGGCTCGATTGATTGCTGCCAGTGGGGGTGGGGAGGACGGCGTGTCACCGGAGTTGGAGAAGTTGCGCTTGCAGTTGGGAGAGCCGGTGGTTTCGGCTTGGATGAGTAGACCAGATAACAAACGCCAGTTTGCGAATTGGCGAGAAAAAGGGAGAGGGAAATGAATTATAAGCGGAGTTTGATTGGGGTGTTGGTGGTGACTTGCGTGGGGCTGACGGGGTGTGGTCAGAGTAAGGTGACTGAGGGCGGCGATGTCCACGATAGGCACAACCATGATGAGCCAGTGATCATCGAGAACGGGTCCGTCAAGATGGATTTGAATCTCGGAAATGGCGCCGGGGCGATTGGATTTCTGTCCGAGGACGGACGCAGCTTCATTCGCGGGAATGCGCCATCGGTGAAGCGGGTCGAAGTGTACACGGCCGCAAAGGGTGGATCGCTTGCCCTGGGGAAGTGCAAGGATAGCAATTCAGCTCCTGTTGAGTGTAAGGAGAACAAAATCAGCCCGAAGACGGTGACGGCGTATATGACCGGCGGGGGGACACTGCAATTGCACTGGAGCAAGAACGGGAAGGCTGGGCTGTTTATGATATCTCCGACGCAGGTGTTTCAGCAGAATGCTTCGAATGAATTTCAACTCTCGGCGAGTGTTGATGCGCAGCAGAACCCGATCTCGTTGGAAAAGATCGAGTTTGTGATGGACGGTGTGAAGCAGGAGTTTCCGCGGCCGGCGGATGGACGCTTGGTTGCGTTACTCTGCCCGAATCCGGCAGACAATCACTGCACGTTGCCCAAGTAGCAGGGACCTGTTCTGGACGCGGAAGGCGGGTGGCGGGCGCGATGCCCGCCGCCCGCCTTCTGCGTTTGGGGAGTTGTATTCCCCTGGGCCATGGCTTTTTCCGGCATCGGAAAAAATCATGTCACTGAATTTCTCCGGGTTCCGCTACCCAATTCAGAATGGCTACTTCAACTGCGGTTTTATCCCCTACCTTCCTTCCGTTTCGTTCCTGCGAGGACGAGCTTTCCAGGGCCTTTGCATCGTTTGTGGATGGCGACGTGGCGACGGCGCCGATGGCGGCGCGCCGGTTGCGGGATCTGCTGACCGATATCCGGCAGCGTTGCTCGTCGGAGGCCGAATGGCGGCGCATTGTGGACGAACAGGTGCGGCAGCAGCCGGTTTATCCGATGGCGCTGCAGGATCCCTTTGTGCGGCGCGCCAATACCAAGCCGCGCGGCTATGCGGGCGACGCGGTGATGCTGGACTACATCTATCAGCACCCTTCGCGGCAGGCTGACCTGGACGAAGTGCCGCCGATGACGCGGGCGGCGATGCAGTTCACCACCAACGCCAACGCGCCGCGCGCGGTGCGGAACCGGGCAGCGCTGCTGGCGGCCGAGATCGACGCGCTGGCGCGGCGGAAGGCGCTGCCCGCTGTGTTCTCCATGGCTTGCGGGCACCTTCGTGAGGCGCGGATGAGCCAGGCGGTACAGGCTGGGGCGTTGGGGCGGTTCCTGGCGATCGACCAGGACACGGAGAGTTTGGCCGTGGTCTCCGAGGATGTGGGCCGGTTTGGCGTGGAGGTGCGGGAGGGGTCTGTGAAGACCGTGATTGCGCGGGGCGCCACGCTGGGCAAGTTTGACTTCGTGTACGCGGCGGGGCTATATGACTACCTGAACGAGAAGTGGGGGCAACGGCTGCTGGAGGAGCTGTTCAACCTGCTGGAGCCGGGCGGCAAGGTGTGGGTGGCCAACTTCAAGCCCGGGATTGAAGACCGCGCCTACATGGAAGCGTTGATGGACTGGTGGTTGATCTATCGCGATGAGGCGGAGATGATGTCGCTGGCCGACACGCTGCCGGCGGAGCTGGTGGCGCGGAAGCGGGTGTTCACCGAGCACGAAGACAACATTGTGTTCCTGGAAGTGGTGCGCCGTGGTTGAGACGATGGCGCCGCCGAGCCGGCAGGCGGTGGTGGAGCGATTGGCCGAGTACCGGGGGCCGCGCGATGGCGCGGCCCTGGTGGCCCTGGTGATGGATTTTGGCTTGTATTTTGCCTCGCTGGCGGGGATGGTGATGGCCGGGAATGCGTGGGTGGTGGCGGTGCTGGCGGTGGTGAACGCGGCGGCGATCGGGCGGCTGTTTGTGTTGGGGCATGACGCCTGCCACGGGTCGGGCTACCGGCGGCGATGGATGAATCAACTGCTGGGACGGCTGGCGTTTTTGCCGTCGTTGACGCCTTTTTCCAGCTGGGAGTTGGGACACAATACGCTGCACCACGGGTTTACGAACTTGCGGGGAAAAGACTATGTGTATGCGCCGTTGACGCGGGCTGAATATGCGGCGTTGCCGCGATGGCGGCGCGCGCTGGAACGGGCCTACCGGCATCCGCTGGGGCCGGGGCTTTGCTATGCGGTGGAGGTTTGGTGGAAGCGGTTGCTGTTTGGCGGTGATATTGGGCGGCGGTGGGCGTATGTGTGGGACTCGATGCTGGTGGCGGGGTACATGGGCGGGTTGGCGGCGGCGGTTTGGTGGGCGGGCGGAGATCCGTTGTGGGCGGTGGTTGTGCCGCAGGTGTTGTGGCTGAACCTGATGGGGTTTGCGACCTACCAGCACCATACCCATCCGGACGTGGTTTGGTTCGATGACCGGCGGCGGTGGGACCCGCTGATGGCGCAGATTGAGAACACCGTGCACGTGGAGTTTCCGCGTCCGCTGGGGTGGCTGTTGCGGAACATTATGGAACACGGGGCGCATCACGTGGACGTGAAGATTCCGCTGTTCCGGTTGCCGGAGGCGCAGGTGGCGCTGGAGGAGATGTTCCCGGAGCAGGTTCCGGTGGAGCGGTTCCGGTGGCGGACGTATTGGGCGAACTGCCGGCGGTGCCAGTTGTACGATTACCGCGGGCAGCAATGGCTCCGGTTCGAGTGCCCGGGGAGTACGAGGGGCGAACAACTTTGGCAGAATGGAGAGCGGTAGAGCAACCCGATTGGAGACCGTGATCGCATTTCCTCTTTCCCCCCTTCCGGTTCGTAATGAGCCGTTTGCCCATATTGAGAAGGAACAGTTCCTGCGGCGCGACGTCTACGAGGAGTTGGAACGGACCTACCCGGTGTGTCCGCCAAGCACGGGGCCGACGGGTTTTTCCTACTATTGGGGCGACGCGGAGTATGAATCACTAATTACAAATAACTGGGCGTGGAGGTCGTTTTTCGACACAGCGCATTCGCAGGCATTTGTGGATTTTCTGGTGACGCAGTTCGCCGACGCGTATGCGGCCAAGGGCTGCACGATTGATTTGCGAAAGGCGAAGTACACGCCCTATCGCGAGACGCGCGAGGGCAAGGAGATGCGGCATCTGAAAGACCGTATGGCGCCGGAGGAGTTGTTCGTACGGCTGGACGTGCATCAGGGCCATATTGGCTATAAGCGGAAGATCCATGTGGATCACCGGCGGCGGGTGGCGACGATGTTGATCTACTTCTGCGATTCGGATGCATCGGGGCGCGACGGCGGCGATCTGGTACTGCACCGTGAGCATTTGCGTGTGTTCAGGCCGGAAGGGGCAAGGGTGCGGCCGAAGCGCAACCTGATGGCCGGGTTCGCGTGCAGTCCGGTGTCGCACCACTCTGTGCCGGAGATTGTGGCGCAGAGTTCGCCGCGGAATTTTGTGCAGATCCAGCTATCGAGTTCCGTGGACGCCTGGACGCGGTAAGATTACCAGCGCCACCATTCGGGAATCCAACTGCTGGGCCTGTAGTTTGTGGCGGGCAACTTGGGTGTGCCTGGGACGATGGGCGTTTGCAGGTGCGTTTCGAGGAACTGGGTGTAGCGCCGGGCCCAGGGGGAGACATCGGCCGTGGTGAGCGTTTCCCACGGGACGCCCACGGCTTCGAGGAGACCGAAGCGGGAGGGGTGCCAGGCATGCACGGCCGGGTTGGCGATCCAGACGGGCGTGCCGAAGGCGAGGCAGGGAAGGGCGACATGGAGCCGGGAGGTGTAGACTGCTTCGGCTGTGCGGAATTTGTCGAGGGCGGTGATCGCGCCGGTCCACTGTTCTTCGACGGTCCAGCGGCGCGTGATGGTTTGCGAGAGGCGACGCCGGGGCCGATTGTATCGACCGAGTAGATGCCTTTGCGCGGGCCGTGGTACGGAGGGAGGGTAAGGGTGGCGCAGCCGATGAGCGACGCAGTGAGGCCGACTGCATTGGCCGCGTCCGCGGTGGCCGGGTCCCGCGCGCCGATGGGGAAGGGGGACTGGGCCATCCAGCGGAGGTAGTACGACTGGCGAAAGTGCGGGCCGCTGACGCCGGCGAACAGGCAATGGGCGCCAAAGGCGGGCGGACGGTCCTTATCGAACATGCCGTTGACAATGAGGGACTGACCTGGCGCGAGGGTTTGGAGGCGATGCCGGAAGATGCCCTTGCAAGGTGGAAGGAGGCGGGAGAGGGCGAGCGATTGCATGATGTCGCCAAGGTTGCGAGAGCGGTAGAGGAGCAGCGTGTGTTCCATTACGGCCGCTGCCTGTCGCTGACTTCGATGAGGCGGGGGACTTTGTGCGGTGCGAGGCGTTCGCGGCAGAAAGCGACGATTTCCTCCGGCGTGCAAGGAGCCTCGCATACGACGATGGCTTTGTGGGTATCTTCTCCGGAGGGGGATTGCAATCGTTCCACAGTGGCGTGACGTACAAGGGGATGGGCCCGGAGGACTGCCTCCACTTCCGCTGGGTGGAACTTGCGTCCACCGATGTTGAACAGGTCCTGCCGGCGGCCGGAAATGTGGAGGCGGCCGGCGTTGTCCAGATGGCCGAGGTCATCGGTATAGATCCAGGGCGCGGCTGGGTTGACGGCGTCGCGGACGGCGATGATGCCGTCGACGATGGCAACAGACACGCCAGGCAGCGGATGGCCGACGGAGGTGTGTGTTGCTTCGGGATCGCCGTGGACATTGGCGGTAATCATGCCGGTTTCGGAGGTGCCATAGGTTTGCCGGATGGGGAAGCCGAGACGGTGCCGGGCGCGGGACCAGAGATCTGACGGGAGCGGCGCGCCACCAGAGAGAGCGAGACGGAGCCGGGGTACCTCGAGCGGCTTCGGCATGACCGTGGCGGCGAGGACGTTGTACTGAAACGGTGCCGCGGCGAGAACGGTGATGCCAGCCGAGGGGAGAGCTCGGAGGAGTTGGCGACGATCGAATTTCTCCTGCAGGTAGAGCGAGGCGCCGGAGAAAAGCGCGGCGAGCAGGCCGGCGCAGAGCCCGTAGCCGTGGGCGAGAGGGACGGCGCAGAAGATGCGATCCTCACCGGTGATTTGGGCGGCGGTGTTGAAGGCGGCGCCGAGTGTGGCCAGTTGGGCCTGGCTGCGGGGAATGAGTTTGGGCTGGCCGGTGGTGCCGGAAGTGGGCAGGAGGAGGAAGCTGCCGGGTTGGGCGGCAGCGAGGAGGCGGGCCCGTTCGGAGGTGGTGCAATCGGCAGGGAGCAGGAGCGCGGTGCGCTGCTGATAGGCGCAGGCGAGCAGGGCGACGAGGAGCGCTTGGGAATTGGGGAACTGCAGGGGAATGACGCCGGCGGCGGGCAGGGAGGCCGCCTGGTGAAGGGCCTGATCCCGCCATTGAACCCAGGTGAGACGAGACTCTCCGCAGACGGCGGCGACAGCGCCGGGGCGAGTTTGTGCGTGGCGGGTGAGGGCCTCAAACAACATGTGCGCTCAGTTGGGCGACTGTCTATCGATCTGCGTTTGGACGGCGAGGGCGAGGGCGGTGAGCGACTCAAAATGGGCGGGTGTGAGTGCGCCATCGTCGAGCATGATGTTGAATTCGCCTTCGATGCCGAGGATGAATTCGAGCAGCGTGACGGAATCGAGCGAGAGGCCCTTGTGGACGAGCGGGACGTCTGGTTGGATCGAGTCCGGATCGATGGGGGTTCGGATGACGGAGAGAAGGACGGACTTGAGGCGTTGTTCGACGGAGTTCGGCATGGGCTTCCTTTCAGTTTTCCTGCGCGTAGCGGGGGGCGACGGTATTGTCCGGGTGGGCGAGAATGTACTGATCAATGCGGGCGGCGTATTCGGTGGTGAGCTGGCGCAATTGGGCATCGCGATCCTGGTTTGCAGGGACATGCAGTGGCGGCTGGAATTCAATGCGGAACTTGTCGCCGGGTTCCATCACGGTGAAGCAGGGAATAATGGCGGCGCCGGAGAGGACGCCGAGGGCGATGCCACCGGAGGCGAGTTGATGTTGGCGGCCGGCGATGGTGACGGGAAAACGATGTTCCCCGGCGCCGCCGTCGCCAGCGATGTTGACGATGCCATTGGCGCGGAGGTGGCGGAAGGCCCGCGTCATGTACTGGGCGCTGAGTGGCTCGTTGCCGGCGAGGGAGTCGCGATCAAAGTGAAAGCGGGTCCAGTGCCAGCGTTGGAAGCGGGCGGATAAGGACCGGTCGGCCGTGGCGGGGAAGCCGATGAGGAGGAGATAGAGAACATTGGGGTGGCAGGTGCGAAGATACCAACGGAGCAGGCGGGGAAGGCCCACTTTGCTGGAGAGGAGGACGGCGCCACGGCCGCGGGCGAGGGCTTCCTGGAGGTGGGTGAGGCCATCGACCTGAAGCAGGGACGCGTAGTTGCGGGCGTCGTGAAGAAGCAGGGTGTGGGTGAGATACCGGCGATAGGCGAGGTTGACCGAGATGCCGCCGGATTGGGAAAGGAAACGAAGCAGGCGAAGAGAAGCGGGGAGCGAGAGCGGCCGGAGCAACTCCAGAATGAGAAGGAGACGAAGGCTGCGCAGCCGCTTCACTCGCCCCGGCCCTTGGTGTTCGACGGTTCGATGGTTTGGAAGAAGCGGAATCGGCTTTGGAGCACGTCATGCAGGAGGCACTGGTTGAGGCAGCGGTGGCAACGAACCGGTTCCGGAGTGGCGCCGGAGGCTGGGCGCTTCATGTGGCGAATCATGATGGCCGAGACGCGCTGGGAGAGTTCGACGAACCACTCGGCTTCGGGGGGACGATGGCCTTTGAAGCGGGTGCCGGCCGAAGGGCTCCATACGAGCGGGATACTGGCCACCCCTTCTTCGGCGAGCGCCTGGACGCCATCGAGGAGATACTCCATGGGCTCAATGCCCGCGACGAACCCGGAGAAGATGCGGCCACCGGCACCGAAGAGGCCGACGGCGGCGCGGAGCGCGTCCCGGTACTTTTCATAGCCGATGCGCGCCTGTTTGCCTGGGCAGACGGCGGCGAAAAAGGCCGGGTCGTAGCACTCCAGGTTGAAACCGACGCTTTGGAGTCCGAGAGCGTGAAGCCGCTCCAGTTGCGTCAGATCCGGGGGCGGCGTCATGATGGCGGCGCCAGGGAGGGATGCAAAGCCGGTGGCTTCGCGGATGGCGGTGAGATAGTTGACCAATACCTCCATTTCCTGGTTACCGGGGAGGATGCCGCCGGTGATGAGAAAGTGGCGCGCGACGCCACTGGAGAATGCCGCCTGCATGACCTCCCCCACTTCCGCGGCGCGTTTTCGGATCAGCACTTCGTCGTACTGCCGCGGGTTGAAGTTCATGTTGCAAAAGGCGCACTGCTTCTTGTCGGAGAACGTGATGCAGGCGTTGGTGTGGCAAACGGAGATGCAATCTTCACCCACCATTTCGGCGATGGAGGTCATGGGCAGGCCGACCGAGGTGGTCTGGCTGTAGTAGGCCGGGCGAGCCAACCACTCGATGGGGAAGAGGGGCAGCCCGTGTTCTTCCACCCGCAGTTCGCCGCCAGCGCGGGTGACGAAGTAGCGGGACCTTTCATTGAGCCGGACCTGCACGACGGCACCACCGGGAAGGCGGAATTCGGCCGGGGAACGGTGGGACTGATGAACGTCGAAATCGTATTCGAACAGATGGTGAAGTTGCTCTTTCCAGGTGGTGCCGACACCTTCGAGAGCGGACGGATCGAGGCGGATGCCATCGACCAGAAGTCTGGCTTTCCAGAGGAGTTCGTCCTGCATTTTATTTCCTGATTACCTCCAAATTCCAGAAGAATGCCTTGGGGACGCGGAGCCAATGGACGGCATGATCCGGACCCTTCACGGATGCCAAGTGGAGTTCGTGTTGAGTGAGGGACAAAATATGGAACCCGGAGAAAAACGAACAAACATCGGCTTCGGAAGCGAAATAGTGCGGGATGCCGCGTTCGCCATCGTTCGGGAATAGGCCGGCGAACATGCCGGGGTTGACGAAGGTGTGCGGTCCGACGGGTTCGCCCTTGCCGTACATGCGGTTTTCCCGCGAAGGCAGCGTGATGAAGCCCGCGCCGCCGGGACGCAGTTTAGCGTGGAGCAGTTCGGCGATGCGCCGAAGCTGCGAGGCCGGGCCGTGATAGATGCTATTGAAGGCGATGACGGCGTCGAAGGCGCAATCCTCCTGCGGGATCTCTGTCATTTCGGCACAATGCAACTCTGCCTTGAGTCCGTGTTGATCCAGTCGATTGCGGCATTCGGCGATGGCGGACGGGGCGTGGTCGATTCCCGTCATCAGGAACCCCTCGGCAGCGAGTGGCAGCAGATGCCGGCCGGCGCCGCAGCCGAGATCGAGCACGCGTCGAACGGTTCCCCCGGCTTTCCAACGGGAAGCGAGTTCCAAAACTGTGCGATCCGGTATACTCCAAAGATCTGGCGCGCCCGACTGCCAGATCTGATCCCAGGTTGCCATGGCTGCAAATATTAATTTAGATTAGCACCGGCGAAACGGTACCCAGCACTCGATACGAATGCACGTACCTCATTCTGCGTGCATCCCCAAGAATGAGCCCTCGAAGACATCTCCGCTTTTGTATGGTGACGACGTACTATCCGCCATATCACTTTGGCGGGGACGCGGTGTTTGTGCAGAGCCTGGCGAGGGCACTGGTGCAGCGCGGTCATTCGGTGGAGGTGGTGCATTGCGAGGATGCTTACCGGCTGCAGAGGCGCGAGGTTCCCGCGGAAAGTGCCGTGGATGATGGGGTGACGGTGCACCGGTTGCGCAGCAGGCTGGGGCCGCTATCGCCAATGATCACACAACAGCTGGGCGGTCCCGGGCTGAAGCGGGCGGCGTTGGAACGGATTCTGGGCCGCAAGTTTGATGTGGTGAATTTCCATAATCTATCGCTTGTGGGCGGGCTGGGCGCGCTGGAGATGAGCCGCGCGGCGGTGACGCTGTACACGGTGCACGAACACTGGCTATTGTGTCCGACGCACATCTTCTGGAAGAACAATCGCAAGGCCTGCGACAGTGCGGAGTGTTTCACGTGCTGCCTGCGGTCCGGCAAGCCGCCCCAGTTGTGGCGTTACGGGAACTTGCGGGAGCGCGCGTTGGAACATGTCGATATGCTGCTGGCGCCCAGCGCATTCACGGCGCGGCGGCACGTGGAGGGCGGCATCCGGCGGCCGGTGCGCGTGCTGCCGACGTATTCGCCATTGTGTCCGGAGCAGAGCAGCGTGGGCGCTGTGCCGGAGCAGGGGCGATTCCTGTATTCAGGGCGGCTGACGCCATCGAAAGGCGTCGCCGAACTGGCGCGGAGTTTTGCAAAGTCGCCGCGGTTTGCCCTGGACGTGGCGGGGGGCGGGGAGCTGTTGGACGGGCTGCGAAGTGAGTATCGGGGGTGCGAGTGGATCCGGATACTGGGGCCGGTCCGGCACGAAGAGATGGGCCCCCTATATGCAAGTGCAACCGCGTTGGTGCTGCCTTCCCGCGCGCCGGAGGTTTTCCCGTTGACCGTGCTGGAAGCGTTGGCGCACGGGACCCCTGTGATTGTGAGCGATGCGGGCGGGAGCCGGGAGGCGGTGGAGAAGAGCGGCGCGGGGTTTGTGTACCGGAACGAAGAAGAACTGGAGCAGGCGCTGGCCGCGCTGGCCGAGGGGCGGGGAGTCCACGAGCAGATGAGCCGGAAGGCGAGGGTGGCCTACGAGACATACTATTGCGAGGAGCGCTACGTGCGGGAGTATCTGGCGATTGTGGACGAGATTGCCGCACAAAAGGGAAGCCGGCTGGGCGAGCAATGAGAGCGCAACCTTGGGCGTGGCCAGTGGTGGGACATGCGCCGGCGTATTTGGCCGATAAGCTGGGCTTTCTGACGGCGTGCGTGGCGGAGTACGGCGAAGTGGTGCGGCTGCGGATTGGCGAGCCGACGCTGCTGCTGGCCGGGGCGGAGAATATTCAGCACGTGCTGACGGGCAATCCGGCCAACTATGGAAAGACGCCGCGGTTGACCGATGAACGGGGCAAGCGGCTGTCCGGCGCGGGGATGCAGACGGCACAGGGGGCGGCCCACTTGCGGCAACGGCGCCTGCTGCAGCCGGAGTTCCAGCCGCGCGCGGCGGGGCGATTTCAGGAGTTGATGCGGGGGCGGGCGGAGCGGGTTGTGGACGGATGGACGGACGGACTGGAAGTGAACCTGGCGTGGGAGATGGAGCGGCTGGCGTTAGGGATTCTGATTGGCGCGGTGTTCGGGGCGCACTACAGGGATGAGGGCGAGCGGCTGTTGCGGGCTATCACCGCGCGGCGTGCCTATCTGGAGTACTACTATTCCTGGCTGGCGCCGCGGCCGGAGTATTGGCCGGTGCCGGTGGTGCTGCGGTATCGCCGCGCGCGGACGGTGATTGAGACTGCGATTCAGCAGGCGATGGCGGCGGGCGAGGGGGGCGGAGGCTTCGCCGCGGCGTACGCCGGGCTACGGTATCCGGATGGGGCGGCGATGGATGCCCCGCTGTTGCACGATGAGATTCTGGCGCTTTTGAGCACCGGGTACGAGACGATTGGCGATGCACTGACGTGGACGCTGTATTTGCTGGCGAAACACCCGGACGTTGAGGCGCGGGTGTTGGAGGAGATACGGGAGGGGACGGCGGACGCGCTGCCCTATGCGCGGATGGTGCTGGAGGAGTCGATGCGGCTTTATCCGCCCACGTGGATTTTCGTTCGCAAAGCATTGGGGCCGGACCGGCTGCCTGATGGGACCGCGGTGGAGCCGGGCACGAAGATCTACTTGTGCCCGTATGTGACGCACCGATTGGCGAAGTACTTTCCAAATCCCGAACGGTTTGATCCGGAACGATTCCGCCCTGAAGTGCGAGCGGGCCGGCCCCGGTTTGCCTACTTCCCGTTTGGCGGCGGACAGCGGATCTGCATTGGCGAGAACTTTGCGATGCAGGAGGGGCTGACGGTGCTGGCGACGCTGTTGCCTCGCTACCGCGTGGAGTTATTGGAGTCCGAGCCGATTGTGCCGCGGACCGGAATCACGCTACGGCCCCGGCAGCTGCGCGTGCGGCTGCGGCGACGCTAAATTTCGATCTTTGAAAACAGATAGCTGCCGAGGGAGATGAACGCCACGGCGGCGATGGTGAGGACGGTGAAATCGAGCGAGGCGCCGAAGTGGGAGCTGTTGATGAGTTCGGTGCGAAGGCCGTCGATGCCGTAGGAGAGCGGGTCGATGCTGGTGAGGATCTTCAGGACCGGCGGGAGGTTCGTCAGCGGGAAGAGGGCGCCGGAGAGGAAGAAGATCGGCATGACGATGAAGTTCATGATGATCTGGAAGCCCTGCATGTCCTTGAGCACGGAGCCCATGGCGGTGCCGAGGGCGGCGAAGACGATGGCGATGAGGACCATGAAGCCGAAGGCGAGCGGGAGCTGGGCGAGGCTGGCGGGGCGGAAGCCGGCGATGATGCAGACCGTCAGCACGAGCGTGCCCTGGAGGACGGCGTTGGTGGCGCTGCCGAGGGTGCGTCCGATCATGATGAACGCGCGCGGGACGGGGGCGACGAGGGTTTCTTTTAAGAAGCCGAACTGGCGGTCGAAGAGCAGGCCGACGCCGGATAAGACGGAGGAGAAAAGCACGCTCATGCCGACGACGCCGGGGGCGACGAACTGGATGTAGTTGCCCTGGCCGGCCTGTTGGAAGACGGGGCTGAGGCCGAAGCCGAGGATGAGGAGGTACATCATGGGCTGGGCGAGGGAGGCGATGATCTGGACGCGGGAGCGCAGGTAGCGCTTCACTTCGCGGAGCCACATGGCGTGGATGGCGTGCATGGCGGGGTTATCGTCTCCACATCTGGGTGAACTGGCGCAGGTTGTCGGCGCCGGCGTTGGCGGATTCGTCGCGAATGGAGTTGCCGGTGAGGGAAAGGAAGGCGGCTTCGAGCGAATCGGTTTTGGTTTGGGCTTTCAGTTCGTCCGGTGTGCCCTGGGCGACGATTTTACCGTGGTCGATGATGGCGATGCGGTGGGCGACGCGCTCGGCTTCATCCATGTAATGGGTGGTGAGGAAGACGGTGGTTTTTTCGGCTTCGTTGAGGTTTTTGACGTGGCCCCAGAGTTGGTTTCGGCTTTGGGGATCGAGGCCGAGGGTGGGTTCGTCGAGGAAGAGAATTTTGGGCGTGTGGAGGAAGCCGCGGGCGATTTCGAGGCGCCGCTTCATGCCGCCGGAGAAGGTTTTGACGAAGCCGTCGCGGCGGTCCCAGAGCTCGAAGAGTTTGAGGAGCGATTCGATGCGTTCGGCGCGGAGGCGGGCGGGGACGGCGTAGAGGACACCGTGGATGTCCATGTTTTCGTACGCGGTGAGGTCGCCGTCGAGACTGGGGTCCTGGAAGACGATGCCGAAGCGTTTGCGGACTTCGGTTTGGTGGGTGGCGGGGCTGAGGCCGTCGAGGGTGAGCGAGCCGGAGGTGGGTTTGAGGAGCGTCGTCAACATCTTAATTGTCGTCGTCTTGCCGGCGCCATTGGGGCCGAGGAAGGCGAAGATTTCACCGGGGGGCACGGTGAAGGAGATGTTGTCGACCGCGCGAAATTCGCCGTAGGTTTTGACGAGTTCGTGAACGCGGATCATGGGGCAAGGCTAGTTTGTTTGTGGGGGGCGCGTCAAGGGTAGACTACGGAGATGGAGAAATTGGCAGAGGGGGCCTGGGAGTACACGCTGTATCGGGATGGGGAGCGATTGGTGCTGGTGGTGGTGTGTGGGACGGTGGGGATTTTTGAGTGGGCGGTTGTATTGACGGACGAAGAGCGCGGGCGGTGGGAGGCGGAGGGGATGGCGGGTTTGCAGTATCTGGTACGGGCGATCCGGGGGAATCCGGTGGCGTTCACGGACCGGCGCGTGGCGTTTTAGAGGCGGTTGCGGAAGGTTTTGAGTAGTTTTTGCGCGCGGGAGGGGTTTTGTAGAAAGCTGGGCT
>JBIKOG010000346.1:0-6425 GCA_044358225.1 Bryobacteraceae bacterium | reverse complement strand
AAAAAAGAAACCGCCGCCATCCGCCGCACCACCCACACAGAGCGCACCCTCGCCACACCAGAACTAACAATCGCACTCGAAACCGAATACGACATCCATCTCACCCGCCGCGCACCCGGACGACGCACTACCCTCGCGCTAACTCCCCCGCATGCGCCCGTATCTTCAAAACGGCCGCCGCAATCTGCTCCATATCCTCGCGCGGCCCGAGTAACATCGTCTGCGTAAACCACACCCCCTCATCACAAATCCGGTCATTCACCGGGCACTCATTCCGCTCCCGCCACTCCTTCAACCGCGCCGCCGAAAACAACCGCTGATACCCCCGCCCCGTGAGCACATTCTCCAAAAACGGCTGCTTATTCAACCGCCCATACCCGCTGGAACACGGAACCCCTTCCGCCGCCAACGCCTTCAAAAACTTCTCCCGCGCTAACCCCGCAAACTGCCGCGCATCATAACGGAACATATATAAGTGCCACGCACTCCGCGTACAGCCACTCTCTAACTCCGCCGGCACAATCCCCGGTATCTCTTTCAATAACTTAGTCAAATAAGCGGCATTCCCATCCCGCGTCTTCGCCTGCAACTCCAGCCGCTCCATCTGCGACAACAACAACGAAGCCTGGAACTCCGTCAACCGCAAATTCGCCCCCTGCGCCGGCTTCACCGCAGCGCCCTTCCGCGGCGAACTGTTCGTATGATACGCATAACACCGCTCAATGAACGCCGCGTCCGAAGATATAACCGCCCCACCCTCCCCCGAATTCAAATTCTTCGACCCCTGAAAACTATAAGTCCCCGCATCCCCAATCGTCCCCAACTTACGCCCGCGCCACTCCCCTAAATGAGCCTGCGCCGCATCCTCCAACACCTTCAACCCGCGCTTCCGCCCCACCCGCATTACTTCATCCAAGTTAGGCGGCGCCCCCGCAATATGCACCGGAACCACCGCCACGGTCCTATCCGTCACCGCGGCCTCAATCTTCGACGCATCCATCTGAAACGTCCGCGCGTCCGAATCCACAAACACCGGCAACGCCGACTTACTCAAAACCGCATTCACCGTCGCAATAAACGTATACGGCGGAACAATCACCTCATCCCCCGCCTGCACGTCCAAACCATGCAGCGCCGTCATCAACGCCGACGTCCCATTCGCCACCGCCACGCACCCCCCCGCCCCCATCCGCCAAGCAAACGTCGCCTCAAAAGCCTCCACCGTCTTCCCCGTCCCCCGGTACCACTTCCCACTCCGCAAAACTTTCAACAACCCGGCCTCATCGTTCCCCGCAATCACCGGCCAGCTCGGAAACGCCGCCTTCCGCACCGGCTCTCCGCCCAATAAAACCGGCTTCGAAACCGCTCCGGAAACCGTCGCCGCCGCCGTCGCCGCCGCCGCTGCCGCCGCCATCGCCGTTCGTCGTGTCATATGCCCAAAGAGTACGCTGAACAAAGTGCGCCTGCAAGACCTCCAAAAACAAATCGTCAACTGCGACAAGTGCCCCCGCCTCCGCGAACACTGCCAGACCATCGCCCAAACCAAGCGCCGCGCCTACCGCGACGAAACCTACTGGGGCCGCCCCGTCCCCTCCTTCGGCGCCCCCAAGGCCCGCCTCGTCATCATCGGCCTCGCCCCCGGTGCCCACGGCGCCAACCGCACCGGCCGCATCTTCACCGGCGACCGCTCCGGCGATTTCCTCTACCAGGCACTCCACAATGCCGGCTTCGCCAACCAGCCCACCAGCACCCATGCCACCGACGGCCTCAAACTCAAAGACGCCTGGATCACCTGTCCCGTCCACTGCGCCCCGCCCGACAACAAGCCCACCCCCGAAGAGATCCGCACCTGCCAGCCCTACCTCGAACAAGAGCTAAAACTCCTCAAAAACGTGCAAGTCATCGTCGTCCTCGGCCGCATCGCCTTCGACACCTTCCTAACCATCCAAGGCAAAAAGAAATCGGAATACCACTTCGCCCACGGCGCCCAATTCCCCGGCACACCCACCCTCATCTGCAGCTACCACCCCAGCCAGCAAAACACCCAAACCGGCCGCCTCACGCAAACAATGTTGACCGCCGTCTTTGACCAGGCCCGCGCAGCGTTAAGATAAAACAATGCGCAAACTCGTGTCGATCTCCCTCTGCGCCGCCCTCCTGGCCTCCGCCGCGCCGATCGACCCGCGCGAGGAAGCCTTCATCGGCAACCGTCGCGCCTACTGGGCCTTCCAAAAAGTCGTCCGCCCGCCCGTCCCAGCCGCGACCCCCAACCCAATCGACGCCTTCATCCACGAAGGCCTCAAAACCAAAAAGCTCACCCCCTCCCCGGAAGCCGACAAGCGCACGCTGATCCGCCGCGCCACCATCGATCTCACCGGCCTCCCGCCCACCCAAGCCGAAGTCGACAACTTCCTCGCCGACACCGCGAACAACGCCTACGACAAGCTAATCGCCCGCCTCCAAGCCACGCCAGCCTACGGCGAACGCTGGGCCCTTAAATGGCTCGACGTCGTCCGCTACGCCGACACCAACGGCTACGAACTCGACGCCGAACGCCCCCAAGCCTGGCGCTACCGCGACTACGTCATCCAGGCGTTCCAGCAGAACAAGCCCTACGACCGCTTCGTCAAAGAACAGATCGCGGGCGACGAACTCTACCCCGGTCAGGACGCGCCCCTCGTCGCCACCGGCTTCCTCCGCGCCGGCCCCCGCCACGTCGTCGGCGGCAACATCGATGAAGAGATCAGCCGCCAGGAAGTGCTCCTCGAAATGACGCTCGGCGTCTCGAACACCTTCCTCGGCCTCACCGTCGGCTGCGCCCGCTGCCACAACCATAAGTTCGATCCCATCACGCAAGCCGATCACTTCCGTATCCAGGCCATCATGGCCGCCACCGATCTCAAGGAAATCGACATGGCGCCCAAAGAAGCCAAGGCCCAATACGAAGCCGCCAAGAAAGCCCACGAAGCCCGCCTGAAGCCCATCCAGGACGAAATCGCCGCCATCGAAAAGCCGGTCCGCGAACAGCTCCGCGAAGCCAAAAAGAAACTCCTGGCGAAGGATCTCGCCGCCGCCCTCGACATCCCCAAAGAGAAGCGCACACCCGAACAGGAACTCCTCTTCAAGGACGCATCGAAGCAAATCGGCGTCAGCTGGGATGAAGTCGTCAACGCCATTCCAGCCGCGCCCAAGGCCCGCCGCGCCGCGCTCCGCGCCCAGATGCACGCCATCAATCTGGATGAACCGGAGCCCCCCGCCACCGCATTCGCCGTTGCCAACATGGACAACGCGCCCCAAACCCACATCCTTAAACTCGGCGAACCCAAACACAAAATCGCCCCCGTCGAACCCGCCTTCCTCTCCGTCCTCGGCGCCATCGAAGCCCCCAAATCCGCCGCCGGCCGCCGCGCCGCGTTCGCCAACTGGCTCGCCGATCCCGAACACCCGTTGACGGCCCGCGTCATGGTCAATCGCATCTGGCAGTTCCGCATGGGCACAGGAATCGTCCCCACGCCCAACGACTTCGGCCAGCTCGGCGGCCGCCCCTCCAACCGCCCCCTCCTCGATTGGCTAGCCGCCGAATTCGTGGCCAGCGGCTGGAATATCCAACACATCGACAAGCTCATCGTCACCTCCGCCACCTACCGCCAAACCACCAAAATCGACGAAGCCAAAGCCGCCGTCGACGGCGACAACAAACTCTACTGGCGCATGAACCAGCGCCGCATGGAAGGCGAAGCCCTCCGGGACGCCGTCCTCCAAGCCTCCGGCAAGCTCAACACCAAAGCCTTCGGTCCGCCCATCAAGACGCCGATCGAACAAGAAATCTACGACATCATCTTCACCGAAGCCGAGCCCGACAACCTCTGGCCGCTCCCCAAAGACCGCAGCGAGATCTATCGAAAATCGATCTATCTCCTCAACAAACGCACCGTCCGCCTGCCCATGCTGACGAACTTTGATCAGCCCGACGCCATCAGTTCCTGTCCCATTCGCGCCGTCTCCACCCACGCCCTCCAAGCCCTCTCGCTCCTCAACAGCGACTTCATGCACGAGCAGTCCCAATCCCTCGCCGCGAGAGTCGACGAAAAGTGCAAAGGCAACCTCGACTGCCAGCTCCAAACGGCCTACAACCTCACGCTCCAGCGCCCCCCGCGCCCCGAGGAACAACAACTGGCCCGGCAATATCTCACGCAGAAGAGTTTGCCGCTCGAAGACTTCTGCAAGGCTCTCCTCAATCGCCATGAGTTCGTCTACATCCCCTAACCGCCGCAGCGTCCTCAAATCCGGCCTCGGCGCCATCGCCGCCGAATGGCTCCTCCAGCGCGACCTCCACGCCGCCGGCGTCAGCCCCCTCGCGCCCAAACCGCCCCACTTCGCCCCCAAAGCCAAACGCGTCATTTTCCTGTTCATGGTCGGCGCCCCGTCGTCCATCGACATGTTCGACCCCAAGCCAGCACTCACCAAATACGCCGGCCAAAAACTCCCGCCCAGCTTCGGCAAAATCATCTCCCAATTCACCACCGGCGATACCGCCCTCCTCCCCTCTCCCTGGGAGTTCAAAAAGTACGGCCAGTCCGGCATCCCCGTCAGCGGCCTCGCCCCCCACGTGGCCCAATGCGTCGACGACATGTGCTTCGTCCGCAGCTTCTTCACCGAAAGCGCCGTCCACGCCCCGGCCATGTACCAGGTCCACTCCGGCCGCGTCCTGACGGGCTACCCGTCCATGGGCGCCTGGGTCACCTACGGCCTCGGCTCCCCCGCCGATAACCTCCCCGCCTACGTCGTCATGCCCCAGCCCGAAGGCACGCCCGAAGGCGGCACGCCCTGCTGGAGCAGCGGCTTCCTCCCCTCGGTCTACCAAGGCACCCTCCTCCGCTCCGGCCCCAACCCGATTCTCCATCTCAAAAACCCCAACGGCGTCACCCCCGAACGCCAGAAAAACACCCTCGATCTCCTGCAAGAGATGAACCGGCTCGATTCAACACCCGGCGACAACGAACACGCCGCCCGCATCGCCAGCTACGAGTTAGCGTTCAAGATGCAGTCAGCCGCCCCCGAAGCCGTCGACCTCTCCAAGGAATCCGACGCCACCAAGAAGCTCTACGGCCTCGACGAAAAGAACACCTACGACTTCGGCTCCCGCCTCCTCCTCGCCCGCCGTTTAATCGAACGCGGCACCCGCTTCGTCCAGATCTACTCCGGCGGCGGCCCGGTGTCCATCCAGTGGGACGCCCACAAGGACTTGGTTGCCAATCACGAAAAGATGTCCGGCCTGACGGACAAGCCCATCGCCGGCCTGCTGAAGGACTTGAAGTCCCGCGGCCTGCTCGACGAAACCCTCGTCATCTGGGGCAGCGAATTCGGCCGCCTGCCGATGTCGGAAGGCGGCAACGGCCGCGACCACAACCCCCATGGCTTCACCATGTGGTTCGCCGGCGGCGGCGTCAAAGGCGGCCGCATCGTGGGCGAAACGGACGAGTTCGGCCTGAACGCCATCGGCGAGAAGTACCACATGCGCGACTTCCACGCGACCATCCTCCACGCCCTCGGCCTCGACCAGCACAAGCTCTTCTACCTCCACAACGGCCGCAACGAAAAACTCACCGATTTTGGCGGCACCGTCATCGACAAAGTCTTCATCTAACGGGAAGTGCGAACCCTCTGCCTCCTAATTCTGTCCGTCGCGCTGCCAGCCCAGCCTGCGAAAGATCTCTGGACCGCCATTGAGCCGATCTACGCAAAGACACTACAGCACCCCTTCCTAACCGGCCTGACCGACGGCACGCTCCCCAAGGAGCGATTCACGTTCTACCTTCAGCAGGACGCCGCCTACCTCGACGCCTTCTCCCAAGCCCTCCTCGACCTAGCCGCCAAAGCCCCCAACAAACAATGGGCCGATACGCTCCGCCGCCACGCCAAGGAAGCAATCGCCGCCGAGAAGAAGCTGCCTCCCGCCCCCATGGCACCAACGAACTACGCGTACGTCAATCACTTCCGCCACGCCGTAGCAACAGGGACGTTCGCCGAAGGCCTGGCTTCCCTCCTCCCCTGCTACTGGATCTACCAAGAGGTAGGCCGTGAGTTAGTCCGCAAAGGCTCAAAAGACCCCGATTACCAATCGTGGATCACCAGTTACGCCAGCCCCGACTACGCCAAAAGCGTCAACGAGGTCCTGACGATGTACAACACCGCCGCCCCCAAACTAACGCAAGCCCAACGCGCGAATGCGAAGGATCTCTTCATAAAATCCGCCCGCTACGAATACCAATTCTGGGACATGGCCTTCCGCCAGGAACCCTGGCTCCCCTAGCAGCCCGTGGTTAAAGTCGGCTGAGCGGGCGAAAACAATTGAAGGGGGAAATGTTCCCCGGTAAAATTGGGTATGGCGCTGGGAACACGCAAGCAGAGGGAACGGCAAGAGA
>JBIKOG010000129.1:0-21493 GCA_044358225.1 Bryobacteraceae bacterium | reverse complement strand
AGGCCGTGTGTCCCCCAAACCCGACACTCGCCCGCAACCGCACCCAAGAATGCCCGTCCCCTACATAACGCCCGAAGCCTACCTAGCCGCCGAGCGCGACTCCGAGTTCCGCAGCGAATATGTGAATGGCGAGATCTTCGCCATGTCCGGGGGGAGCCGCAATCATTCCTATCTGATCTCCCGCTTCGCGCACGAACTCGAAACCGCCCTCGACGACCGCCCATGCCAAGTCGCCGTCTCCGACCTCCGCCTCCAAGTCGCCCCCGAAGGGGCCTACCTCTATCCAGACGTCATGGTCATCTGCGAAGACGACGCCACCGGTACCCGTGACATGGTCACCAATCCCGTGCTCGTCGTCGAGGTCCTCTCCCCTTCCACAGAGCGCTGGGACCGCGTCGGCAAGTTCACCCAATACCGCCGCGTCAATGGCCTACGCGAATACGTCCTCGTCTCCCAGGACGAAATGCTCGTCGAATGGTACACCCGCCGCGACAATGACGACTGGGTCTACCGCCAGGCCAGCGGCCCGGACGCCATCTGCCACTTCGAACACCTCGCCGTCGACATCCCCGTCGCAAACCTCTACCGCAAAATCACCTTCCCGGAACTATAGCCCCGCCTCGGGCACCACATCCGGCACACCCAACTTCCGCTTCATATCCGTGTAAATCTCCGAAATGCTCTTCGATGCATCCACGGTAATCAGCATCCCCAGCTTCGCGTAAAGCTCCAACAACGGCTTGGTCTTCTCGTGGTACTCCCGCAGACGAATCATCAGCGCATCCGGATTATCATCGGCGCGCTTGGTGAACCCGCTTCCCTGCCCCATCTTTGCCCGGTACATCACCCGCTGGAACACCACCTCATCGGACAGTTCCAAGTAGATAACCTTGTCCAGATTCCAGTTCTCAAACAGGTACTCGGCCTGCGCCCGCGTCCGCGGAAATCCGTCCAGAACGAACCCGTAGTTCCAATCGTGCTGGTCCAACCGCTCCCGCACCACGCGCTCCACAATCTCGTCCGGCACCAGCATCCCGGCATCGGTAATCCGCCGGATCCGCGCGGCCAACTTCGTGTGGTGCTTCACATTCCAACGAAACATCTCGCCAATCGAGATGTGAACGAGGTCGTAGTCACGGCAGAGCAGTTCGCTCTGCGTTCCCTTACCGGACCCCTGCGGCCCACAGATAACGTATTTGTGCATGGCTGTTAACAAGTGGCAACAAGGCCACGAAGTCCGATCATATTTCAAATTCGATTCCCTGCGCCAGCGGAAGTTCGCGCGACCAGTTAATCGTCACCGTTTGCCGCCGCATATACGCCTTCCACGCATCGCTCCCGGACTCCCTGCCCCCGCCCGTCTCCTTCTCCCCGCCAAACGCCCCGCCGATCTCCGCCCCGCTCGTGCCAATATTCACATTCGCAATGCCACAATCGCTCCCGGAATGACTCAAAAACCGCTCCGAAACGCGCAAATCCGACGTGAAAACAGCGCTCGAAAGCCCCTGCGGAACGTCATTATGCTGCCGGATCGCATCGTCCAGATCCTCAAATTCCATCAAATACAGCACCGGCGCAAACAGCTCCTCCCGCACCACCGGCATCGAATGATGCGCCTTCACCAGCGCCGGCCGCACATAACAACCGCCCAGTAATGGCGCCCCGGCGTAGTCCCGCTCCACCCGCTCCCCGCCAAACAGCACCTCCCCGCCCTGCGTCCGCGCCTCCGCCAACCCCGCCTCCATCTTTCGCACCGCATGCGTATCAATCAGCGGCCCGCACAACGTCTTCGAATCCAGCGGATGCCCCACCCGGATCTGCGCCCACGCCTTCAACAAATACTCCGTAAACTCCGCCGCAATCGCCCGATGCAGAAACACCCGCCGCAACGTCGTGCAACGCTGTCCCGCCGTGCCCACCGCGCCAAACAGAATCGCCCGCACCGCCAGCCGCGGATCGGCGTCCTCCATCACCACAATCCCGTTATTCCCGCCCAATTCCAGCAACGTCTTCCCCAACCGCGCGCCCACAATCTCCGCCGCCCGCCGCCCCATCCCGCACGAACCCGTCGCCGAAATCAGCGGCAACCGCCGGTCCTGCAACATCCGTTCCCCAACTACCCGCCCCCGCCCGTTCACCAGCGTGAACACCCCGCGAAACCCATGCCGCTCCAGCACCCGGTCCACAATCAACTGCACCGCCACCGAAGTCAGCGGCGTCTTCTCCGAAGGCTTCCACACCACGCAATCCCCGCAAACAGCAGCAATCAACGCGTTCCAACTCCATACCGCCACCGGGAAATTGAACGCCGTGATGCACCCCACCAGCCCCAGCGGATGCCACTGTTCATACATCCGGTGCCCCGGCCGCTCGCTATGCATCGTCAGCCCATACAACTGCCGCGACAACCCCACCGCGAAGTCGGCGATATCGATCATCTCCTGCACCTCGCCCCGCCCCTCGGCCAGAATCTTCCCGGCCTCCAGCGACACCAACATCCCCAGATCATCCTTCGCCGTCCGCAGTTCATTCCCGATCTCGCGGATCAACTCCCCGCGCTTCGGCGCCGGCAGATCCCGCCACTTCGGCCACACCCGCTGCGCAAAATACACCGCATCGTCGTAGTCTTCCTCCACCCCCAGCCGCACCGCCGCCAGCATCTGCCCGTCCGCGGGACTGATGATCTCCACCTCGTCCCCGCCCGCGTCCGCCCACTCCTCGTGGCACACGCCCGATTGCTCCGGCGCAATGCCCAACCGCGTCAGCAACCGCCTCACCTGCGTCTGGTCCATCGATGAATCCAACAGTCCCATAATCCTCAGCCCCTCTTCCCTTCCGCCTCGCGCACCCTGTACGCCACAATCTTCTCAATCAACGCCACCGGCACCGGCTCCGCATAAGAGAACCGCACCGTCGCCTTCTCCACCACCAACCCCGGCGCCATCTCAGGCGAAACCGGATACAACGAATAGTGCTTCTTCCAAGCCGCGAAGTAGATCAACACTTCCCCCTGCAACTTATACGCCGGCATGTTGTAGGCAATCGATTCCACAGCCTCCGGACACACCCGCCGAATCGTCGAGCGAACCAACGACAGCGCCTCCGGTTTCCCGGCCAAATAGGTATCCACGTCCGTAAAAGCCATCAAAATCAGTCTACATGCGAAGCAATTCTGTAAAATGTGTGGATCATGTTTCGCTTCCTCCTCTTCGCCCTCTCCCTCGGCACCTACGCCCAAGAGATGGAGCTGTTCCTGCTGATCGGCCAGTCCAACATGGCCGGCCGCGGCGTCGTCGAAGAGCAGGACAAAGTCCCCCACCCGCGCGTCTTCACCCTCACCAAAGAGGAAACCTGGGCCCCCGCCGTCGAACCCATCCACTTCGACCGGCCCGACCGTCTCGGCACCGGCCTCGGCCGCGCCTTCGCCAAGACCCTCGCCGACCTCGCCCCCGGCAAGAAAATCGGCCTCATCCCCGCCGCCATGGGCGGCAGCGCGCTCGACGAATGGAAGCCCGGCGGCAAGCTCTATACCGACGCCGTTCGCCGCGCCAAAGTGGCCATGAAAAACGGCCGCCTCCGCGGCATCCTCTGGCACCAGGGCGAAGCCGATTGCCCCAAACTTGAACGCATCCGCACCTATCAGGAACGCTGGCTCGCCGTCATGAAATCGCTCCGCGCCGACTTGGGCGACGTACCCATCGTCGTCGGCGAACTCGGCCAGTTCCTCTACACTCGCGAAAAGAACGACTACGCCATGGCCCGCATGGTCAACGAACAACTCGCCCAACTCGCCGTCAACGGCACCCGCGTCGCCTTCGTCTCCTCCCAGGGCCTTACCCACAAAGGCGACGTGCTGCACTTCGATTCCCCCAGCCTCCGCGAGTTCGGCCGCCGCTACGCCCACGCCTTCCTGATGCTCGACGCGGACTGGAAAAACTAGAGCGTCCGCAGATAAGCAATCAACGCAAACCGGTCCGTCCCGCTCAACTTGAAGCCGTACTCATGCCCCTTCAAATACTGCAAACGAACCGGCGACAGCCAGTCCTCCAGCGACGTGCCCTCGCCCGTGTGCGACAGCGTCCCGCGGTACCACAAACCCTGTAACGACGGCACTCGGTAATAGCCCGTCCCCGTCCGCGCGTCCATCGCCATCGCCGGATCGGTCCCCACCACGGCGACCGGCGTCAACTTCGTGTCCTTCGTGTGGCACTGCGCGCACCCCTCCCGCTCAAAAACCTGGGCCCCCAGGCGCGTCGTCTTATCCGCCTTCACCGGGCTCACCGGCGCCTTCAACCCGCTCAGGTACTGCACCAACGCCTGCACCTGCTCCGCGCTCGCCCTCGCGTCTGGCGCATACAGATGCTGCTTGCCCGCGACATACCGCGCCAGGTCGGCCGCGCTCTGAATTTCATACAACCCCGTATGCGTCAAATACCGCCGCCCGCCAACGCCATTCAAATCGGGAATCTGTCCTGCCGCGCGCGCCGCCAAGAGCTTCGCCGCGGCGGGAATGTTGAACTCCCCCGTGAACCCGAACACCCGCCGCAGCAGGTCCTTATTCGCATCCCGCATCGCCGGCATGCCAGCGGCCACTTCCAGGTCCAGCGCCAACGCCGCCTCCACCGGAAAGTTCCCCGCTGCGCCTTTAATCACAGCCCCATTTCGCATCACCCGCGTGTGGCACATCGCGCAGGAATACGTCCCAATCTCCACCTTCCCCTTCGTCCGCAACACGTATACAAAACCCGTGATCGCGCCCTCCCGGTTCAGCGGCGGATTCACACGATCGAACCAAGCCTTGTCGTGCAAAAACGGAGGATCCGTCGGCGGCCTCTGCCCCAGGGATCCAATCACCATCGGCGCATGAAACAGCGTCTCGCCATCGGGCGCCGTGATCTCCTCCGGCGCGTGCGTCCGCAGCCACTCAATGTAGTCCGGCGGGGCCTTATCGGGATGGTAAACCGGGTACGTCTTCCACACCTTCCGCACCGGCAACGCGGCGTCGTTCACCGGCTGCGGCGCGCGCGGCGCCTGCTGACCCACCGCCACTAGTCCCAACACAACAATCCAAAGCTTCATGCTGTCCCGCCTACGATGATACGCTTACCTTCGCTATGAAATCCGCCTGTTTGGCCATCCTTGCCCTTGCTTCGTTCGCCGCGGAATTACCGCGCAGTTGGCAAGGCATCCCCGGCATTGAACACACGCCGAAGGGCCGCGTCTTCGTCGCCTGGTATACGGGCGGTTTCAAGGAGCCATCGGTCACCAACTCCGTCCTCCTGGCCTACGGAGACGGCAAAACCTTCACCGCCCCCGAAGTCATGGCCGGCCCCCGCGACGGCGCCCGCGCCTTCGATCCCACTCTCTGGCGCGATCCCGCCGGCCGCCTCTGGTACATCTACAACCGCGGCAACAAAGACACCGCCGAACACGGCGTCTGGGCCCGCATCTGCAACCAGCCCGACGCGAAAGTGCCCACCTGGGGCGCCGAGTTCCGCATCGGTTTCGACGAAGCCGCCGTCGCCTTCCGCATGAACAAACCCATCGTCCTCTCCACCGGAGAATGGGTCCTGCCCGTCACCCACTCGCCGCAGAAAACCTACGACTGGTTCGCCCGCTCCACGCAGGTCCAAGGCGTGGCCATCTCCACCAACAAAGGCAAATCGTGGAAGCTCCACGGTGCCGTCCAGGCCCCCGAATGGGCACTCGAAAACATGGTTGTCGAACTCCGCGACAAGCGTCTCTGGATGCTCACCCGCACCGGCGCGGGCGTGTTGTGGGAAAGCTTCTCCTCCGATCGCGGCAAAACCTGGACTCCCGGCGCCGCCACCAAAATCGCCAGCCCCGGCTCCCGCTTCTTCGTCCGCCGCCTCGCCTCCGGCAACCTGCTCCTGGTCAACCACCACCGCTTCCAGGGCCGCAGCCATCTCACCGCCCAGCTCTCCACCGATGACGGCCAAACCTGGAACGATGGCCTCCTCCTCGACGAACGCAAAAACGTCTCCTACCCCGATGGCGTCGAAGACAAAGACGGCCTTATCTCCGTCGTCTACGACCGCGACCGCCAAGGCGCCGGCGAGATCCTCCAGGCCCAATTCACCGAAAAAGACGTCCTCGCCGGCAAGCCCGTCTCCGGCCGAGTCCAGCTCCGCCAGGTCTTGAACGCCCTCGCCCCCTGGGACCCCAAAGCCGCTGGCGATCGCGTCATGTCCGGCCTCGTCAACGTCTCCGGCCCCGAAGTCAAAGGCGCCCACGACGCCGAATTCGTCATCGTCGATAACCGCGCCTACATCGTCTCCATGGCCAACGAAGTCCAGCCCGGCGAAAACGCCGAATGGCCCTTCGTCTACTGCACAATGTCCATCGTCGACCTCCGCACCATGGCCGTCACCCACCGCATCCCCTTGGCCCGCGGCAAACAAGCCTTCGCCAACGAGACCCTCCCCGAAGGCGCCTGCTTCGTCCCCCGCATCATTCGCAAGGACGCCACCACCCTCCGCACCTTCTTCGCCAGCGAAGCCCCGCGCCAGCGCGAAGCCCAGTCCTACTACCGCGATTTCGACATCCCCACCACCGCGTTCCACCCAGAGATCCATCGCCTAAAACTCCAAACCGCCACCGGCACCCACGACATGCAACCGGCCCGCTTCCATGCCGACGCCGCCGCCCAGGGCTTCACCCGCGAACCCAAAGACTACGGCCTCTACACCATCGATTCCTTCAAGACCATCGACAACGCCATCTACACCGTCATGAACAACTATCCCGGCGGCCAAAACGGGCTCGCCCGCCTCAACCCGGCGATGGACACCTTCGAAGTCCTCGGCCACTTCAACGGCGAAGGCCCCGAAAAGCTCACCGAAGCCGCCGTCAATCGGCTCCCCGATGGCACCTGGCTCGCCATCGCCCGCCAGGACGGCGGCACCGCCAACTACATGTTCGCCTCCAGCTGGGACGGGCGCCTTTGGACCACGCCCCGCTACCGCGACCTCATCGCCAACGGCGCCTCCTCCAAGCCCAACTTCGAGCGCTTTAACGGCACCTACTACCTCGGCTGGCAGGAGGCGACAAAGATCGACGGCGTCTCCCGCTCCGTCTTCAATATCGACGTCTCCACCGATGGCATCCGCTGGAAACGCCGCTACCGCTTCGAAACCAACAAATCGTTCCAATACGTCTCGCTCCACGAATACAAGGGCGCCATCTACCTCACCGTCACCCAGGGCGACACCTCGCCCAGCCGGAAAGAACGCATCCTCTTCGGCCAGCTGGAATAAAGTAGAAGTACAGGCATGCGACGGCGAGAATGGCTGAGCGGAATCGGATTCGTGCTGGGCTCCTGCGGACAGCGCATGGTGCCCGTCGAGGAAACGCAGCCGCAAAAAGTCCACGTCGCCCGCCCCACCAACACGGCCGACGCCGCGCCCCCCGTCGATGACGCCCCGTCGGAAAAAGCAGGCTTCGCCGAAGTCGATTGGCGCGTGCTCCGCGGGCTCGACGTGCAAACCGGCCAAGGCTCCCCGCTCCTCGAAATGATCGCCGGCACGAACGTCAAAATCGCCGGCTATATGGTCCCGCTCGATGACGGGTTCCAGGAAGTGAACGACTTCCTGCTCGTCCCCACCGCCGGCGCCTGTGTCCACACGCCGCCGCCCCCCGGCAACCAAATCGTCTATGCCACCATGTCCACCGGCCGCAGCGTAAAGGTGGAACTCATCTTCTCCGTCTGGGTCTACGGCCGCCTGGAAATCAGCTCCACCGAAAGCCCATACGGTGCGGCAGGCTACAAATTGGGCGTCGTCGAAGTCCGGCGAAGAGGATAATCGAACCGAATGAAACTTTCCCGCCGCCAGCTGTTCCAGGCCGCCCCCTTCATAGCCCGCGGTGGCCGCCGTCCCGCTCTTGCCCAAGGCGTCGCTGCCGGTGATGTCACCGCCACACGCGCCCTCATCTGGAGCCGCGCCGATGGCCCCAGCCGCATGATCGTCCGCTGGCGCGAACGCCGCCCCGGCGCCTCCTGGACCGAAGTCATGGGCCCGCACTGCCTGGAAGTTTCCGACTACACCGGCCGCGTCGATATCGGCGGCTGGTCCCAGGGCTCAGAAATCGAATACGAAGTCGTCATGCGCGATCTGGGCTTGGGCGGTGCCGACTCGGCCCCCGAGCGCGGCTCCTTCCGCCCCGCCCCCGTCGGCAAACGCGCCGTTCGGTTCCTGTGGTCCGGCGACACCGTCGGCCAGGGCTGGGGCATCAACCCCGCCTTCGGCGGCATGAAAATCTACGAGACCATGCGCAAGCTCCAGCCGGATTTCTTCATCCACTCCGGCGACACCATCTACGCCGATGGCCCCGTCCCCGCCGAGATGAAACTGCCCGATGGCGGCATCTGGAAAAACATCGTCACCGAAGAAAAATCGAAGGTCGCCGAAACCCTCGCCGAATTTCGCGGGGCCTATAAATACAATCTGCTCGATAGCAACCTCCGCAAATTCCAGGCCGAAGTCCCGCAGATCTGGCAGTGGGACGACCACGAAGTGCTCAACAACTGGAGCACCTCGAAATCCCTCACCGACAATCCGCTCTACACCGAAAAATCCGTCGCCCTCCTCTCCGCCCGCGGCAAGCGAGCGTTCCTCGAATACGCCCCCATCCGCTACCACTGCATCGAATCCGAACGCATCTATCGCCACATCCCCTACGGCCCCCTGCTCGACGTTTTCGTCATCGACATGCGCTCCTACCGCGGCCCCAACTCCTACAACCGCCAGGAACGCGAAGGCTCCGATACGGACTTCCTCGGCGCCCCTCAAATGGGCTGGCTCATGGACGGCCTCCGCGCGAGTAAAGCCCGCTGGAAGGTCATCGCCTCCGACATGCCCATCGGCCTCCTCGTCGCCGATGGCAAGGACACCGCCGGCCGCTCCATGTTCGAAGCCACCGCCAATGGCGACGGCCCCGCGCTCGGCCGCGAGCTCGAAATGTCCCGCCTCCTCCAAGGCATCCGCGACGTCAAAAACGTCGTCTGGCTCACCGCCGACGTCCACTACACCGCCGCCCACTATTACGACCCGGCCAAGGCCGTCTTCACCGATTTCTCCCCCTTCTATGAATTCGTCAGCGGCCCGCTCAACGCTGGCTCCTTCGGCCCCGGCAAGCTCGATAACACCTTCGGCCCCCAGGTCATCTACCAGAAGCACCCGGCACCCGGCCAACAAGCCGTCGGCCCCGCCGCCGGCCTGCAGTTCTTCGGCGAAGTGGCCATCAGCGACGCCGGCGAAATGACCGTCAAACTCCGCGATCTCAACGGCGCCGTTCTCTTCGAAAAACGCCTCCCCGGCTAGGCAAAGTTTTTTGGAAGAAAACCGGGGCCACCCCCGTCTAGCTGATTGAGACCACGAACATGGCATCTATCGGGCTAGCATTAACAGCGGGACCACAAGCATTGCCGCTGCCACCAAGCTTTCAAGAACTCTACGAACAACACGCCAACGCCGTCTACCGCACGGCGCTCCGCGTGACCGGAAACGACGCCGACGCCGAGGACGCCATGCAGACCGTCTTCATGCGCCTCATGAATCTCCCGGCGCTCGAACTCACCCACTCCTCCGAACACTATCTCCGGCGCGCCGCCACCAACGCCGCCATCGATATCCTCCGTAAAAAACAGTCCGCCCGCGAAACCCCGCTGGACTTGAGCCCTGAACGCACCTCCCCCGACAAAGACGCCCTGCTCAAAGAAGCCGTCCGCCGCGCCCTCTCGAAGCTCGACCCCGAAGACGCCCAACTCTTCACCCTCCGCAACCTCGATGGCTTCTCTTACGAAGAACTGGCCGAAATGTTCGGGATTGAGCGGGGCACGGTTGCCAGCCGCCTCCACCGCATCCGCCAGGACTTGCTCGTCGCAATGAATCGATAAGGAAAGGATCTACTGCCATGAATGAACAGGAACTCGATCAACTTTTGAATGATATGCGGCAGGAAGAACCGGACCCGGCCACCGTGGCCGCCGCCCGCGAGCGTGTCTGGAACCAACTCTCCGCCGGCCCTGCCTGCCAGCGGTTTCGCTCCCAGTTTGCTGACTACCAAGCCGGCACCCTGGCCGAAGCCCAACGCATGCTCCTTGAAGACCACCTGGCGCGTTGCGCCGGGTGCCGGCGTTCGATGCACTCCGAACCCGTCGTCACCATGGCCCCGGTGGCCCGTCGCCGTTTCACCGTTCCCCGCTGGGCCATTGCCGCCGGCGTAGCGGCCGTTTCGCTATTCCTGGGCCGCAACTATCTGGACCATGCTCTCGCCCCCTCCGGCCCTCGCGCCACGGTCGAAAGCACCTCCGGAACGCTCTATTCGCTCAACGCCTCGCCACTCGCGAAAGGCGCGACAATCGCCGATGGCGACATCGTCCGCACCGCCGCCGGCGCCACCGCCCAGCTTCGCCTGGCCGATGGCTCTCTCGTCGAAGTGAACGAACGAACCGAGCTTTCGCTCAAGGCCGCCTGGAGCGGCGCCACCATCCAGCTCGAACGCGGCGACATCATCGTCCGCGCCGCCAAACAGCGCCGCGGCTATCTGAAGGTCGTATCTCGCGATTCCGAAGCGGCTGTGAAAGGCACCATCTTCACCGTCTCCGCCGGTACCGCCGGTTCGCTCGTCGGCGTCGTCGAAGGCTCCGTCGCCGTCACCCAGCCCGGGACTGAACGCCTGCTGAAGCCCGGCGAACAGTCGACGACTTCCCCCGCCCTTGCCAAGGTCACGGTTCGCGAAGCCGTCAGCTGGTCGAAGGACGTCGAACTCCTCACCGAGCTCGCCGCCATCGAAAAACAGCTCCCCCCGCCCGCCGCGCGCACCTCGGCCAAAATCGTCTCCATGCTGCCGCCCGATGTCGTCGTCTACGGCGCCATCCCCAACCTCGGCCCCACCATGACGCAGGCCGTCTCGCTCATCGAACAGCGCTCCCGCGACAACGCCGCCCTCCGCGAATGGTGGGCCACCGCCAGCGCCGGCGAAACCCGCCAGCTGCTCGATAAGGTCCGCGTGCTTTCCCCGATGTTGGGCGATGAGATTGTCTTCATCCTCCAGCGGCCCCGCGCCACGCTCGTCATGGTCGAAGTCAAGCCCGGCCAGCAGTCCGCGCTCGAAGCCGAACTGAAGAAACTCCTCCCCGCCCCGGCCGCCTACCGCGTCGTCAACGGCGTGCTCCTTATCGGCCGCAACGCCACCGAACTGAACGCCCTCATCGCCCAACTCGGCCAGGGCACGCAGACGCCCTTCGCCCAGGAAGTCGCCAAACGCTACAGCCGCGGCGTCTCCTGGATCCTCGGCGCCGACGTCGAAGCCATCGGCATCGGCAAAGCTCCGGAAGCCCTCGGTGCCAATCAATTAAAGTTCGCCTTCATCGAACAGCACACCGTGCAGGGCGTCGAAGAAAACGAAGCCACCGTCACCTTCAACGGCCCCCGCACCGGTATCGCCTCCTGGCTCGCCGCCCCCGGTTCGGCCGGCTCCACCGAATACGCCTCGGCCGACGCCGTCGCCGTCTTCTCCGCCGCCACCCGCAACCCGCGCCAAATCTTCGACGAACTCTCCACGCTCGTCCCCGGCTTCGCCGAGCAGCTCCGCCAGGTCGAAACCAGGACCGGCGTCAACCTGACCAACGATCTCGCCAGCGCCCTCGGCACCGATTTCACGCTGTCGCTCGAAACCGCCGCCGTGCCCATCCCCGGCTGGTTCGCCGCCGTCGAGGTCTATCAACCCGCCACGCTCAACGCGACCATGAACAAGATCGTCGATGCCTACAACCGCGAGGCCCCGGCCGAACGCAAACTCGCCTTCAAACAGGAGAACATCGACGGCCGCCTCTGGTACTCCGTCACCTTCTCCGGCCTTGGCCTGCAGTGGACCTTCGACCGCGGCTACTGGATCGTCTCCATGGACCGCGCCGTTGCCCTCCGCGCCATCGCCACACGGTCCAACGGCTTCCCGCTGGTTCGTTCGTCGCAGTTCCGCGCCCAGCTGCCCTCGAGCGCCGGCCTCCACCGCTCCGGCTTCGCCTGGTTCAATCTCGGCCCCGCGTCGTCCATGCTGTCCTCGCTCACCTCTTCCCCGCAGCTCCAGAAACTGCTCGCGGTTCGCGACGCTTCTTTGATCACTTTCAACGGAGAAACGGAACGAATTCAGGTTGCTTCTCGTACTCGCTTTACAAGCCTTATGCTGGACACTATGCTGCAAGCCCACATGACCGGAAAGCGAGCCAAATGAGCGCGGTCATTGAAGTCGACGCCCTCCGCGTTCGCCTTGGCCGGCGGGAGATTCTGCAAGGAATCTCCTGCCGCCTCGGCGTCTCCGGTGCCGGGAAAGCCATTGGCCTCTTGGGCCCCAACGGCGCCGGCAAGTCCACGCTGATCCAAACCCTCCTCGGCTTCCAAAAGCCCTCCGCCGGCCGCGCCCGCATCCTCGGTTTCGACTGCCACACACAGGCCCGCGAAGTGAAAGCCCGCATCGGCTACATGCCCGAAAACGATTCGTTCATCGGCAATATGACCGCCGTCGCCTTCCTCCGCCTGATGGGCGAAGTCTCCGGCCTCCCCAAAGCCGCCGCGCTCGAAAAAGCCCACGAAGTGCTCTTCCACGTCGGCCTCGGTGAATCGCGCTACCGGGAAATCGGCACCTACTCGCTCGGCATGAAACAGATGGCAAAACTCGCCCAAGCCATCGTCCACGGCCCCGAACTCGTCATCCTCGACGAACCCACCAACGGCCTCGACCCCGCCGCTCGCCAGCGCATGCTCCAACTCATCAAGGAAATGAAGGAGCAGCACGGCATGAACGTCCTGCTCTGCTCCCATCTCCTCACCGATGTCGAACAGGTCTGCGACGAAGTCGTCATCCTCAAAGACGGCCAAATCGTCCATCAGGCCGACCTCGAAGCCGAACGTAAATCCAACCGCCGCTTCGTCCAGCTCGACGTCATCGGCGACGATCGCGGCCTCGCCGCCGCCCTCCGCGAAGTAGGCGCCGAAGGCGTCAGCGAAGCCCCAGGCGAATGGCGCATCGTCCTCCCCGCCGATGTCGAAATCGGCTCTCTCTGGCGCGTCGCCTCCCGCGAGCGTTTGCAGATCCGCAAGCTCACGCACCGCCGCGACACCCTCGAAGAAATTTTCCTGAAAGCCGTCGGACACATCCGCCGGACGCCGGGCGACACGCCCGCGGAGGTCCCCGCCCATGGCCGTATATAGACGCGGTTATCAACGTTACGATGGCGCCATCACCAGCCACTTCGCCCGGCTCATGGTCATGCCCCGCTTCTCCTGGGAGCGCATTCTCAGCCAGCGGTTCGTCGTCATCCTGATGGTCGTCAGCCTCTTCTGGCCGCTCCTCTGCGCGGGCTTCATCTATCTCTCCAACCACTCCGAACTCTGGCAAGGCTTCGGCGGCGGCCTCAAGAAATTCCTCGCCATCAACGGCAATTTCTTCTTCATCTTCATGAACGTCCAGTCCACGTCTGCCCTCATCCTGGCCTCCGTCGCCGGTCCCGGCCTCGTCGCGCCAGACCTCGCCAATAACGCCCTCCCGCTCTACTTTTCCCGGCCCCTCACCCGCTGGGATTACATCCTCTCCCGCATGATCGTTCTGCTCGGCATCCTCTCGCTCGTCACCATCGTCCCCGGCATGTTGCTCTTCGGCATGCAGGCCTCCATCGCCGGCGGCGATTGGCTCGCCAACAACTGGTTCCTCGGCTCAGGCATCTTCATCGGCTTCACGCTCTACATCGGCATGGTCAGCCTCGTCGCCATGGCCAGCTCCGCCTACGTCAAATGGCGCGTCGTCGCCGGCGCGCTCGTGCTCGCGTTCTTCTTCCTCCTAGCCGGCGCCGCGGAAATGGTCAACTCCATCTTCCGTGTCGAATGGGCCTCCGCCCTCAACCCCACCTACGCCATCAACGCCGTCTGGAAAGGCCTCCTCGATGTCGAAATCGCCGACGATAAACCCGGCGCCTGGGAGTGCGCAACCGTGATCCTCAGCCTCTCCGGCGGGCTCCTCGCCCTCCTCGCCCGCAAGCTCCGCGCCGTGGAGGTGGTCAAATGAGCGCCCCCGAAATCATCTTCGACAACGTCTCGAAATTCTACGGCGAAGTCCTCGGCGTCAACCGCGTCGACCTCCACATCCCCCCCGGCATCACCAGCCTCGTCGGTCCCAACGGCAGCGGCAAGACCACGCTCATGAACCTCATGACCGGGCTAATCCACCCCAACTCCGGCGTCATCCAGGTCCGTGGCCTCAGCCCCTACGCGCCCGATAAACTCATGCGCATCCTGGGCTACGCCACCCAGTACGACGCCGGCCCGCGCGGCGCCACCGGGTTCGAATTCGTCCACACCGGCCTCGTCCTCTTCGGCTTCCCCAAGGCCGAATGCGAACGCCGCGCCTGGCAGGCCATCGAACGCGTCGGCCTCACCGCCGCCGCCAAACGCAAAGTCGCCGGCTACTCCAAAGGCATGCGCCAGCGCATCCGCCTCGCCCAGGCCATCGCCCACGATCCGGAAGTCCTCATCCTCGACGAACCCCTGAACGGCCTCGACCCTCTCGTCCGCGCCGAAACCATCGCCCTCTTCCGCGACTACGCCGCCAACGGCCGCCACGTCATCCTCTCCAGCCACGTGCTCCAGGAAGTCGACGTCTTCTCCGATCAGGTCATCCTCATCTCCAACGGCATGATCGTCGCCGAAGGCCAAATCAAAAGCGTTCGCGAAGAGATCCACGAACACCCCAGCCAGTTCCTGCTCCACTGCCGCGACGCCTCCCGTGTCGCCGCGCTCCTCTTCGCCGAAGCCCACATCTCGGAAATCAAACTCGCCCCCGAAGGCGCCGGCCTGCTCGTCCTCACGCGCAACCGCGAAGCCTTCGCCGCCGCCCTCGAACGCATCGCGCTCAGCGGCATCGATATCGACGGCGTCATCCCCACCGACGAAAATGTCGACGCCCTCTACGAATACCTGATCGGAGGCGGCAAATGACGCCGTACCAACAAATCTGGACCATCGCGCGCCTCGAACTCGGCCGCGTCTTCTTCTCCAAACGATCCTTCTGGGTCTACATCCTCGCCATCTTTCCGTCCATCATCTTCCTCGGCCACGCCCTCGAAGCCAACCTCAAAAAACGCAATTGGGGCGGCGATCGCGTCACCGCCGCCGAAGTGCTCGACAAGGTGCAATCCGGCATGACCGACGAACAGGTCCTCGCCCTCGCCGGCAAACCAGTCAGCGACACCACCCGCAAGCGTCGCGTCCGCCGCGGCGACGAAGATCCCGAAGCCGAAAAGCAACCCGAAGTCCGCCGCTACGTCATGTACTTCGATGGCAAACGCCGCGTCGATCTCCGCTTCGAGGACGGCAAACTCGTCAGCCGCAACGCCCGCGAACTGATGAACTTCGAAGACGACCGCCGCGTCTACGCCACCATGTTCCAGTTTTTCTACCTCCGCCTCGGCATCTTCTTCGGCTGCCTCGGCATCTTCATCAATCTCTTCCGCGGCGAAATGCTCGATCGCTCGCTCCACTTCTGGTTCCTCGCCCCGGTCAAACGCGAAGTGCTCCTTCTGGGCAAATACCTCGCCGGCCTCATCGCCGCCGCCTTCATCTTCGGCACCGGCGCGCTGCTCAGCTTCCTCTCCATGGTCCTCCCGCACGACCCGAATGAGGTCGCCACATACTGGCAAACCATCGGCCCCGAACACGCGTTCTGGTACGTCGCCGCCGCCGCTCTCGGCTGCGTCGGCTACGGCAGCGTCTTCCTCGCCGCCGGGCTCCTCCTGCGCAACCCCATCCTCCCGGCCATCGTCATGCTCATCTGGGAATCCATCAATGGCTTCCTCCCCGATGTCATGCAAAAGCTCAGCGTTCTGCACTATCTGCAGTCCATCTGCCCGGTGCCCGTGCCGCTGCCGAACGACATGCCGGCCGTGCTGAAAATGCTCTTGGCCCCCGCCGCGCCATCGTCCGTCCCCGTCGCCGTGCTCGGCCTGCTCGCCGTCACCGCGCTGGTCCTCTTCGCCGCCATGCAGTCGGTCAAGCGCCTGGAAATAAACTACGGCACCGAATAACCTTTGGCTGGCGGAACGTCGCCTTGATATATTCAAAGCCGATGAACCGCCGTCAATTTCTGCAGCAATCCGCCGCCACCGCCGCCCTGGCCACCGCCGCGCCCACGCCCCGCGCGCGCGAATGGAATCACTACGGTGGTGACGCCGGCGCCTCCCGCTTCTCGCCCTGCGATCAGATCAAACCGGCCAACGTCGCCAACCTCAAAGTCGCCTGGATCCACAAAACCGGCGACGCCTCCGCCCGCCCGGCCACCATCATCGAATGCACGCCCATCGTCGTCGATGGCGTCATGTACCTCACCACCGCCCGCAACAAAGTCCAATCCGTCGACGCCGCCACCGGCAAGCTCCTCTGGACCTTCGACCCCGCCGACACCGGCGGCGCGCCCTCCCGCCGCGCCCCCGGCATCTCCCGCGCCGTGACGTACTGGGAAGACGGCGCCGATAAACGCATCTTCCACGCCTACCGCGATCAGCTCTGGGCCCTCAACGCCCAAACCGGCAAGCCCGTCGCCACGTTCGGTAAAGACGGCGCGATCGATCTAAAAAACGACTTCGACCACGACATGGCGAAGCTCACCTACAAACACTCCAGCCCCGTCGTCACGTACAAAAACGTTGTCATCACCGGCGGTGGCGGCGGCGAAGGTCCCTACCCCGAAGCCCCCGGCCACATCCGCGGCTGGGACGCCAAAACCGGCAAGCGCCTCTGGATCTTCCACACCATCCCCCAGCCCGGCGAACTCGGTCACGACACCTGGGCCGGCGACTCCTGGAAATACACCGGCGGCACCAACAACTGGGCCGGCATGAGCGTCGATGAAAAGCGCGGCCTCGTCATCGCCGGCATCGGCTCGCCCAGCTTTGACTACTGGGCCGGCAACCGCCTCGGCGACAATCTCTTCGGCAACTGCGTCCTCGCTCTCGACGCCCTCACCGGCAAACGCAAATGGCACTACCAGGTCGTCCATCACGACATCTGGGATTACGACATGCCAGCCCAGCCTGCGCTCGTCACCGTCAAATACAACGGCAAAACCATCGACGCCGTCTGCCAGCCCACCAAGCAGTCCTACCTCTTCTTCCTCGATCGCGAAACCGGCAAGCCCATTTACGGCGTCGAAGAACGCCCCATCCCCGCCTCCAAAATGCCCGGCGAAGTGCTGTCGAAAACCCAGCCCCATCCGCTCAAGCCCCCGCCTCTCTCCCGCATCGGCTTCAAGCCCGAATGGATCACCGACATCAGCCCCGAAGCCCACGAATTCGTAAAGAAACAAGTCGATCAGGTCGAACACGGCGACCTCTTCCACCCCGCCCCCATGGAAGGCGGCGTCATCCATCCCGGCTTCCGCGGCGGCGCCCTCTGGGGCGGCTGCAGCTTCGATCCCAAGCGCAACCGCGTCTTCTGCAACACCGACGAAACCACCAACGTCATCGCCTTCAAAGAAGCCGGCCCCGGCATGAACGTCAAATACGCGCTCAGCAAACGCGCGCAGTTGGTGGACCACGAAGGCTACCCCGGCATCAAACCGCCCTGGGGCTACATGACTGCCGTCGATCTCGCCAAAGGCGATTTCAAATGGCGCGTCGTCAACGGCGAATTCCCCGAACTAAAAAAACGCGGCATCCCGAAAACTGGTACCCACACCAACGGCGGCTCCATCTGCACCGCCTCCGGCCTGGTCTTCATCGCCGCCACCTTCGACCGCATGATGCGCGCCTTTGACTCGGAAACCGGCAAAGTCCTCTGGGAAACCGAACTCCCCGCCGGCGGCTTCGCCACCCCCATGACCTACGAAGCCAACGGCAAACAGTACGTTGTCATCGCCGCCGCCGGCGGCAAAAATGGATCGAAGGCCAACGATGAATTTATCGCGTTTTCTCTGTAGCCTCCTGCTGGTCGTGGCCGCTGCGGCCCAGGAAAAAGAGTACAAGCCCAAGGAAGAAAAACTCCCCGGCCCGCCCATCGCGCAGCCCATCGCCTACAGCCACAAAACCCACGTCGCCATGGGCATGAAATGCACCAACTGCCACACCATGCCCGGCGATGGCTTCGCAGCCACGTTTCCGAAGGAAACCATGTGCATGGGCTGCCACACCACGGTGAAGAAGGAGTCTCCTGAGATCCAAAAACTCGCCGCCTTCGCCGCCAAGAAGGAACCCGTACCGTGGGTGCGCATCTACCGTGTCCCCGATATCGTCTGGTTCAATCACGCCCTCCACACGAAGAAAAACGACTGCGCCACCTGCCACGGCGAAGTCGCCCAACGTCCCGTTCTCTTCCAGGAAAAATCCACCTCCATGAACACCTGCATGGCCTGCCACGCCGAAGCCGGTGCCCCCAATGGATGCGACGTCTGCCATGCGAGCCAGTAGCCTCTTCCTCCTCACCCTCTCCACCTTCGGCGCCGAATACCGCCCCGTCTCGGAACAGTCCACGCTCTCCTCCTTCGTCCTCACCGTCGAAGGCCCGCGCGTCTCTCTAGCCGCGCAAAAACGCGCCGGCGGCAACTTCGCCATCCACTGGGTCCGAGGCGCCCGCTACCTCCTGCAAGAAGGCTCGGGCCCCGTCCGCGAGTTCAAACACCCACTCACCAACGCCCCCGTCCTTCCCACCCTCACGGCCCTGGAAACCCTACTCCCCACCGCCACGGCCGAAACAGTCACCCTCCTCGGCCACCAGTACCGCCGCGCGGGCGATCAAAACATCCCACTCCCCGCTGCCGCGCAAACCGTCTACCTGGAGCCAGACATCCTCATCGGCCCCGCCAGCAATCGCCGCCAGACCGACGAAACCCGCCGCTACGACACCTCCGAATACACCTACCAACCCCTCACCCAGGCCGACTATAAAACCATGGCCGACGCTGGCGTCTCCTGCGTCCGCGTCGACGAGCACCAGGCACAATGGGCCGACGCCCTCGGCCTCTTCTACTGGGGCACCGCCGCCCTTCCCTACCCCGAAATGCTCTACCGCCCGCAGTACCGCGGCCCCGTCATCTTCCTCGATGAACCCGCCGTCGGCACGCGCGATGCCGACCTCCGCCCCCGCATGGAAAAGGACCCCGCCTACCGCCGCGCCGTCACCCCGGCCGTCGCCATGGAGGCCTTTAAACACCACTTCGCCGAATCCGCCAACCGTGCTGCCACCGGGCTCATGAAGGCCCTCCGCGCCCGCAAGGACATCAACCTGGGCACCCTCGACATCCGCCAGGCCAATCTCTACTCCTGGGAAACCATGGAGGCCAACGCCGCCTACGAACTCTCCGCCGACACCACCGTCCCCGCCGCCTTCGTCTGGGAACCCGCCGGCCGCATCGGCACCTGGCGCACCATCCCCGAACTCAACATGTCCTACGGCACGCGCTTCCCGCTAAGCCCAGCCGTCCTCCCAACCATCATCAACAGCTTCCTCCGCGGCGCCGCCCGCGCCACCGGCAAGCAGTGGGGCATCAGCATCTACGGCGCCGTCGAGCGCGCCGACGCTCCCTACTGGCTCACCCGCGCCTATGACGACGGCGCCACCCACTTTTTCTTCTGGGACAACTACCAGCTCGCCTGCGTGCCCTTCAACGAAGTTCTCGCCCACGCCCGCCATCTCCGCGCCCACGCCAAGGCCCACCCGCGCGCCGCCCCAGCGCCACAAGCCGAACTCGCCATCGTCATCCCCGCCGGCTACAACCTCGGCCACGTGCACCTGGGCAAGGGGCTCCTCTGGGGCCTGCCTGAAATGCATCGCGAACGCGCCAACGCCGCGGGTTCCACCTACGGCCAAGTCATGTCCGCCGCGTTGCTCGAAATGGAAAAAGTCATGCGCGACGGAACCCGTTTCGATGTTCTCTGGGACCTCCCCAACCTCCCCCCGGCCAACTACAAACAGGTCATCCGCATCACCGAATCCACCCGCGCCAACCCCAGCCGCGACGGTGGCCCGCCCCTCACCGTAACAGTCAACCAAGGCGCCGCCAATTGGGTCACCGCCCACGCCGCCACCCCCGCCAACGTCTACTACACCACCGGTGCCGACGCCACCGGCACCTACCGCAACGCCCGTTTTTACTGGGAACTATACGGTCCCGCCGAAGAGGACATGCGCATCATCCCTCCCGGCGAAACGGTCCGTTTCCAACTCGACAAATCAGGCGCCTACCGCCTCCGCGTCGCCACCGCCGACACCGAAGGCCGCACCACCGTCGAATGGCGCACGCTTACCCGTCAATAGTGGATAGGCAGTTACTGCTTGCAATTCGGCGAGTGCGAGTGTGAGAGGGTTTTTGCATTCAACGTGTGCGCAGCACCCGACTTTCCCCGTCGACCGACTAAGTCCTGAAAGACATGGCAGCAGCGTTTCTCAAACCCGAAAAGCGCATGTCGGATGGCGTCTGAAGCTAGACTGAGCCCAGTCGTTTCCAGTTGACCGGGAGCGGGATTAGCCGCGGCTGTTCAAGAAGCAGCCACCGGCTTTGCCAACTACGCATCGGGGCCGATTCGGCGCGCATGACAGTTTGGGTAGAATTCGGTGGTGAGACCTCGGAACATTCTGCTCGTTCTCGCATCGGCAAGCGGTTGCTGCTTGGCCCAGTCCGGCTTGCTTCCCTGTAGCTTTACTGGCCAGCTTCGTCGAAACGAAAAGCTTGAAGTTGTTTGGTACAACTTGGACGAGATGAAACGGCGAGCCGTCCACAAGGTCGATATTGACGGGCCGTTGAAGCAAATGGACATCAAAGGGACTGCGATCCTGGACGTGCTTGTCGCCCCCTCAGGGAACGTCGTTTGCGTCAAGAGTTCGTCTGCCCATCCAATGATTCGCATCAAAGTTGAGAATGCAGTTCGCCACTGGACCTTTCGAACTGAAACCTCCTCCGTTGGGCCGATAGCCTATCTCGGCCGTTTACGGTTTGACCTATGCAATATCCTTTGCGGCGAGAAGGGCCCATCGATGACGCTGCTCAAGTGACGTTCGGAGCGATCGCGCGCAACATCACGCGCTAGTCGCGCTGTAGAGCGATTCGCTGCACTCACTGCATCGCAATGCGGGATCACCATGCTCCCCCGGCCCCAGGAAGTCAATAATCAATAAACAACCGCCGCGCCTCCAGCGCCGCCACATCCACACCAGCCACCTTCCCCAAATCCTCAAACCCCTTAAACGCCCCGTTCCCCTCCCGGTGCTTCACAATCGCCGCCGCCACCGCCGCCTTCAACTGCAACCCCTCGGCAATCTGCGCCGCAGTCGCCTGGTTCACATTCACCCGCACCGGTGAAAACTGCGCCACCAGATAATCGGACACCTCCGCCCACTCCTCTTCCTCGCCCTTCGCCCCGCGCCGGATCATGTCCTCAATCACATTGTTCCAACCGTCGCGCGTATCCCGCTTGCGCATAAAATTGCCGAAC
>JBIKOG010000451.1:0-3219 GCA_044358225.1 Bryobacteraceae bacterium | reverse complement strand
TCCCGGTTCTCGTGCATGTAGTTTCTCAACGTGCATGGGGTCTTCGACTACGCGGGATCGCGCGACGGACTAGCTTTGCGTCCGCGTTCGTTTCGCCTTCCCTTTCAGACAACAAGGTCGGCATCCCATACTGGTTTTACGAAGCTCAATACCCAGCCCGCTGATACCTCTGTTTACGCTTCGACTGCCGCCTCGCGACGACACCCGCAAAACTCGAGGCCAAGATGGTTTGCTACTCCTTTCCTGTAGGACTCTTTCATTCCCTACTACATGCCGGTTTATCCCGGCGCACTGCCTGACACTAATTTAATCTTTGGCGGATTTGGTAGCGGGGGTTTTCGTAGACGGTGCGGAGGTCGGGACGGGTGCGCCAGTCCTTTAGGATCTTTTCGCGGTCGGGGGCGTTGATGTCCTGGGCCAGGTCGTTGGGGCCGATCAGGACGTATTGCAGGTTTTCGATGGGCATGGTGCGGATCAGATCGTCGTGGAAGGCGAAGATGTTCTTCGTGTCGTTGGCGTAGAAGAAGCGCGTTGGGCAATGGATGCCGAGACCGTGGCGGCCGGTATGGCGGCGGAGGGCGGGGTCTTCGTAGGTCAGGAAGTTGGCGTCCGCGGGGGTGTTGGCGCGGATCCAGGCGTAGGCGGCTTCGCGGTCGGCACGCAGATCCTGGTAGATGCGGGGGAGGGACGGGGAGTTGACCCAAGCCGAGACGCCGTTACGCTCCACCATCCAGAGCGCACCGGCGGCGACCACGGCGCCGATGATGATCGTCGCGCCGCGCTGCTTTTCCCAGGTGGACTGGAGCATGGCGTAGATGTGGCGGAGTTCGGCGACCAGGCCGGAGAGCAGGAGGGGGAGGAGCGGATAGAGGAAGCGCTCGTTGGGGACGAAGTTCCAGACGGTGAGCAGCACCAGGTAGGGCGGGACCATGAGGATGTAGGGGGAGACGCCGTCGCGGCGAACTTCGCGGACGAGGCCGGAGATGGAGGCGAACAGGAGGAGGCGGGCGAAGTTGACGTCGAGGAATGAATCGCCGGAGTTGAAGAAGAGGACGCCGCCGAGGCTGTTGAGGAGGGCCTGGGCATTGATGGAGAGGACGTTGGCGACGTTATCGGCGTTCATGTTGTCAACGAAGAACTGCGTATAGGACAGGTAATAGACCGCGCCGGGGGTGATGTTGGGCGTGGTGTGGGCCCGCATATAGAGGTTCCAGGCGACGAAGAAGACGGAGAAGATGGCGGTGAAGAGAGCGGCATCGCGCCAGCGTTTTTTGAGGAGGAGCCAAAGGACGGCGCCGGCGGGGAAAGCGATCAATGCGGTGCGGGCGAGGTAGGTGAGGCCGGCGCAGAAGGCGGCGGAGCGGACGTTGTTCTGTTCCAGTTGGCGGATGGAGATGAGCAGTAAAACGGTGCCGAAGAGTTCGGAGAGGGTGAGGGAGGCGAAAACGACGGAATAGACGTTCCAGCCGAGGAGGAGGACGATCCAGGGATCGTTTTTCCAGCGCCAGAGGAGGAACATGAGCGCGGGAAGGAGGACCCAGACGAGGAACGTGAGGGCGGGTTCCCATTTGACGCCGAGGGCGAGATAGAGCGGGAAGAGCGGCGGGTATTTGATTTGGTAGGGTTCGCCGGGGAGGCTTTGGAGGCGCAGGCCGTTGCCATCGGCGACGGAGGCGGCGGTGCCGGCGTAGATGCCGTCGTCGTGGAAATAACCGAGGTGAGGGATGCCGCCGGACTGCCATAGCATCCAGAAGCTGGGCAGGAGGGCGAGGAGGGTAATGGCAAGTTTCGACATGCGGAGCGAAACTCAGGATAACAAGGTAGAGTCAGAGTAGAATGCAAATCACATTTCGCGGCGCAGCCCGCACAGTCACTGGCTCCATGCACGAGATCCAGACCGGGAGCCGCCGGTTCCTTTTGGATTGTGGGATGTATCAGGGCCGCCGGAGCGAATCGGCGGAGCGGAACACGCACTTCCCGTTCGCGCCTTCGGAGGTGGATGCGCTGCTGCTTTCCCACGCGCACATCGACCATTCGGGGAACATCCCGAACCTGACGTCGAAAGGGTTTGGCGGACCGATCTTTACGACGCCGGCGACGATTGACCTGTGCAGTTCGATGCTGCAGGATTCGGCGTTCATTCAGGAGAAGGACGCGGAATTCATAAACCGGCGCGCGTCACGGCGGCGGCGGGTGATCGAGGAACCGGAGCGGGAGCCGGTGGAGCCGTTGTACACGGTGAACGACGCCAAGGCGGCGATGGCGCAGTTCCGTGCGGTGGAGATGCATTCGCGGACAGAGGTTTTGCCGGGGGTATTCTCGACGACGCATGAGGCGGGGCACATGCTGGGGTCGACGTTTCTGGAGTTGGAGCTGGAGGGGAAGAAGCTGCTGTTTTCGGGCGACGTGGGGCGGAAGAAACTGCCCATCATTCGGGACCCGGAGCGGGCGGTGGAGGCCGATATTCTGATCATGGAGAGCACGTATGGCGACCGGCTGCACCAGCCGCTGGCCCATGCGAAGGAGAAGCTGGCGGCCATTATTAACGGCACGGCGAACCGGGGCGGGAAGATTATCATGCCGGCGTTCGCGGTGGGGCGTACGCAGCAGATTGTGCTGATGATTCACGAGTTGATTCACGAGGGGCGGATCAACGAGATTCCGGTGTTTGTGGACAGTCCGCTGGCGGTGAACGTGACCGAGGCGTTCCGGAAGCACACCGAGTGCTACGACGCGGAGACGAACGTGTTCCTGGATGGCGGGGACGACCCGTTCGGATTCCGGCGGCTGCGCTACATCCGGGATGTGGAGGAGTCCAAGGCGCTGAATGACGTGCGGGTGCCGTGCGTGATCATTTCGGCGTCGGGAATGGCGGAGGCGGGGCGCATCCTGCACCATTTGCGGAACAACGTTTCGGACCCGAAGAATACGGTGCTGATTACCGGATTCCAGGCGGAGAACACGTTGGGCCGGAAGCTGCTGGACGGGCAGAAGGAAGTGAACATCTTTGGCGAGCCGGTGCGCGTGCGGGCCGAGGTGATGAAGATCAACGAGCTGAGCGGGCATGCCGATCAGCAGGAGCTGCTGGCGTGGATGGAACCGCTGGTGAAGCGGGTGAAGCACGTGTTCCTGGTGCATGGGGAGTATACTCAGCAGCAGGCGATGGCGGCGGCGATCGAAGAGCGTTATGGGCTGGAAGTGACGATTCCGGCGCGCGGG
>JBIKOG010000449.1:0-3252 GCA_044358225.1 Bryobacteraceae bacterium | reverse complement strand
TTGGGACGGGTGTTCTATTGGTGCTCCCCTTCCCCAGGGATAGCCTATTGGGGAAGAGCACGCCAGCATGACGCAGACCCTCTACCACTACTCCTACCTACAGGTTCTTGACTTTCTGACGACCGTCGCGTTCCTCATCAATGGGGTTAGCGAAGGGAATCCCATTGTGAATTGGGCGATTCAATCGTTCCCGACGCCGTTATCGGGGTTGCTGGCCGTGAAGATCCTGGCGTTTGGGTTGGGCGTGTATTGCTGGCAGACGGCGAAGGGGCAGCTGCTGGGGCGGATCAATATCGGGTTCGCGGTGCTGGTGGCGTGGAACCTGATGACGCTGATTTTGAAGACGGCGCACTGAGCGCGGGTTAGTTGCCGGTGATCGTGATGTCGATCATTTTTTCGCCGGCCTCGATACGGAAGACGTTCGCGCCGACGGCCGGGCCGAGGCGGACGGTGGCGCTGAAGAGGCCGGGGGAGTCGGTGTTGTAATCGTTCAGGTCGATGAGATCGCCGTCACCGGATTGCACGGTGACGGCGGGCTTTATGCCGGCGATGGGAATGCCGGCGGCGTCCGTAACGCGGAAATAGAATGCATTGCGGACCTGTCCGCTGCGGCGGCCGGTGGCGGTGACGGCGATGATCGGAATGGCGGCGGGGGTGGTGTCCGGCACGGCGAACCAGTAGGGGACGCGCGTCTCGGTGCCGGTGGTGGCACCGGTGATTTTTACGAAGCCTTCGTAGGCGCCGGGGGCGAGGGTGGAGGCGTCGAGGTCCAGGGCGACTTCGGCGGTTTGGGCCGTGGCGATGTTGAGGGTGGATTCGGAGAGCTTGGGGGCGGTGGCGCCGTTGCGCGGTTCGACCGAGAGCGAGTAGATTTCGTCCGTTGGCTTCAGGTTTTCGACACGGAGCGTGCCGGTGGCGCGGGCGTTGGTGCCGAGGCTGAGCGAGGCGGGATAGACGGCGGTTTGGGAGCGGAGAGCGGCGGCGAGATGGAGTTGGCCGGCGCCCATTTTCTGGACGGTGGCGGCGTCGCCGAGGAGGTCGGAGACGGGGGTGGCGGAGCTGATGAGGAGCGAGCGGTATTGGTCGACGGTGAGGCCGGGGCGGGCGCTTTTGAGCAGGGCCAGGGCACCGGCGACGAGGGGGGCGGAGAAGCTGGTGCCCTGCGTAATGACGAAGCCGGTGGCGCTGAACATATCGCCGTTGGGGTCGACGGATTGGGTGGCGACGTAGAAGCTTTGGCCAACGGCGACGAGGTCCGGCTTGATGGAGAGATCGACGTTGGGGCCGATGGCGGAGAAGTTGGCGAGCTGGTTGTAACTCTGCGGCACGGCACCGAGAGTGAAGCGGAGGGTGACGACGATGCCCTCCTTCTCCTTGAGCAGTTGGCCATTGGCGTTGGAGATCATTTCGGCCGGAAGGGTGGCGGCGCCGACGTTCATCCCGATGGGTTCGGGGGCGGCGGCGGTGGCGTAGACGAGGCCGCCAATCGCGCCCGCGCGCTGGGCGTTATTGAGCTTGATTTCGAACGTACAAGTGCCGCGGAGGATGAGCGCGATTTTGCCGGTGAGGCTGCCGGCGGGGAGGGTGTCGCAGGCGAGGCCGGCGTCGGCGATGGGCCCGGTGACGGGAGCAGCCGGGGGCGCACCGCTGCCGATGATGGCAGGGACGGCGCCGAGGCCTTCGATGTCGACGCTGGCTCCGAAGCCGCGGTCGTTGCGGGTGGCGCCGACGGTGATGGCCGAGCGGGCGGAACCGGGGGAGGAGATGGTGCCGAAGTCGGGGCCGTTGTTGCCGGCGGCGCAGACGACGAGGACGCCGGCGGCGGTGGCGCGGTCGACAGCGTCAACGAGGGGGTCGTCTTCCTGGCGGCCGGTGAGGTCGTCGCCGAGGCTGAGGTTGATGATGTCCATGCCATCGGCGACGGCGTCATCGATGGCTTTGATGATGGCCGAATTGGTGGCGCCATCGTTGACATTGGGGGTGCCGAAGACCTTGTAGCTGCCGATGTAGGCGCGGGGGGCGACGCCCTGGATGGTGGCGAGGGGGCCGGCGGTGCGGACGCCGGCGGCGGCGACGGCGAGGGCGGTGCCGTGGCCGACGCGATCGCGGGCGGATAAGTCGGAATCGCGGCGGGCGAGTAAGTTGACGTAACTTCTGGCGACGATGACTTTGTTACTTGTGAATGTTTCGTCGGTGGTTGTATTTGTCTTTGGGAAAGCGGCGGGCAAGTTCAGGGCGGCATCGCGGAGGGCTTCGTGACCATTGTCGACGCCGGTGTCGATGATCGCGATTTTGACACCTTCGCCGGCTTTGTCGTCGCCGATCTGGTCCCAGGCTTCGGTGATGCGATTGACGACGACGGCGCGATCGAGCAGGCGTTTCAGGGTGCGGACGGGGGTGACGCGGCGGACGCCAGGGAGGCGGGAGAGGCGGGCGGCTTCGGCGTCGCTGGCTTCGATTATCAAGGAATTGGCGACATTCTCGACGCTGTCCTGAACGGTGACGGCGGCGCCGAGGCGGGAGCGGAGAGTGGACTGCTCGGCGCGGATGGCGGTGCGGCGCCGGGTGGCTTCGGGGCCGCGGAGGGTTTCGCGGCGGGCGCGGCGGGAGAGGTGCTGGGAGACCGAGTCGCCAGTGAGTTCGATGATATAGCGGCCGGGGACGACTTCGGCATGCGCGAGGGCGGCCAGGGAGAGGAGGAGAATTGTCAATCGCATGTTAGAGTTCCAGGCGGCCTTTGTAAGTCATTTCCTGTAATTTGAATTTCTGGCGAATGTCCATGGGGCCGGAATGGGCCGTGAACTCTATGAACCCGGTTATGTCATTTAAGTTCTCGTTACGGGGAAAACGAATGGTGGCGACGAGGTGGTTGCCGTGTTCGGGGACGCTGACGGCGGTGGCGTGGAGGGGTTTGTGGCCCTTTACGTTGATGGTAGCCGATTGGAGGAGTTCGGCTTCGAAGCGACGGGCGCCTTGGGGGATGGAGCCGGCGGGGAAGCCAGCGACGTCGAGGATGTATTCATCGGGGGACTCGTTCAGGAGAGAGGCGGCGTTGGCGGATTGGAGACCGGCGCGGCCGAATTGGTGCAGGGCGAGGGCCTGCCGGATGGGGAGCGCGCTGGACCAGCGGGTGGTGAGGTAGATTTCGGTTTGGACGGGCGGGGCGTTTTGGATGGGGATGTTAGTGGGTTTGGGGGAGGACGTGGGCCAGCCTTTGGGGAAGCCGAGGGGTTCGCCGATTTGGTCGAAGCG
>JBIKOG010000017.1:0-63697 GCA_044358225.1 Bryobacteraceae bacterium | reverse complement strand
CGACCACCACAACGCAGAGCCCAAGCCCTTCATCTGGACAGCGAGAGCTCAGGACATCCTGGCGAAAGTCATGCGGGCCCAGGACACGCTGAATAAACGACAGACTGTTTGAAGCAGACCACTAGCAGGCACTCAACGTCACCGACGGAGTCGAAACGGGACCTGGCAACAGGTCCCGTTTTTCATTGGTGTGCCGTGGGAAGGCATCGGTTTGTATTGGGTCCTGGTACTTTCGATGACACAAGTGGAACGGTACCTTAGCAACAATCACTGCCTGAATAAGGGCTTCTGCTCATTTCTAATCATTTCAGGGCTCGGTACTATGATCTCAGCAGCCCCGAGATATGAGGTTGCAGGGAGAGGAATAATCAATATGAACCGCATCAAGAATCTTTTCTGGTCGCTGCAGATCCTGAAGGACACCAAAGGCCAAGACCTTATCGAGTACGCACTGATGGCCGGCTTCGTGGCCGTTGCCGCGGGCGCCATCATGCCTGGTGTTTCCACCAACATTAGCCAGATCTTCTCGAAGGTCGCCAGCTCCATGGGCAGCGCCGCTTCGCAGGGCTCCTAACCTCTCAACAGAACGCAACGCGGCTTACGCCGTTTCCAAGCGCGGCTCCTTCGGGAGCCGCGCTTGGCGTTTGGGCCGCCGTGCGTTGCCGGACGAGGGACATTGGCCCCGGCCAAACGGTAGATATTCCCCTTGGTTCTAGTTCTACTCCGCGCGAAAATCGGACGCGGCTTAAGGTTTTCTCTCGATTTCTCCCGCTTTTGTTCCCGCCTACTATCAAGTCAGAGACCGGCTAAATCCGGTTTCACGAGAGGAATTACGTCGTATGACCAAAATCAAAAATCTCTTCTGGACGCTACAGATCCTGAAGAACACCAAAGGCCAGGACTTGATTGAGTACGCCTTGATGGCCGGCTTCGTTGCCGTCGCCGCTGGCGCAATCATGCCCGGTGTATCCACCAACATCAGCCAGATCTTTTCCAAGGTCGCCAGTTCCATGGGCAGTGCCGCCGCGCAGGGCTCCTAACAGCCAGGTTCAGCGATCACGATCCCGTCGCCGTCGGCGGTGCCTTGGCACCGCGGCGGCGGGATCTACTTCCGGCTCGTCACCGTGCCGCAAGGAACGGTGGCTAGCGCACCCGATAGACTGCCGTGGTGCCGGAAACGAACAGCTGCTCCAGCCTTGGATCCGAGCGCAGGGCCTTTAATAGCTTCTGTTGCTCTTCGGCGGGCATGTCCCGGCCGTAATCCCAGTCGTTGAGCAGGAAGTAGTCCAAGTGGTGTTTACGGGCGTAGGCAGGTGCCTCCGCATGGTCCGCCGTGCGCGCCGCGTGATCCTCGCGGTACCAATGGATCGTGTTCAGGATCATTTCCAGGCCAGAGCCCTGTCGCCCGGTTCTCAGATAGAGCAGCGGGTCGTTTTCCGAAAGGAATCGGGCGTCCGCAGGCATCTTCTCCCGGATAAACTGCATGGCCGCTTCTGACTGTTCCAGCCGCTCCGCGTGGTCCTCATAAAATCGAGGTAGTCCATCGGTGAGCAGATGCCATTGGCGCAACCCGCAGAACAGTAGCGCTGTGGCCAATAAGCCGCCAACCAGGGCGCCGGCCACCTTTTGACTTGTCTCCGGCTTCTGGAACACTTTGTAGATGTTCTCGCCCAGCCGCCGGAGTTCCAGATACAGCCCGGCCAGCCATAGCGGTGCAACCGGCAGCATCAATCGTTCCGTCGGCGGGAAGTGCCAGAACACAAGCATCCCGGCGTAGATGACTGCGAATCCGGCGTAGGGCGCGTAAATCGAGGCCCGATTCTCCTTCACCATTCGGCCCACGCCGATGATTCCCGCAATCGCCAGGCTCTCCGCCATGACCTTGTCCAACAGCGACTGGGTGGTGTTGGGGAGTAGCAGGGCCCCTAGTCCGTGCAGCATCCCATCGATGTTTTTCCAGGCATAGAGATGCGCTTCCCGCCACTCGAAAATGGACAGATAGTAGCCGAAGTAGTTGGTGTAGTAGAGGGTTACCGCGTCGGTGCCGGGCGTCTTGTTGGCGGCCGCCCAAAAGGCCCAACCGAGCACGAACGGCACCATGCCGGCGGCGAAAACTGCCATGTGCTTCCAGCGCCACCGCAGGGCGAAATAGAGGAGCGCCACCGGAAGCAACGCGATCCCGGCCGTTCGCGATAGAAACGTCAATCCAGCCAGGACGCCCGCCACTAACGCCCAGTACAACTTCTCCTTCGACAGGCAGAGCAGCGAAACCAGGAGCAGAAAGGTGAACTGCATCTCGCTCAGCATCGCGGTGCTGAACAGGACCGTATAGGGATTCAGCGCCCACATGGCGCCCAACAGAAGCACCACATTTTCGCTCACGGCCGCCTTGATCAGCCATTTCCGGTACGCCAGCAGCGATAGCGGCAACCAAATCCAGCACAGGAACATCGCGATCGGCAGGTTGTCCGGATAGTGCGGGCTGATCCGCCAGGCGATGGAGAGCACCGCCGGCCAAAGCGGCGGATACTTGGTCTGCGCCGGGGATTTCGGCAGGCTCTCAATGGCGAAGGTATCTGTCTCCGCCAACGATTTTGCGCTGACGTAGTAGATCCCGTCATCGTGATATTCGCTGGCGTGCGGCATAAACCGCCACTCCCAGGCATACCAGGCACCTGGGAGTAGCAGACTCAGAAAGGCGAAGACGCGCAGCGCTTTGATCAGCACACTAGTGAGCGTGATCCAGATCGTGCGGCGCGAATAGCGTGGTGCGGAAGTTCCCGGCGGAGTCGAGCTCGAACGCCTCCGGCTCGCCCAGAATCTCCAGGTCGCCACGTTCTTTGATTTGCGGCAGCAGGTTTTCGCTCAACGCGATGGGCGATAGCACCAGCGTGTTTTTGATCCAACCCAGCGTGACATCCTTCGGATCCAGCTTGCCAACGGTCGGCCAGAACTTCTGCAGGCAGAGCAGATCGCTGCCGTAGTGCAGCGGGGTCTTGACGGCGCTGGGGCTGGAGGCTGTCAGAGAGTTAATGGATGTCGGATTCCAGTCCACTTTGCCCAGGAGGCGGTCGTGGATGACGTCGGCCATACCCAAGCCGACCGCGTTGCCGTAGCTAAGGCTCGACAGGTCACGGAGATAGACGCGCTGGAACTTCGGGCCGGGCCAGGGGTTGTACTCGCCGTTCACCCCGCGGTTGGCCACTTTGGTATCCATGCCGGCGCCAGAGATATTCTTGCCGATCTCGTCGATCATGAGGATGTCGAGGTCGAACGGGACGCGCGCCATCCAGGATTTGGTCAGCTCCAAGAGCTGTTCTTCCTGGGTTTCCATGGTTTCGACCGGCACGGCGGTCAACTGCGCGGTCTTGTGGTGGGCGTCTTCCAGAATGGCCAGCCCGCCCAGGATCTTGCCCGATCCCAGAACCTGCCGGCCCACGGAGCGGATGACATGCTCCAGACCCAGGCGGTAGGCGTAGGTGTGATAGCGCTGGGCGCCGGCGAACTTGCCGAGTCCGATCGCCATCATCTTGAACAGGCCGCTTTCAATTTTGCCCGCAAAATCGGTGTGCCATTTCACGCGGCCGAGCAGCATGACGCCATCGGCGTCATAGGCCACCTTGTCCATGAAGGCTTCGATGCCGTTGGCGTCTTTGCCCAGAGAAACCACTTCCAACTGGCTGATGACAGGGCAGCCCATGGTGGCTTCGGTGATGCCGTAGTGGGCCAGCACGTCGGCCTGGCCAGCGGCCGTTGCGGCGCCGTGCGAACCCATGGCCGGGAAGATGAAGGGTTCGCACCCGGCACCCTTCCAGAAGTCAACGGCGGCCTTGGCGATCAGGGCAATGTTGGTAATGCCGCGGCTGCCGACACCGATGCCGACCCGCCCGCCCGGCTTAACGCGGGAAGCGAAGGGCGAAGCCTTCAATTCAGCCAAGACCGACCCGGCTACGTCTTTGAGCCCACGGTCAGGAAAAGTTTGTTTGACACGGATAATGCGCGGCAGTTCCATTTAGGGGAGTATACCAAGAGAGTCCTGTTTGGGGCGTGCCCAGATTTGTGTCCCGAAAGGACTAGGTGGCGTCGATCGAATCCTGCCATTCGCGCTCCAGCATCCGCGAGTATTCGCCGGACGCGTAGAGATCGAACGGGAAGGCCGTCGAGCGGATCTGCCGACTGGTCTGCTGGCTTTGATAGCAAGCGTACATGTGATCGGCATAGCGATAGTAGTGGCGGATAAATGCATCGGCCAGATCATCCCGCCCCGGCGCGTCGGCAAACACCATGTTTAGCCCCATGGCGCGGGAGAAGATGGACCGGTAGTCGGCCACCTGCCACTTCCGCAGCTTTTCGCGAACCAGTTCCGGCGGATCATCCACCAAAAGGTTCGCGAAACTCTGTTCTTTCAGCCCTTCGGCCTGCAAGTCCGAGTCGCGGTTGACGACATCCATGCACTGCTCAATCCACCGAGTCAGGTCCTTCCCGACGTAGTAGAGCATCCGAATCTCGCAATACCGCCCATCGAGCAGCTTTCGATCGAGTTCCGCAACCGAGAACTCATTATTTGGCAGGAACCCCTGCAGCATCATGCTGGCGCGCGTGCTTTCGACCAGCTTGTTGGGCCCCGCCGCGTCGGAAAAGGGGTGCAAAATCAGCGGCGGAAGCTTCCAGGACCGGTCGACTGGCGCGAAAATCGTCGTGTTGGACAACGGGTTGAGCCTCTCCTTCCAATCTAATCGGCGGAAAGCCGCGAAAGGAATAGATGATCTTTTTATTTCCGTGCGGTCAGTAGAACCTGGACGGTGAGAGTCTCTCCACCCCGCAGAAACTTCACTTCGACGGTGTCACCGGGCTTTTTCTGGCGCAAAAGGACGGTGAAATCCATCAGATTCTGTACCTTTTTGCCGTCAAAACCGATCATAATGTCGCCTGCTTTGAGCCCCGCCTTGGCCGCCGGGGTGCCTTCGCGGACGTCGGCGAAGCGAACGCCGGTTGGCGGCTCGGCAAAATCCGGGATCGAACCGAAGGCCGGGCCGTAACCGCTGCTGCCACCCGAGGAGGTCGAGCCGGAGGCGTGGGAGGAAGGAGCGGGCGGCAGAACACGAACGTACTGGGGCCGGGCGGCGTCGGACGTCAGCCTTTGCATCGCCCCGCCGATGTAGCCCAGGAGCTGGGCGGCGGACTGGGAGTTGATCTTTTCCCAGGTGTCGGAGGGCTTGTGGTAATCGCCATGCAGGCCGGAGAAGAAGAACAGCACCGGGACCTGCTTGGTGGTGAAGGAGGTGTGGTCGCTGGATCCGTAACCGGCGGTTTCCGAAAGGTCGAATTTGAATCCATCGGGTTGGGGGAGCTGCTTCAGGAGGTCCGCGAAGCTGGCGCCGGTGCCGGAGCCGCCGATGAAGATACGCCCGTCCTTAATCCGGCCAATCATGTCCATATTGATCATAGCGACGGCTTTCTCGATAGGCAGGAGCGGGTGGTTGACGTAGTAGCTGGAGCCGAGCAGGCCGAGCTCTTCGCCGGCGAAGGTCATGAAAAGCACGCCGCGCTTGGGCTTGGGTTGCGAACTCATCCAACGGGCGAGTTCCATGACACCGGCCGAGCCGCTGGCGTTGTCATCGGCGCCCAGATGGGGTTTGCCGACCATGTTCGGGGCCATCGAGAACTGCTCGCCCATGCCGAGGTGGTCGTAGTGAGCACCGACGACGACATGCTCGTCGGTCTCGCCGGGCAGGTAGCCGACGACGTTGCGCACGGTTTTGACGACGCGCTCCACATCGGCCTTCACCGTGACCTGGATCGTGGCGGGGAGGGCGAAGGAGCGGGGTTTCAGGTCCTTGTCGATATCGCGGTAGATGTCGCGGAGGTTCTTGCCTGCCTTTTCGAGGAGCTTTTCCCCGGCTTCGGCCTTCATCATCAGGAACGGGATGCCGGCGTTGGCCGGGCCGGCGGAGCGGGCGAACTTTTCCAGATCGCCGGAGCCGGAGCCGAGGATATCCGAGAGCACGATGGCGGCCTTGGCGCCGTGGAGTTTGGCGTTGGTGGCCTTGGCGTCGAACTGGGCGTGGCGGGTGTAGACGCGGCCGGCGAAGGGGCTTTTGTCGTCGGTTTCCTGCGGTTCGCGGCGGAAAAAGACGACAATCTTGTCCTTTACGTCGATGCCGGCGTAGTCATCGTAGTTGTACTCGGGGGCGGTGATGCCGTAGCCGACGAAGACCACTTCGGCGGTCGCTTCGCCAGCGCCGGTGAAGTTCAACGGGATGAATTCCTTGTCGAACTCCAACGTCTCTTTCTTGCCATCCAGGTGGAGCGCCAAGCGGTTTGCGCTGCCGAGCTTGGCGTGGGTGGTAACGGGGAACTTCTGGAAGTAGCTGCCGTTTACGGGTTTCAACCCGGCCGCTTTGAACTCTTTGGCGATCAACTCGGCCGCCGTTTCCAGCTCCTTGGAACCTGTGCCGCGGCCGCGCATTTTCTCCGAGGCCAGCACTTTGACGTAGTTCAAATAGTGTTCGGCGTCGAACTTCAACTCTTTGGGCATCTCCGCGGCCCAGAGCGCGGCGCCGGCAAGGGCGCCGGCGAACAATTTGAATTTGGTCATGTGCTTTCTTATTTCGGTAACAGGGATGGCAGGGTCAACTCGCAGCCGCAGTTTTCCCCCGCGTTTTTGGCGGTCGTCTGGTATTCGATTTCGAACTCGATGATCTGTTTCAGTTGCGGCCAGCTGAGGTTGCCGGCCAGTTTGCGGCCATTGACGAACAGGGTCGGGGTGGAGTTGACGTCGAGCGCGCGGCCTTCGGCGAAGCTCTTATTGACGTCGGCTTCGGTGGCTTTGGTGTCGAAACACTTCAATACAGGCGGGGCGGCGATCTTGTTGTCGGCCAGGAACCCTTCGAGTTTGGCGCGGAAGGTTTCGGCGGTCAGCTGTTCCTGCTTGTCGAAGGCCCAGTCGTGGAAGGGCCAGAACTTGTCCTGTTCCTCGCGGTAGATGCAGCGGCCGGCGATGGCGGCTGGCTTGGCCCAGTTGTGAATCTGTTCGAGCGGGAAATCCTTGAAATAGGCCCGCACTTCCTTGCTGAAGGTCTGGATGAGGTTGGCGCGGATCATCTTGGCCTCCTCCTTGCAATGCGGGCATTGGAAGTCACTGAAGATGACGACCACCACGGGCGCGCCGGAGGTGCCAATACCGGGGGCGAATGTCGTCTTCAGCCCGTCGATATTGGCTTTGAACGGGTTTTCCTTGACGTCGAACGTCGAGCCCTGGATGACCTTTTCGCCGTTCTTGGACACGAAGAAGTTGGCCACCTGGCTGGCGGCGCCCATCGACCCGGTGACGGAGACCTGCATCATGCCATCGATTCCGCTCGGTTTCGCGTCGCTGACGGTGACCGAAATCTGCGCCGGCCAGATGAACAGATGGCGGACGTAGGCTTCGAGCGTCGGCTTATCGAGGAACGACTTTTTCGCCACGGGCGGCGTTTGCGCCATGGCAATCGACAAAAAGAAAAGGCCGGAGACAAGAAAGCGCATCGCTTTCATTGTATCCGGCCTTAACGAGCCGTAGATGGAAACCAGTACTACTACTCCATTTCCAATACCTACATCACGGGACCAATGCGCCAGGGAACGAACTCCTGGTGGCCGAGCGTTTCGGCGCAGGTGCGTTCCCCGCTGGCGACGCGCATGATCATGTCGTAGATCTCCTTGCCGATGCCGGGCACGGTGGCTTCGCCGTCGGCAATGCGGCCGGCGTTGATGTCCATGTTGTCGCGCATGCGCTTGTACATGTTGGTGTTCGTGGCCACCTTAATCACAGGCACGGTGGGGAAGCCGATGGCGCTACCGCGGCCGGTGGTGAAGACGATGATGTTCGAGCCGCCAGCGGCGAGACCGGTGAGCGAGGCCGGGTCGTAGCCGGGGGTGTTCATGAAGCAGAAGCCGGGGCCGTGGATGCGTTCGGCGTAATCGAGCGCTTCGTTGAGCGTCGACGTGCCGCCTTTGGCGACGGCACCGAGCGATTTTTCGACGATGTTGGTCAGGCCACCCTCTTTATTGCCGGGCGAGGGGTTGTCGTTGAAGCTGGAGCCTTCGAACTGGCTGAGGTAACGCTTGTAGCCGGTGACGAAGCTGAGGAGACGATCGGCGACGGCGCGGTTGCGGGAGCGCTTGACCAGCAGGTGTTCGGCGCCGAAGATTTCGGTGGTTTCGGCCAGCACGGAAGCGGCGCCGATTTCGGCCAGCAGGTCCGAGGTGTAGCCGAGGGCGGGGTTGGCGGTGATGCCGCTGAAGGAGTCTGACCCGCCGCAGTTGAGGCCGACGGTGATGAGATTGCCGGGGAGTTCGACGCGCTGTTCGGCGGCGAGCTGGTCCATCTGCTCAATGATGAACTTGCGGGCGGCATCGACGCTGCCGCGGGTGCCGCCGGAGTTCTGGAGCGTCATGCCCATCAGGCGCGAGGAGCGCGGGGCGTTGGCGCCCAGGTAGTGATCGATCTGATTCACTTCGCAGCCGAGGCCGAGGATGATGGCCGCGCCGACGTTGGGGTGGGCGAGGATGCCGGCGAGGGTGCGCTGCAACTGCTGCGTATCCGGGCCGATGGACATGCCGCAGCCTTCGCCGTGCGGGAAGGCGATGACGCCATCGACGCCGGGGGGGATTTTGGCGCCGTCAAAGCTATGAGCGATGAGTTCTGCGGTGTGGGCGGCGCAGTTGGAGGCGGCGACGACGGCGACGTAGTTCCGCGTGCCGGCGCGACCGTCTTCGCGCTTGTAGCCCATGAACGTCGGCATGTTGGCGGGCAGCGCGGGGAGGGGCACTTCAATGGCCGGGAACTCGTAGTCGAACGCCTGTTCCTCAAAGCCCACGTTGTGCACGTGCATGTGCTGGCCCTGTTCGATGTTCATCTTGGCGCGGCCGATGACCTGGCCGTAGCGATAGATGATCTCGCCCTGGGCGATGTTCTGGAGCGCCACTTTGTGCCCGGCGGGCACGGCGTTTTTGACCTGGAAGGCAACGTCGCCAACCTTCAAATCCTGACCCTCGGCGAGCGGCACGCGGGCCACGGCGACGTTGTCGGTGGCGTGGAGGTGAATGGCGGAATTTTCCGCCGTCGGCAACTTGGCAATATCGAGGAGACTCATCGTTGTAACACCGTTTCGCAAATCTGTTCGTTCAGGTGGACCTTAAACCGTTTCCCAACGGGGTGGATCCAGAGGCCCGTTCCATCTTTCGGAACGGGGATATCTTCCAGGCGGTTGACGTAGACGGCTTTGCCGCTATCGACGCCCTTCAGTAGTTTTCCAATGTGGATGTGGAGGTGACATTGGGTGCGGACTTTGACCCCATTGTATGCCACGCCCCAGTTGTCGCCCCAGAGCTCTTTGGCCTTGTTGATGGCCTCGCGCCAGAGCTGGTTGCGCTCTTTGGCGGAGAGGTGGTGAAGCTCGTGGACTTCGCGGGCGACGATGCGGCGGGGGAGCGCGAGGGTCCGGTTGGCCTTGCGCGGGTTGACGTCTTTGAGGAAGAAGTACTCGACCGACTCCGGCTGCTTGAAGGCCTCGTTTGTGAGGCTGCAAGCGCGCGCGGAGAGGGTTTCGGGTTGGGCAGGGTCGCACCCGCAGCGGTCAATTGCGGCCCAGGCGGCGAGGTTCGCCGCGGCCACGAGTATGAGCTTTCTCCACATCCCGATCATTCTATCGCGTGCGGTTTCTATACTGGTTAGGTGCAACTGAATTGGGCGCGCCGGTGGGCGCCGCTCTTGGCTCTCGTCATCATCTATCTGGGCTGGACCACGGCGTTCGGACTCTATGGTCCGGACGAGCCGCGTTATGCGTCGATCGCGCGGGCGATGGCGGCGACGGGCGATTGGATCACGCCGCGCCTGGATGGGGAGGCGTGGCTGGAAAAGCCGCCGCTGCTGTATTGGATGTCGGCAATTGGATACCGGCTGGGGCTGGGGCCGGAGAGCGCGCCGCGGGTGCCGTTGGCGCTGGCTTCGGTTGGGTTTTTGGTCTGGTTCCGGTTCTACTTGCGCCGCTGGTTGAGCGATGGCCAGGCGTTCTGCGCGGCGGCGATGCTGGCGACTTCGGCCGGCTGGATTGGGTATTCGTATGTGGCCGTGACGGATGTGCCGCTGACGATTTGCTTTGCCGCGGCGATGCTGGTTTCGCTGGCTTGGATTGAAGAGGGCCGGGCGCGCGACGCCTTATTGGCGGGTGTGTTGTTTGGCCTGGCCGTATTGGCGAAGGCGCTGGTGCCGTTGGCGCTGGCGGCGCCATTGGCGTGGTTTGCCCGGAAGCGTTGGCGGCAGTGGCCCTTGCTGGCGGGCGCGCTGCTGGCTGTGGCGCTGCCCTGGTACGTGGCCATCACGCGGCGGGAGGGCTGGGCGTTCATTGACGAACTGATCATCAAACACCATTTCAGCCGCTTCGCTACCGATGCGCTGCAGCATGTGCAGCCGTTCTGGTTCTATGTGCCGGCGTTGCTGGGGCTGCTGGTGCCGTGGTTCTGGCTGCTGTGGCGTGCGCCGTGGCGGGAGGAGCGGTGGCGCTATTTCGTGGTGTGGGCGCTGTGGGGCTTCGTTGTGTTTTCGGCCAGTGCCAACAAGTTGCCCGGCTACGTGCTGCCCTTGACGCCGGCGCTGGTGGTGCTGATGGCGGCGGGCGTGGCCGAGGGTGCCCGCTGGCCTCGCCGTGTGGCCGGGGTGATGTTGGGGCTGGTGCTGGTATTGAAACTGGCCGCGCCGCCGTTCCTGGATGCGCAGGTCACGGCGCGCGCATTGAGCCGGGCTGTACCCGCGGATGCCTGCGCGGAAGGTGTTTCGCGCGGGTTGCGCTATGGGCTGCACTACTACGCCGGCCGGCCGCTGCTGGACTGCTGGCAGGCGCCCGGGGCGGAACCGGTGCCGGGGCGATGGGGCGGGGGGCCGCGCCAGGCGCGGTACTCGATTACCCATTCCGCGGGCCATCCGTTGACCGGGCGCATCCTGGTTTTCGCGTCGCGGGAGGCGCCGGCGGGGGACGTGGTGCTGCCGGTGGAGAACGCGCCGAACCTGGTGTGGATGGCGGCGCGGGAGGTGTTGCAATGGCCGGCTGGACAGGCGGCGACGTTGGACCCGATGTCGCTTGCGTACCCTGGGCCGATGACGGCCACCGATGCGGGGAAGTTCTATTTCTCGGTTATCTTCGATCCCGACCATGACTTCCCGTATGCCGGTTTGAGCCCGGGCGATCTGCGGAGTGAACTGACGGTGATTCCCGATTTTGATCCGAAAGCTGACCGGGTTCACTCGTTTGCTTTATCGCGGGGCGCGGGCGTGGCGCCGTTGCCGCGCGCCACATTGGAAGTGCCGAGCGCGCTGTTGTCGCGCTTCCACCACCGGCCGGTGACGCTGCGTGCGGATGTGGTGCCGGGCACGTTGCCGGGGCGTGTGCTGGTGCTGCATGCCTTCGGCGAGACCTTTGCGCGGAGCCATTTACGGAGTACTTTGACCGGGCCTTCGCCGACGCTGATCTATTTGCACTGTGTGGACCAGTTCGGCCACCACGCCTGGGCTGACTCCGATGTGAACGGGCCGTGGACGCGTGCGCTGCTGGAAGAGTTGTTGCCCGCGCTGGGGCCGGGGCCGGCGCCGGGGTTGCTGGGCGAAGGCTTGGGTGGATGGGCGGCGGTGCGGCTGAAACAGTTGCACCCGGAACGGTTCGGCGCGACGTGGGCATGGCGGCCGGATCCGCTGGATTTCCGGAACTTCTTCGGTGTGGATTTGACGCGGGAGATTGGCAGCTTTTATCGCGACGAAAAGGGTCAGCGGCGGCCGTTTGTTCCCGAGTGGAGCATTGCTTCTTCCGCGTTGCGGGAGAACGTATTGGGCCCCGATGGCGGGCGGTGGGAGTCGTGGGAAGCGATCTTCGGCCCGCGCACGAGCGAGGGGATCAGCCGCGAGCTGTTTGGGCGGGAGGACGGCGTTGTGGACAAGAGGGTGGTGGCGGCGTGGCTGCGTTATAACCTGGCGGCGCGGCCGATGCCGCCGGGCGTTCGCATTATTTCCGAAGCGGAACTGCCAGCCATCCTACAATTGAAATAATGTCCGATCGCAAATTGACGGCGCACGTGAAAGCCGCCGGTTGAGCGAGCAAATTGAGTCCAAAGGTTTTGGACCAGGTGCTCGGTGCTCTGCCGAAACAATCCGATCCGCGAGTGCTGATAGGCTTCGACACGTCCGACGATGCCGGGGTCTTCCAGCTGACGCCGGAGTGTGCCCTGGTGCAGACGGTCGATTTCTTCACGCCGATCGTGGATGACCCTTATTTGTTCGGCGCGATTGCGGCGGCCAATTCGCTCAGCGATGTGTACGCGATGGGCGGCGTGCCGATCTCGGCGCTATCGATTCTGGCGTGGCCGCGCGATGGCGACACCGAGGACCTGGGCCAGGTTCTGCTGGGCGGGTTCGACAAGATGAAAGAGGCCGGGTGCGTCATTCTGGGCGGGCACAGCGTGGCCGACCCGGAGCCGAAGTTTGGCTATGCGGTGACGGGTACGGTGCATCCGCAGCGCGTGCTGGCCAATGGTGGCGCGCGGCCGGGCGACGCGCTGGTGTTCACGAAGGCCATCGGCACGGGCGTGATTTCGACAGCGCTGAAGCGGGGCACGGCGACGACGGCGCATATGGACGCCTCGATCGTCAGCATGTTGACGCTGAACAATTTGGCGTGTCAGGCGATGCTGACCGTCGACGCGCATTCCTGCACCGATATTACGGGCTTCGGGCTGCTGGGCCATGCCCGGGAGATGGCGGCGGCGAGTGCGGCGACGCTTGTTTTCGAATCGGCCAGCGTGCCGTTGTTGCCAGGCGCCTATGCGTACGCCGCCGCTGGCGCCATTCCGGGCGGCCTTCGGAATAACATGGACTTTGCCGGGTGCGCGGTCACGAAGACCCGCGAGATCGATCCGGCGTTGGAACACTTACTCTATGACCCGCAGACGTCCGGCGGATTGTTAATCGCGATGCCGGAAGCCGACGTCGCGAAAATGCAGGCCCTCTACCCGCCCGCGCGTCGCATTGGACGCGTTGTGGAGCGGCGAACGACACTATTGGAAATCGAATGAACCCCATCATCATTGCTCTGGATTGCGATACGGCGGCCGAGGCGCGCGCCATTGTGGACGCGACGTCGAAGACGGTTGGCTTCTATAAAGTCGGGCTGGAGTTGTATGCCGCGGCGGGTATGGAGTTCGTCCGGGAGTTGATCAAGCGGCGGAAGAAAGTGTTCCTGGATTTGAAGCTGAATGATATCGGGGAAACGGTGCGGCGTTCGACGGCGGTGATTGCCAAGAGTGGCGTGAGTTTGTTGACGGTACATGCCGAGCCGCAGGTGATGCGGGCGGCGGTGGCGGGGCGGGGAACCGGCAAGTTGAAGATCCTGGGCGTGACGGTGTTGACGAGCCTGGACCAGGTGGACGTGCACGAGATGGGGTATGCGATTTCGATTCGCGAGTTGTTCGATCTGCGGGTGCGGAACGCTGTGCGGGCGGGGGTGGATGGGTTGGTTTGTTCGCCGCTCGAAGTGGGCGATGTGCGGAAGGTTGTGGGGCCGGATAAGTTGTTGGTGACGCCGGGCGTGCGGAGCGCGGGCGCGGCTAAGGGGGACCAGAAACGGGTGGCTACTCCTGCGCAGGCGATGGCCGATGGGGCGAGTCATTTAGTGATTGGACGGCAGGTGACACGGGCGGCGGATCCGAACAAAGCGGTGCGGGAAATTCTGGCGGAATTGAAGCTGTCGGGTCGATAAAGAAAATCGATAGAGGCTGGGATAACAGCACTTTGAGTTGGTGTCTGTTCGTTGCGCATCGTTTGATAGTGTCAATTTATCAATGATTTACAGCGGTTCATGGAACAACGTGAGCGGTGTGTCTGGAGATCGCTGTTGTTGTTGTCCCGTTGACCCCATTTTTTCAATCTGCTAACAATGGCTTACATCTAACCTTCTATTCGTTTACAGCGAAGGGAAAATGCAGGTTGTCGCCACGCCGCCGGTGATCCCGGTCCGGCATGGTCCTGGGGAAAAACATGATTAAATCAGGTTCTCAGCTTCTGGGAGGTCTTCTCCTGGTCGCTTCTCTTGTTTTCGGCCAAACGACTACGTCCGTCACCGGTCTTGTGACCGATCCAAGCGGCGCGGTTGTCCCGAATGCTTCCATCGAACTAAACAACGTCGACAATGGCTCCAAGCGTGAAACCATCAGTGACGCCAACGGCTCCTACTCCGTCCCGCAGTTGACGCCGGGAAACTACCGCATTACTGCCAAAGCAACCGGGTTCTCTTCCGCCGTTGTCAACAATTTGCGATTCCTGGTGAACACCCCGGCAACCGTCAATATCAAGCTCGAAGTCGGAACGATAACCGACACGGTTTCCGTCTCGGCGGAATCGGTGCAGCTGAATACGGTGGATGCTTCGCTGGGCAATTCGTTTGGCACCAAGCCGATTCTCCAGTTGCCGTTTGAGGCGCGGAATGTGGCGGGTTTGCTCTCGCTGCAGCCGGGCGTGACCTTCGCCGGTGCGAATGCGCCGAACAGCTATCGCGGCGGGAACGTGAACGGCGGCAAGAACGACCAAGCCAACGTTACGCTCGACGGCGTCGATGTGAACGATCAGCAGGATCGCGATCCCTTCACCAGTGTGCTCCGTGTGACGCTCGATAGCGTGCAGGAGTTCCGCGTCGTCACAACCAATGCGAACCCTGAACTGGGCCGCTCCTCCGGCGCCCAGATTTCGCTCATCACCAAGAGCGGTACCAATGAGCTTCACGGTTCCGCCTATGAGTTTTTGCGCAACAAAGCCACCAACGCCAATAGCTTCTTCAATAACCAAAATGGCGTGCCGCTGGCGAAACTGAACCGCAATACCTACGGCGCCTCTCTCGGCGGCGCGATCATGAAGAACAAGCTGTTCCTGTTCGGGAACTACGAAGGCCGCAAGGATCGGCGCGAGGATTCCGTCCTCCGCACCGTTCCCACCCAGAGCCTTCGCGAGGGCAACGTCCGCTATATCCGCACCGATGGCTCGGTCGCCACGCTGACCCCGGCTGACCTCCGCAGCCGCATCGACCCATTGGGTGTCGGCCCCAATGCCGCCGCGCTTTCGGTCATGCGCAGCTATCCCCTGCCCAATGATTCCGCCGCCGGCGACGCCATCAATACGGCTGGGTTCCGGTTCAACGCCCCCATTAAGCTCGACTGGCAAACCTATATCGCCAAGCTCGACTACGTGCTTGACTCGCAAAGCAAGCACACCATGTTTGCTCGCGGAAACCTGCAGGATGACAAATCGACCAGTGCTCCCCAGTTTCCCGGTCTTCCTCCGAATGACACGAATCTCTCGAATACCAAGGGCTTTGCGCTTGGCCTGACCAGCGTGCTTTCCGCATCCAAGGTGAATTCGTTCCGTTACGGATTGACCCGTGTGGGCATTGAAAACACCGGTGTCTCCACCCAGCCGTTCGTTACGTTCCGAACGATAGACGCGGCCACCGGTACGGCGCGCGCCTTCATTCGTAAAACCCCAGTCCACACGCTCAGCGACGACTTCACTTGGAACCGTGGCCGCCACGAAATCAAGGTGGGCGGCGTGATGCGCATCATTCGGAACAATCGCAACAGCTTCGTGAACTCCTTCTCTTCCGCTTCCACAAACGCCTCGTGGCTTGTCTCCAGCGGTAACGAGTTAAACGCTCCGCTCACCGACATTCGCTCCACGGCGCGCGTCGCCATGCGGGACGCCGCCATGGCCGTTCTCGGTGTCGTCAGCCAGGGCAACGCACAGTACAACTTCAACAAGGATGGCTCCGCGCTTGCGCAGGGCGCCCCCGTGCTTCGTCAGTTCAATGCTGAAGAATACGAGCTCTACGCGCAGGACACCTGGAAGGTTTCCAAGGCGCTGACGCTCACCTACGGTCTCCGTTGGTCGTTGATGCCTCCGATTTACGAGGCCAATGGCGTCCAGACCATCGCCCGCGAACCGCTCGGGTCCTTCTTCGATCAGCGCGTCGCGCTGGCCAGTGTGGGCGCCCCGCAGTTCCTCGTCAAGCCCGTGGAATACGTCTTGCGAGAACAGCCCGGCGGCCGGGATCTCTATCCCTTCCACAAGAAGAACGTTTCTCCCCGTCTCGCCCTCGCCTATTCGCCGCAGAGCACCAACGGTCTTTCGAAGTTCTTCTTCGGCGAGCCCGGCAAGACCTCCATCCGCGCCGGTTGGGGTATGTTCTACGACGTGATGGGTTCGGGCTTGATCACCAACTATGATGCCAGTGCCCTCGGCCTTTCCACCTCTCTCACGAATCCGTCGGCCACGCTTTCGCTAGCCACCGCCCCCCGGTTCACCGGCCTGAACTCCATTCCCGCCGGCATCCTGCAACCCGCTCCGCGTACCGGATTCCCGCAGGTGCAGCCTAACAATTTCGCGATCACCAATTCTTTGGACGATCAGTTGCTGCCGCCCTACACCATGAACATGAATTTCTCGGTAGGCCGGGAGTTCAAAGGCGGCCTCTTCATTCAGGGCTCCTACGTCGGCCGTCTCTCTCGCCGGTCTCTGATCAGTGAGGACATTTCGATGCCCGTAAACATGAAGGATCCGGCGTCCGGCCAGACCTACTTTGAAGCGGGTTCCCAACTTGCCACGCTGGCCAACGCCAATACCCCCGTGGGCTCCGTCGGAAAAATTCCCTTCTGGGAGAATTTCTTCCCTGGCGCCGCCACGGCCACTCTGTCGGCCACCCAACGCGCCTACCAGAGCTTTGCCAACAATGCTCCGGACTACAGCTATGCGCTGTACGAAATGGACGTGCTCTGCCGTCCTTCCTGCAGCAAGTATGGTCCCTATAGCTTCTACAACCGGCAGTTCAGCTATCTGCGCACGCTCCGGTCGGTCGGCTCGGGCAGCTATCACGCCATGCAATGGAGCGCCACCAAGCGCTTCAGCCAGGGCGATTCGCTGACGTTCAACTATACGTGGTCCAAGTCCATCGATCTTGCCTCGCGTCCGGAGAACTCCACCGCCACCAACGGTGTCATCATCAACGCCTTCAACCGCGGGCTGTTCCGTGCGCCCTCTGATTACGATACCCGCCATCAGTGGAACGCCAACTTCGTCTACGGTCTTCCCTTCGGCAAGGGCCGTGCGATGCTGAACCAGGGCGGCGTGGTAAACGCCATCCTGGGCGGTTGGCAGTTGTCCGGCCTCTATCGTCAGTCCACCGGACTGCCGACGTCGGTTGGCAACGGCCGCTTCTGGCCCACGAACTGGAACATCACGGGCTATGCCACCGCTGTTGGCCCCTTCGTTGACGGCACTCGTCGTGACGCTCCGGCGCCTCCCGGCGGGGCTGGCGGCGTGAACCTGTTCCAGGATCCTGCCGCGGCGATCAAGGCGTTCGATTACAGCTTCCCCGGCCAAGTCGGCGGTCGCAACATCGTTCGCGGAGACGGCAACTTCAACATCGATTTCGGGTTGGGCAAGACGTTCACCATGCCCTACTCCGAAAAGCACACCATGCAGTTCCGGTGGGAAGTGTTCAACGCTACCAATTCGGTGCGCTTCGATCCCTTCGCCACCTCGGCTGACCTCGGCAATCTGGGTTCTTTCGGCAAATACACCGATACCCTGACCCTGCCCCGCGTCATGCAATTCGCACTTCGCTACGATTTCTAGTCGCGAATCCGATCCAAACGAAAGAGGGCGGCTCAACCCGAGCCGCCCTCTTTCTGTCTCCGCTCGCCGCATGTCCATCCAAACATGCGAAAATAAAGGATTCCGCATGACTGGCCACGATACTCGCCAAAAATTCCTAGATTATTTCGCTTCCCGCGGCCACCGCGTTGTGAAGTCTTCCAGCCTGGTCCCGGCAAATGACCCGACGTTGTTGTTCACCAACGCCGGCATGAACCAGTTCAAGGACATCTTTCTGGGCATGGAGAAGCGCGACTACGTGCGCGCCGCCACCAGCCAGAAGTGCGTCCGCGCCGGCGGCAAGCACAACGATCTGGAGAACGTCGGCTACACCCGCCGCCACCACACGTTCTTCGAAATGTTGGGCAACTTCTCCTTCGGCGATTACTTCAAAACCGAAGCCATCGACTTTGCCTGGGAGCTGATCACCAAGGAGTACGGCCTCGATAAAGAGCGCCTCTACGTCACCGTTTTCCGCGAGGACGACGAAGCCGAAGAGCTGTGGCAGAAGGTCACCGGTATCCCCAAAAGCCGCATTTTCCGCCTCGATGAAAAGGACAATTTCTGGCAGATGGGCGACACTGGCCCGTGCGGTCCCTGCTCGGAAATCCACTACGACCTCGGCAAAGAAAACGCCGGACCCGGCCAGGAACACGAAGAGTTCCCGCTCGACGGCGGCGGGCGTTTCGTTGAAATCTGGAACCTCGTCTTCATGCAGTTCGACCGCTCTTCCAGCGGCATCATGACCCGTTTGCCGAAGCCTTCCATCGATACCGGCATGGGCCTGGAACGTCTCGCCGCCATCATGCAGGGCAAGACGACCAACTACGAGTCGGACCTCATCCGCCCCATCATCGATTTCGGCGGCACGCTCTGCGACGTGAACTACGGCGATGACCCGAAGAACGACGTCGTTCTCCGCATCAACGCCGATCACGCCCGCGCCGCCGCGTTCCTGATTCACGATGGCGTTGTGCCGTCGAACGAAGGCCGTGGCTACGTGCTCCGCAAGATCATGCGCCGCGCGCTCCGCAATGCCCGCCGCATTGGCGTTGTCGAGCCGTACCTCCACAAGCTCACCGGTTTCGTCGCCGAGTTCATGAAGCCGGCCTACCCGGAGTTGATCGAATCCATCGGCCGCGTCTCGCGCATCGTCAAGGAAGAAGAAAACCGCTACGCCACCACCTATCAAGTGGCCGAGCGTGTCTTCCACGATGAAGCACGTAAGGCCGTTGGCGGCGTGCTCCCCGGCCCGGCCGCGTTCAAGCTCTACGACACCTACGGCCTCGCCGCGGATGAGCAGGAAGAGATGGCGCGCGAGTTCGGTCTGGCCATCGATAAAGACGGCTTCGACGCCGAAATGGACAAGCAGCGCGAACGCGCCCGCGCCTCCTGGAAGGGTGCCGAAAAGGCCCACGTCGCGCCCGTTTACGGCCAGTTGCAGGCCCGCACCGGCCGCACGAAGTTCACCGGGTACGATGTCATGGTGCAGGACGATTGCAAGGTCCTCGCACTCCTCGTCGACCAGCAGGAAGTGGACTCGATTCCTGCCGGCGCCACCGCCGAGCTCGTGCTCGATACCACCTGTTTCTACGCCGAATCCGGCGGCCAGGTGGGCGATCACGGCGAACTGCAAACCAAGTCCGGTGACACAGTTGCCATGGTGGATCACACCTATCCGGCCGTGCCCGGCCTTTCGGTGCACAAGATTGTCGCCACCGCGGAAATCAAGAAAGGCGATGTCGTTCGCGGCGTCGTCAATACCGAACTCCGCTCCGCCACGCGCCGCAACCACACGGCCACCCACCTGCTCCACGCCGCTCTCCGCAGCGTGCTGGGGGTGCATGTCAAGCAGGCCGGTTCGGTGGTCGATCCCACCCGCCTCCGCTTCGATTTCAGCCACTACACCGGCATGACGCCAGAGGAAATCGCCGAAGTGGAACGCATCGTCAACGAAGAGATCATGCGCAACACGCCGGTCTCGACGGACGTCATGGAGCTCGAAGACGCCATCTCCACCGGCGCCATGGCGCTGTTCGGCGAAAAGTACGCGGAGAAGGTGCGCGTCGTCAACGTGCCCGGTTTCAGCAAGGAACTCTGCGGCGGTACGCACGTCTCCCGCACCGGCGATATCGGCCTTTGCAAGATCGTCTCGGAAGGCTCGGTCAGCGCCGGAGCCCGCCGTCTGGAAGCCATCACCGGCGTTGCCGCCGTGGAGCGGTTCCAGGGCGCGACGACGACGCTCGCCCGCGTCGCGCAAACCATTCACGCCTCCGAATCCGATCTCCTCGATCAGATCGACAAGCTCCTCGCCCACCAGCGCAACCTCGAAAAACAGCTGGAAACTTTGAAGAACAAAGTAGCCCAGTCCCAGAGCAGCTCGCTCGAAACCCAGGTCCGCGAGATCAAGGGTGTGCGTGTGCTCTCGGTGGAAGTCGATGGCCTTGATCGCGCCCAAATGCGCGGCCTGGCCGATTCACTTCGTAACAAGTGGCAGTCCGCTGTCGTCGTTCTCGGCACCGCGGATGATCACGGTGTGGCGCTCGTCGTCGCTGTTACGAAGGACCTGACGCAGAAGGTTCACGCCGGCAAACTGATCGGACCCATCGCGGTCGCCGTTGGCGGCAAGGGCGGCGGCCGGCCGGATCTGGCCGAAGCGGGCGGCAAAGACGCCGCGGCGCTCGGCAAGGTTTTGGAGTCGGTCTACGCACAGGTCGATGGCCTCCTTTGATACCGACGTAGTGGTCGTAGGCGCGGGGCCCACGGGCCTCGCCTGCGGCATTGAGTTGGGCCGGGCCGGCGTGCGCGCCATCTTGATCGACAAGGGCTGCGTCGTCAATTCGCTCTATAACTACCCGACGAACATGGTGTTCTTCACCACGCCGGAACTGCTCGAAATCGGCGACATCCCCATGACGTCGCTCAACGAAAAACCCAACCGTACCGAGGCGCTGAAATACTATCGCCGCGTGGCCGATCACTATAAGCTCGACATCCGCCAGTATCAGCGCGTCGAATCGGTTTCGGGCGAAGACGGTGCCTTCATCGCCATCGCCTGTGATCAAAACGGCGACACGCACGAGTACCGCGCCAAGAAGATCATCTTCTCCACCGGCTATTACGACAAGCCGAACTATCTGAATGTCCCCGGCGAAGATCTGCCCAAGGTCATTCACTACTACCGCGAAGCGCACGCCTATTACGGCCACGATGTGCTGGTGGTCGGCGCCAAGAATTCCGCCGCCATCGCCGCGCTCGAACTCTGGTGGACCGGCGCCCGCGTCACCATGGTTCACCGCGGTCCGGAGATCCACCGCCACGTCAAATACTGGATCAAGCCGAACATCGAAAACCGCATCAAAAACGGCGAAATCCCGATGTATTTCAACAGCAGCGTGAAGGAAATCCGCGCCCACGAAGTGGTGTTGAATACCCCAGACGGCGAAGTGACCATCAAGAACGATTTTGTCTTCGCCATGGTCGGTTACCACCCCGATTTTGAGTTCCTCGCCGCCCACGGCATCACGCTCGATCCCGAAACCCGCCGCCCCTACACCAACCCCGAAACCTTCGAAAGCCAGCGCCCCGGCATCTATCTCGCCGGCGTCATCGTGGCCGGCGTCCACACCAACGAAATCTTCATCGAAAACGGCCGCTTCCACGGCAAATCCATCGCCACCGCCATCGCCGCCCAGCTCTCCCGTTAACCCCATGCGCGTCCTCCACCTCGACACCGGCCGGGAAATGCGCGGAGGCCAATTCCAGGTCCTCCAACTCATCGACGAACTCTCCGCCCGCGGCATCGAACAGCAGTTCCTCAGCCCCCACGGCGAGCCCTTCTCCCTCCCCAAACTCCGCGCCCGTTTCGACCTCGTCCACGCCCACGACGCCAAAAGCCACACCCGCGCCGCGCTCTTCGCCACGGCCCCGCTCATCGTCAGCCGCCGCGTTGCCTTCCCCATCAAGAACACCTGGACCAGCCGCTGGAAATACCGCCAGCCCGCGCTCTTCCTCGCCGTGTCCAAATACGTAGCCGGCAAGCTCGTCGAAGCCGGCGTCCCCGCTCACAAAATCGAAATCGTCTACGACGGCGTGCAGTCCCTGCCGCTCTCCACGCGCACCGGCCCGCTCATCGCCCCCGCCTCGAACGACCCCATGAAAGGCTCCGATCTGATCCGCCAATCCGGCCTCGAAGTCGAATTCACCACCAACCTCCCGGAAGCGCTCAAAACCGCCCGCGGCCTGCTCTACATCACCCGCGAAGAGGGCCTCGGCTCGGCCGCCCTCCTCGCCATGAGCGCCGGCGTCCCCGTCGTCGCCAGCCGCATCGGCGGCCTCCCGGAAATCGTCGAACACGAAGGCACCGGCCTGCTCACTGAAAACGATCCGCGCGAAATCGCCAACGCCGCCGCCCGCCTCCTCACCCCCGAATCCGACGCCTGGTCCCAACAGGGCAGGGAACTCGTCCACCGCAAATTTCTCACCTCCCACATGGCCGAAGCCACCCTCGCCGCCTACCGCCGCGTCATCTCGTGAGAAACTGCAAGGCATGCTCCTCACCCGCCGTGCCGCATTCGGCACGCTAGCCACCCTCGCTGCCCAGGCCCAGCAACAGCCCCGCCCCAACATCCTCTGGATCCTCGGTGACGATCTCGGCCCCCAACTCGGCTGCTACGGCCATCCGCTCGTCCACACCCCCAACGTCGATCGCCTCGCCGCCGAAGGCGTCCGTTTCACCCACTGCTTCACCACCGCCCCCGTCTGCTCCCCCTCCCGCTCCGCCTGGAACACTGGCGTCTATCAAACCACCATCGGCGCCCACAACCACCGCAGCCATCGCAAGGACGGCTACACCCTCCCCGACGGCGTCCGCCTCGTCTCCCACCGCCTCCACGACGCCGGCTACTTCACCGCCAACGTCACCCAGCTCACTCCCGAACTTCGCGTCTCCGGTAAGACCGATTTCAACTTCAAAGCCGACAAACCTTTCGACGGCACCCACTGGCGCCAGCGCGCCGCCGGCCAGCCCTTCTACGCCCAGATCAACTTCACCGCGCCCCACAAGGGCCCCCAATGGCCGCTCGCCCGTAAACAGCCAAACTTAATAGACCCCGCCAAAGTCGAACTCCCGCCCTACTATCCGGACCACCCCACCATCCGCGACGAAGTCGCCAACTACCTCGACGCCGTCAACAACTGGGACCGCCAGGTCGGCGTCGCCCTTGATGAACTCAAAAAAGACGGCCTGCTCGACAACACCATCATCTTCGTCTTCGGCGACAACGGCCGCTGCCTCCTCCGCGGCAAACAATGGCTCTACGACGCCGGCACCCACATCCCACTCATCGTCCGCTGGCCCGGCCAAATCAAACCCGGCACCGTCCGCAAGGATCCGGTCCTCTCGCTGGACATCACCGCCGCCACGCTCGACGCCGCCGGCATCGAACATCCCAAACTCTTCCACGGTCAGTCGCTCTTCAAAAAGGCGAAACCGCGCACCGAAATCTTCACCGCCCGTGACCGTTGCGACATGACCGTCGACCGCATCCGCGCCGTCCGCGACGCGCGCTATAAACTCATCCACAACTTCTATCCCGACCGTTCCTACGCCCAATTCAACGAGTACATCAAAAATAGCTACCCCGCCCTCACCGTGCTCCAAACCCTCGCCAAAGAAGGCAAATTGAACGATCTCCAAGCCCGCTGGCTCGCCCCCACCCGCCCCGAGTTCGAACTCTACGACCACCAGACCGACCCCCACGAAGTCCACAACCTCGCCGCCGACCCCGCCCACAAAAAGGCCTTCGAGCGCCTGAAAAAGCGTCTCGACCAATGGATCGCCGAAACCAACGACCAGGGCCGCACCGCCGAACCCCGCGCCGTCCTCGAAGCCGAAGAGCCGCGCCTCAACGACGTAAAATAGAAAGTTCCCCATGCCATTCATCCACGACGATTTCCTCCTCCAGACCGCCGCCGCCCGCGAGCTCTATCACACCTACGCCAAAGACGAGCCCATTCTCGACTACCACTGCCACCTCTCGCCGCAGGAAGTGGCCGGCAATCGCCGCTTCAAAAATCTCCACGAAATCTGGCTCGAAGGCGATCACTACAAGTGGCGCGCCATGCGTGCCAACGGCATCCCGGAAGAGCTGATCACGGGCTCGGCCAGCCCGCGCGAGAAGTTCCAGGCCTGGGCCAAAACCGTCCCCTTCACCCTCCGCAACCCGCTCTACCACTGGACCCACCTCGAACTCCTCCGCTACTTCGACATCCCCGATATCCTCAACGAAGACACCGCCGAATCCATCTGGAATCGCGCCAATGAACGGCTCGCGACCGACGAACTCTCCGCCCAGGGCATCTTAGGCAAATTCAAGGTCCGCGCCCTCTGCACCACGGACGACCCGACCGATTCCCTCGACGAACACAAGCAAATCGCCGCCTCCGGCCTCGCCACCCAGGTCCTCCCCGCCTACCGTCCCGACAAGTTCCTGACCGTCCACGACCCGGCCATCTTCAACACTTGGACCGCGAAACTCGAAGCCTCTGCCAACACCGAAATCCGCGGCTTCCAGAGCTTCCTGGACGCCCTCGCCAACCGCCACGACTTCTTCCACTCCATGGGCTCCCGGCTCTCTGATCACGGCCTCAACACCGCCTTCTCCGACCCCTGCTCCCACGAAGACGCCGCCAACATCTTCGACCGCGCCCGCAACGGCCAACCCGCCGACCCCAGTGAACATGCCCAGTTCGGCAGCTACCTGATGCACTTCTTCGGCCGCCTCGATGCCGCCAAAGGTTGGACCAAGCAGCTGCATCTCGGCGCCCGCCGTGCCAACAACACCCGCATGTTCCGCCAGGTCGGCCCCGACACCGGCTTCGACTCCATCGGTGACTGGCCGCAAATCGACGCCGTCGCCCGCTACATGGATAACCTGGACCAGGCCGGCGCTCTGCCCAAGATGATTCTGTATAACCTCAACCCGGCCGATAACTACGCCTTCGCCACGGTGATAGGGAACTTCCAGGACGGCTCTGTCCCTGGGAAGATCCAATTCGGCAGCGGCTGGTGGTTCCTCGATCAGAAGGAGGCCATGGAGATGCAAATCAACGCCCTGTCTAACTGCGGCCTGCTCTCCCGCTTCGTCGGCATGCTCACCGATTCCCGTTCCTTCCTCTCCTACCCGCGTCACGAGTACTTCCGCCGCACGCTCTGCAACATGCTTGGCCGCGACATCGAGAACGGAGAACTGCCCAACGATATGTCTCTCGTCGGCGGCATGGTCCGCAATATCTGCTACGCCAACGCCAAACAGTACTTCTCCCTCCCCGAATAGACAATCAGATTCATACGCCGTGGTTATTCGCCGATAACGTGAATAGCCATGGCGAAAAGTCCTGATGTTACCAAAGCGCTCGCCGCAATCCCGCCTTTCCCCCAAATCGCCACTGACGTTCTGAATCTGTTGAAGGATCCCGATGTTCCCATGCAGCGCGTCGTCAGCATGGTGGAAAAAGATGTCTCCCTCACCACTGCGATTCTGAAACTGGCGAATTCCGGCCTATATGGCCGTAAACGTACAATTGGGTCGATCCGCTCGGCTTTTCGCGCGCTCGGCGCGGAAACGTTTTCGCAGACCATCATCCGTACCGCTGTGAAGAGTTACGTTGGCCAATCCATGCCCAGCGCCGATCTCAATCGCTGCTGGGCCCATTGCATCGCCTGCTCGGAAATCAGCAAGATTCTCGCCACCGGTCTCAACTTCCCGCCCGACGTGGCTCTCTCCGCCGGCCTCCTGCACGATCTCGGCCGCTTCGGCCTCGCCATCGCTGCCCCCGCCAAACACAATCAACTCCTCAACGGCGAAGGCTACGTCGATATCATCGACGCCGAACGCGAACTCTTCGGGATCGACCATACCGAAGCTGGCCGCATTCTCGCCGAACAGTTCAATCTCCCCGACGACATCCGCGTCGTCGCCGGCCGCCATCACGATCACATCAGTGGCGATGATCCCGATATGCTCTCCGTCGTCAGCGTCGCCTGCTCGGTCGCCAGCGCCGTCGGTTTCCAGGTCGTCTCCCCTGCCATTCCCAAATCTCTCGATGACGTCATCGCCAACGCCCCTGCACCCATGCGCGGCCGCATCTCCCCGGACGTCGAAGCCTGGATGACCGCCCTGCTCAACGTCGTCGGCCACAGTTAAAACATTCCCATCCCAGTCTGTTTTATCTCCCCTTCCTGCTATCGTGATTCTATAGCCATGCTCGAAGCCATACTGGCAGGACTCTTCGGCCTCCTCATCGGCAGCTTCCTCAATGCGTGTATCTTCCGCTTCCCGCGCGATATCACCATCTGGGACCCGCCTCGCAGCTTCTGCCCCTCTTGCGAAAAGTCCATCGCCTGGTACGACAACATCCCCGTACTCAGCTTCCTCCTCCTCCGTGGCAAGTGCCGGCAATGCGGCTATTCCATTCCCCTCCGCTATATCGTGGTTGAATTACTTTGCGGAATAATGTACTTTTTAATTGTGCAGAACTTCGGCCTCTCTCTCATCGCCGCCAAACTCGCACTCTTCGCCGCCATCAATCTGCAGCTCATCGCCACCGATTTTGAGGAGCGCATTCTCCCCGATGAATTTACTCTTGGTGGCGTCATCGTCGGCCTGCCCCTCGCCTGGTTCGCCCTCCTGCCGGTCACCTTCTCGTCCCTCTTCGTCCCCATGGGCACATCGCTTTCTGTGTACTCGCTCGTTGAATCCGCTATCGGCGCCGCCTTCGGCTACGGTTCGCTGTGGACCATCGGCACGCTCTACCAGAAGTTTCGCGGTCGGGAAGGCATGGGCATGGGCGACTATAAAATGGCTGCCATGATGGGCGCCTTCCTCGGGCTGATGCCCATGTTGTTCGCTTTAATGATCGGTTCGGTGCTTGGCGCCGTCGCCGGTTTGGCCGTGATTCTCCTCACCAAAGAGGACGCGGCAACCTATGAAGTTCCCTTCGGCTCGTTCATGGGAATCGCTGCTCTGGCGGTTGCCTATATGGAAGCCGTGCGAGGATTGGCTGATGCTGTTGTACACTGAGGAATTACGCTGATGAAAGCGCTCCTGGAGAGTCTCGGTCCCAGCGATCCGGATCTGGCTCTTGCTCTGGCCATCGATCCGCAACGCCTCCCCGCCCATGTCGCCGTCATTATGGACGGGAATGGACGCTGGGCCAATCGCCGTCTGCTGCCGCGCGTCGCCGGCCATCAGGCGGGCATTCAGCCCGTCCGCACCACCGTCGAAACCTCTTCCGCGCTCGGGCTCGAAGCCCTCACGCTCTACGCCTTCTCGGTCGAAAACTGGAAGCGCCCGCGCACCGAAGTCGACACGCTCTGGAGCCTCCTCCGCGTCTACCTCCGCAAGGAACTGGCCACGCTGCAGGAAAACAACGTTCGTCTCAACGCCATCGGCCGCCTGGAATACCTCCCCACCGCCGTTCGCGAGGAGCTCGATGCCACCATTCGCGCCACCGAATCGAACACCGGCCTCCGGCTGAATCTGGCCATTAACTACTCCGGCAAAGCCGAACTGGTCGACGCCGTCAATCAGCTCGTCGCCCAGGCCCGCCAGTCCGGCACGCTCGATTCGCTCCGCGTCACCGAAGAATCGCTCGCCGCCAATCTCTACACCGCCGGCCTGCCCGATCCCGATCTCCTCATTCGCACCTCCGGCGAACTCCGCGTGTCGAACTTCCTCCTCTGGCAAATCGCCTACGCCGAAATCTACGTCACCGAAACCTTCTGGCCCGATTTCAAACGCCGCGATCTGCTCAGCGCCATCGTCGATTATCAAAAACGCGACCGCCGCTTCGGCGGCTTAAGCGCCGTCGACGCCCAGTCCCTGGCGGAAGCGGTGCCCACCAGATGAAGCGGGTCGTCACCTCGCTCATCCTCATTCCCACCATCACCTGGGTCGTCCTCTTCGCACCGCAGTTCGTCTTCGCCGCCACGGTCTGCCTGTTCGCCTCGCTTTGCTGGATGGAGTACGCGGGCATCGCCACCCACTACGGCGCGCGCTTTTCCGTCCTCGCCGGCTGGCTCCCCGGCCTCGCCTTCCTGCTCATCCAGCGCGATGAACTCCTGCTGCTCATCGGCCTCGTCCTCGCCGCCCTCGGCTTCGCCCTCCGCACCGCCAACCTCAAAGACGCCTTCCCCTCAGCTGGCCTCTACACGCTCGGCATTCTCTATACGTTCGGCATGTGGCGTTCGGCCATCGCCCTCCACGCCAATTCCAAATACTGGCTTCTCTTCGCGCTGACCATCAACTGGGTCGGCGATACGGCCGCCTTCTACGTCGGCCGCGCCATCGGCAAACACAAGCTCGCCCCCGCCATCAGCCCCGGCAAAAGCTGGGAAGGTGCCATTGCCAGCGCCCTCGCCGCCGGCCTCTACGGCGTCTTCTTCCTTCGCTGGCTGCTGCCCGACGTCCCGCTCCATTTCGCTCTGCTCTTCGCTATCGCCGGCAACGCCGCCGGCCAGATCGGCGACCTTGCCGAATCCGCCCTCAAACGCGGCGCCGGCGTCAAGGATTCCGGCACCACCCTCCCCGGTCACGGCGGCTGGCTCGACCGTCTCGATTCCAGTCTCTTTTCCATGCCTGTCGTCCACTTGCTCATTCGCCTCTGTCAATTGCCATAAGGCGGATGACACTGCTACGATGCGACGAGCATGATGCTACACTTCGGCGAGTTCAGACTGGATGTCGACCTTCGCCGTCTCTGGCGCGGAACCTCCGAAATCGTCCTCGCGCCCAAGGCCTTCGACCTCCTCGCCTACCTCGCCCAGCGCCCCGGCGCCGTCTGCAGCCGCGACGAACTCTTCGCCGCCCTCTGGCCCAATACCTTCGTCGACGATCACGCTCTCTCCGTCCAAATCGCCGACGTCCGCCGCGCCTTGGGCGACTCGCCCAAGTCCCCCCAATACATCGAAACCCGCTCCCGCCGCGGCTACTGCTTCCTCTCTACGACCAACGCCGCCGCCGCCCCGGCCCCGCCCCTCCCACAAGCCCAATCCATCCCCGAAACCCGCTACGCCGTCAGCGGCGATGTCAACATCGCCTACCAGGTCTTCGGCTCCGGCCCCATCGATCTGGTCTTCGTCATGGGCTGGGTCTCCCACCTCGAATACTTCTGGCGCGAGCCCCGCTTCGCCGCCTTCCTCCGCCGCCTCGGCACCCTCGCCCGCGTCATTCTCTTCGATAAACGCGGCACCGGCCTTTCGGACCGCGTCCCCCTCTCCCAACTCCCCACCCTCGAACAGCGCATGGATGATGTCCGCGCCGTCATGGAAGCCGCCGGGTCCCAACGCGCCGTCCTCTGCGGCGTCTCCGAAGGCGGCCCGCTCTGTACCCTCTTCGCCGCCACCCACCCGGAAAAAACTCTCGGCCTCGTCATGATCGGCAGCTACGCCCGCCGCCTCCGCGATGCCGATTACCCCTGGGGCCCCACCCGCGAGGACCGCGACCTCTACTGCCGCTATATCCGCGAAAACTGGGGCGGCCCTGTGGGCATTGAGGACCGCGCCCCCTCTCTCGCCTCAGACCCCGCCTTCCGCGACTGGTGGGCCACCTATCTCCGCATGGGCGCCAGCCCCGGCGCCGCCGAAGCCCTCACCCGGATGAACGCCGATATCGACGTTCGCCCCATCCTCCCCACCATCCGCACGCGCACCCTCGTCCTCCACCGCCGCGACGACAAATGCCTTCTCGCCGCCGAGGGCCGCCTCATGGCCGACCGCATTCCCGGCGCCCGCTTCGTCGAACTCGACGGCGCCGACCACCTCCCCTTCATCGGCGACCAGGAGCCCCTCTTCGCCGAAGTCCAGGACTTCCTCGCCACCAGCGCCATCACCGCCGAACCGGAACGTTCCCTCGCCACCATTCTCTGCGTCGAAATCCCCACGCCCGATCTGGCCCGCCTGCAGATCCACCTTCGCCGCGAAATCGGCTGGTTCCGCGGCCGCCCCGGCGATCTCGGCACCGGTGACCCGCTGGCCACGTTCGACGGCCCCGCCCGCGCCATTCGCTGCGCCCATTCCATCGTCACCCACGCCGGCGGCTACGGCGTCCGCCTCCGCGCCTCGCTCCATACCGGCGAATGCGAATTCGATCAGAAAGGCCTCCCCGCCGGCTCCGCCGTAACTATGGCTGGCACCCTTCTCCCCCAATCGCCCCTCGGCGGCGTCGTCGTCTCCCGCGTCGTCAAGGATCTCGTCGCCGGCTCCGGCATCCGCTTTTCCGACGGCCGCAACCTCCAAATCCCCGGCCAGCCCGACCCCTGGGAACTCTACGAAGTCATCGGCTGCTGAGCCCTCAGCAAAGGAATTACAAATTCCTTACCATCCGCTGATCATTTCCCTATTCCTTTTCCGTATTGTCGATTGCAGAGGATAATTGCAATGAACATACCGGAACACGTCAAAGGCGGTCGAGAACTCATCCCAGGTCAGGCGTTCGACCTCACCGTTCCCGTCGGCCGTCCCGGTCGCATCACCATCTTTGCCTCCGCGCGCCGTCGCTCGCTCCATCTGTCGGCCCCGGCGCACTACCGCGTCGAGCTCTACCAGCCCGGCTCCATCCACCCCGTTGCCGCCCGCGAAGTCGAAGGCCTCGGCCTGCTCAGCATCCTCGAATTCGACGCCCGCAACAGCGCCGGCCTCTGGACCGCCCGTATTATCAACATCAACAGCCTGCCCCTCCAGGTGTCTATCGAGGTCTCCTACCCCGGCATCGAAGACCTGCAGATCCGCCATTTCCCGTCCCATTTCCTGGAAGCCATAGCCAGCCGCCTCTTTGCCGAAACCTCCGTCCAACTCCAACACGGCCGCAACGCCTGCTCCATCCGCTTCGCCCCCAGCCTCGGCCTGCGCGACTTCCGCTTCACCGTTCCCGCGCTCGAACGCCGCGTCTTCCCACCGCTCCTGCCCGAACTCCAGATCACCGAACAGATCAGCGACATCAACAGCAACGCCATCCGCATGCGCCTTCTGCCCGGCTCGGTCGCCAACCCCGGCGGCACCCTGCGCCTGGAAATCGGGTTTGAAGAGGATGGCGACGAACTCATCGGCAGCTTCCCCATCCACCTCGCCCGCATGAAACTGCTGGTGGAACTCGATCTTGGCTGTGCCGACAATCGCATCTCGTTCAACAACGTCCGCGTGACTTTCGATTTCGATATCGACATCCAGCCCCTCCCCGTCTGGATGTACAACCCCATGTTCGACTTCCAGGACCGTTTTCAGGAAGCCGTCCGCGCCGGTGTCCGCACAGCGTTTGAAGATGTGGATACGGTGGAATCGGTCACCCTCGGCTTTACCCGCGGCCTGGAAACGGTGCTTGGCAACACGGCCCGCATCGCAACCCTCCAACTGGAAAACGGCCAGCTCTGCCTAAGCCTCTTCCGCCAGGCACAATCCGCGGTCGCCTGATCCGCCTGCCGTTAGCCTACACTGGAGGCGATGATCCATCCGCCCCTCGACGAGACTTGGCACAATGGCGGTGATATCGAACTCGCGCTTTACGCGAATTCCCTCCACAACACCGCCCGCGCACTGGTTACCAGCTGGGGCACGCCCCCAGCGCCGGCATCGGATTGGGATGCCGCGCCGATTGTCCTGCTCTACCGGCAGGCCGTTGAACTCAAAACAAAAGCCCTGGTTGGCGAAGGGACCGATTTCACTCGCTCCCCTGCCGACTACATCTCACTCGCGAAAACCCGTTCCCTGCGCTGGGTGGCACAGCACGTTTGTTCCATCATTCGTGCCCTGGCGCTCGAGCCGGAGTTCAAATGCGAAGGCATCTCCAGTCTGGCGGACTTCAGCGCCCTCATGGCGGAACTCGAACTGCTCGATCCGGTCTACGTCGCGGTCTTCCCCCACATGCGCACCGGCGCTCCACCCGCGAAGTTACTCCCCCACAACATCGTCAACATTGCCACGCGCCTCGATGCCCTCATCGGCCTCCTCGATAGAACCACCGCCTCGCTCTCGGCGCCCGGGACAATTCCCAACTAACCACCCTCTGGGAATTGCCCCAAGCCCCGCGCCACCTACGGCAACTGCGTCGTGTTCAGGATGAACGTCGCCGCCACCCCGCTCGCGCTCGTAGACCCCAGAATATTCACGTACACCGACATATACTCATACATCGAGTTATGCCCCGGGTTCTTCAAAAAGGTACTCACCGGCGCCCATGCCTTCGAAAAATTCCACGTGTCGGCAATCGGGCTCGTCCCGTCCCCAACCGTGTCGTAAACGTCCCAGAACGTCGCCGCCACCCGCGCTTCATTCGACGACCCATTGCAATACCCGTTCCCCGGCGTGTCGATCGGAATCCCATACCAGCTCTCCGTCGGATCATTCTCCGTCCGCTCGAACTGCACCCAGTAAGGAATGAAGTTGGCAAACCCCTCCGACAGCCCCAGCCCTCCGTTGTAACAGTTGGTAATGTTATGCGGAATGCCGCTCCCCGAAGGCATGTTCCCATCCCAGTAATACGAGTGGATCGAATGCGCCAGCTCGTGCTGCGTCACCCCGGCCACCGCGTGCATCGGAATCAGCCAGATCTTCCCGTCCCCAAACTGCGAACAGCTCCACGCAATCGTGCTCGAGCCGCTCGGCGTCTGGCACTTGCCCGTCGCCTTCGTGTTCGGATAGGTGATTTCAATCGGCTTATCCCGCAGCGCGCTCATGTCGTACTTCTTGAACTTGCGCCACAACGCCATTCCGCCCTGGTAGATCCGGTCGATCCCCGGCGCGCTCCCCGTCTTGGTCAGGTTCGCCGACCGGAATCCGATATCGGTCACTGCTCCCTCCACCGTCCAGTCGTCGCCCCACGTGTAGATGTCCCCATCGGCGTCCTGAATCCGCAGGAACCGGTTCGCCGGTTGATACTCCACTCGCACCGGTACCCCCGGCATCGGCGGAAACAAATAATCGGCCGCCCACGACCCATCCGCGGCCACCACCGCCGACCCCAACGGCAGCCACTTCGAGCCGAAAAACTGCCATACGTGCACCCGCCAACCCCACCCCGCCTGATACACACTCGTTCCCGCGCTCGCGCCGGGTACCTTCACCGTGAAGATGCCCTTGATCCCCCCAAACACCCCGCCGCCATCGCGCTGCTGCGGCGCCGTCCGCCCCGTCCTCGTCTGCGTCATTCCCTCCGCCCCGCCGTCCTCCGGCAGCCACCGCAGCGGCAGATTCGCCAACTCCACCGGGCTCACCTCGTCCACCCGCTCCACCGGCGTCCCGTTGCTTACTGCCTCGGACGAAAACGCCATCCGCCCGATCACGACCGACTCAATGTACCCGCCCCCCAGATCCACCCGCATGGGCTCACTGCGCCCTTCAATCACCCTCCGCCGCGATAGAAACGTCTGCTCGTAGCTGCTTTTCACCACGCCAGTCCGGTCAACCTGCAGCACCTCGTACAGCTCCGGCCCCGGCGCCGTGCCGCCACCCGCCATCGTCACCGTGGAGCTCACATGCAGCACCTCCACTCCATCGTTCAAGCCCAAATCTCCCAGATTCACTTCCAGGACCGCGCCGGGAGAAAGAACAATCCCCCGTTGCGGGCGAAACATCGCCGAGCCAGCCACGCCCGGCGCAACGGCCAGCGTCTGGCTTTCCCGCGTGTTGTTTGCCAACCGCAGGTAGCTCTCTCCGCGCCGCGCCACGCGGCTCTGGAGCTCCACATCCACCGGTGTGGGCTGGTGCGCCCAAACCCCGGTCACCGTCAGCAGGCAGGCCGCCAGGCCCGCTGCTCGAATTGGGTATTTCATGCTCCACGATGCGGAACGCAGTCGCCCTTCTGGTCATCCCCGGAACAATCCTAATTCCGCGATACCATGGGCAGCGGATCTCCATGCGCCATCCGCTCCTCCTCCATTCCGTCAGCTACGCCGGCCTCTGGGGCCAGGCCTATCTCCCCATCGACGCCTTCCTCGCCAAAGCCGAATCCCTCGGCTACGACGGCGTCATGCTCATGGCCAAGCGCCCCCACGTCTCCCCGCTCGACTACGGCCCCACCGAGCGTGCCCACCTCCGCGCCCAACTCGCCAAGCACAACCTGGACCACAACGTCCTCGCCGGCTACTGCGACCTCACCACCGGCCTCGACCGCCGCGACATCCCCCATAAAGAGATCCAGCTGGCCTACCTGAAGGAGCTCTGCCACCTCGCCAACGAAATCGGCGTAAAGACGGTGCGCATCTTCACCGGCTACGAATCCCCCCACGCCAGCTACCCCGAGCAGTGGAACCTCGTCATCGACACGCTGAGAGAAGCCGCCCGCCACGCCGCCGAATATGACGTAGTGCTCGGTCTCCAAAACCACCACGACATCGGAGTCGGCTACGAAGCGCTGCACGACATCCTCCACACCATCGACTCGCCCAATCTGAAGGCGCTCTACGACGCCTGGGCCCCGGCCCTGCAGGGTGTGGATATCGAAACCGCCGCCAGCAAGCTAGCCTCCCACACCGTCCACACGACGATTGCCGACTACCAACTCCGCCCGCGTTACAAGTACCGGCCCGACCTGATCAACTACGAACCCCAAACCCCCGCGGTCGTAGCGGTGCCCATGGGCGAAGGTTTCATCGACTACAGCCTTTTCCTGCGAGCCCTAAGGACCCACGGCTTCAAAGGCTCGATCGCCTACGAGATGTGTTCCCCGCTAAAGGGAGGCGGCAGCATGGAGAACCTGGACCACTGCGCCCGCCACTTCCTTCAATGGGCCCAGACACTTCCTAAGTGACAGTCACCCCGGATTTCCCCGATGGAGCCGTGCTACCAGAATTGTCCGGCGCCAGGAAATTCCGGCTATCCAGGGATTCCCCGAAAAACGCCCGCCCCCTCAGACACTTCCTAAGTGACTGTCACCCCAGATTTCCCCGATGGAGCCGTGCTACCAGAATTGTCCGGCGCCAGAAATCTCCGCCCCTCTCAGGAATTCCCGAAAAATAACAACGTAACGTTTTGACCCTCCCGGCCATACCCAAATATGGCCGGCATTCCCTACATCGATCTCCCCAGCATCCTCGGCATCGATTCCCACGCCGCCACCCTCGCCGCCGCCATCCTCCTCGGCCACTACCTCCTCACCGCCCGCACCCAACGCCCCGCCTTCTCCGCCTCCCTCATCCTCGGCGCCGTCGCCGGCTGCCTCGCCCTGCACTACTACCTCACCGGCCGCCTCGGCGGCGCCACCCTCGGAGGCCTCCTCGGCGCCACCCTCGCCGGCGCCCTCTACCCCCACCCCAATAAACTCCAACTTTTCAACGCCGCCGCCTGGGCCTTCCCCTTCCCCTGGATCCTCGTCCGCCTCGGCTGCTTCCTCGCCCACGATCAACAAGCCCGTCCCCACCACGGCCCCCTCGCCGTCAACTACCCCACCGGCCCCTGCCACGATCTCGCCCTCTACGAAATCCTCTACGCCGCCACCCTCGCCGTCATCTTCCTCCAATCCCGCCAAAAACAATGGCCCTTCGCCGCCATCCTCGTCACCACCTACGGCGCCCTCCGGCTCACAATCCACCCCCTCCGCCTCACCCAACACACGATCGATTTCACCGGCGCCGCCCTTGTCCTCGCCGCCGGCCTCACCTGGCTTCTCTACTTCTCCCGTCCGGAACAACAATCATGAAAAACAATCTCCACCACGCCTCCGTCCTCGCCCTCGTCGCCGCCATCCTGCTCTCCGGCATGGGCTGCGAAGACAAGAATTTCAAGGATATGTGGTACAGCTGCTGGTCCGGACTCATCGCCCAAGGCCCCTCTCCCAACCCAAGCCCCAGCCCCTATCGCCCCGGCGTCGGCGCCCGCCTCACACTCGAAGCCAACCTCGGCCAAAGCGACTCCCGCTACAAGTTCCTCGGCCGCGGCGACGGCTACTTCCTCTTTCTGAGCAACCAGGAAACCGTCCTCGATCTCGGCACCCGCCAAATCCGCCTCCACCTCGACGGCGCCCGCCCCGGCGCCCCCGCCACCACCGGAGACGCCTTCCAACGCACCCACTACCTCCTCGGCCCCGATCCCGATCGATGGATCCCAAACGTCCCCGTCTACGACGAGGTCGGCTTCACCGGCGTCTACCCCGGCATCGACATCGTCTACTACGCCCGCGACGGCAAGCTCGAACACGACTTCCGCCTCGCCCCCGGTGCCGACCCATCCCGCATCCGCTGGGCCCTACAAGGTGTCGACCGCGTCTCCCGCGATGGCGATGCCCTCCTCCTCCACGCCGGCGATCTCAACATCCGCTGGGATGCCCCCGTCGCCTATCAGGGCTCCCGCCGCATCCCCGCCGGCTACAAGCTCGACAACGCCGGCATCCGCTTCACCCTCGGCGAATACGATCGCTCGAAACCCCTCGTCATCGACCCCGTCATCCGCTACGTCTCCTACCTCGGCCGCCGGGGCGGGGAACTCGCCGGCCGCTCCACCGTCGACGCCCAGGGCAACGTCTATCTCACCGGCGCCTCCACCGATGCCGCGTACCCCACCACCCCCGGCGCCGCCGCCACCAACCCGCTCGGCTTCAGCAATTCCAACATCGTCGTCACCAAAATGGATGCCACCGGCTCCCGCCTCCTCTATTCCACCTACATCGGCGGCGTCGGCTCGGAACTCGCCACCGGCGTCGCCCTCGACGCCACCGGCGCGCTCTACATCACCGGCGTCACCGACAGTACCGACTTCCCCGTCACCCCCGGCGCCTTCCAACCCAAACCCGCCCCCACGCCCATCGGCACCAAGGATTTCGCCAACTGCTTCATCACCAAGCTCAATCCAGCCGGTTCCGCCCTCGTCTATTCAACGTTTTTGAGCGGCTCCCAGCGCGACGGCTGCACCGCCATCGCCGTCGATCGCGCCGGCAGCGCCGTCGTCATCGGCGCCAGCGTCTCCACCGATTTCCCCACCACCCCCGACGCGCCCCAGTCCCGCTACCGCCTCGGCCAGGGCGATCCCAGCTACGACGCCATCGTCGCCAAGTTGAACCCCGCCGGCTCGGCCCTTGTCTTCTCCACCTTCATCGGCGGCAATGGCAACGATAGCGCCCACGGCGTCGCCATCGACAATGCCGATAACATCTACGTCACCGGAGTAACAAACTCAAATAACTCCTTCCCAACCACCGAAGCCGCCCTCGACCGCACTTACAATGGCCAGGGCGGCAGTCCCGATTTCTATAACATCGGCGACGCCTTCTTATTCAAGCTGAACCCCCTCGGCACCCAGATCATCTACAGCACCCTCCTCGGCGGCGCCCGTGACGATTCCGCCTTCGGCGTCGCCGTCGATCCCCAAGGCAACGCCTACGTCACCGGCAACACCCTCTCTCAGGACTTCCCCGTCACCCCGGGCGCGGCGCAGCGCACCTGGGCCGGCGCCGGCGGCCAGCCCTATCTCCCCGCCGGCGACGTCTTTCTGACCAAGGTCAACCCCGCCGGCACCGCCATCGTCTACAGCACGCTGCTCGGCGGCGCGCTCGACGACCGCGCCATCAGCCTCGCCCTCGGCCCCGACAACTCCGTCCACCTCGTCGGCCATACCCTCTCCACCAACTTCCCCGTCACCAACGACGCCGCCCAGACTCTGCTCAAAAGCACCAACCCCACCGACCCCCGCGCCACCGGGGACGGCTTCTACGCCCACATCGACCCCGCCGGCGCCCGCGTCCTCTACGCCACCTACCTCGGAGGAGCAAACAGTGACTGGCTCACCGGCGTCAGTCTCGACGCAACCGGTGCCATCACCGTCACCGGCACCACCGCCTCGTCCGACATCGCCACCACCGCCGCCGCCTACCAGCGCAACTACTTCGGCAGTCCCGACAACTTCCTGCCCATGGGCGACCTCCTCATCGCCCGTTTCGGCGACGCCCCAGCCGTCTCCGTATCGGCGGTGGTGAACGCCGCCAGTTACAACGCCGCCTCCGTCAGCCCGGGCCTGATCGTGACTCTAGGCGGCACCGGCCTCGGCCCAGACACCCTCGCCGGCCCCGTGCTCCAGAACGGCGTCTTCTCCACCCAAGTCGCCGAGACGCGCGTGCTCTTCGACGGCATTCCCGCCCCGATCCTGTACGCCTCCGGGCGGCAGACGTCCGTCGTGGCGCCATTCGCTCTAGCCAACCGGGCAACAACCCAGGTCGTCGTCGAGTACCGAGGAGCCCGCTCGGCCACCTTGACGATCCCCGTCACGCCAACCGCGCCCGGCCTCTTCTCGGCCAACTCGTCTGGCACCGGACAGGCGGCTGCCCTGAACCAGGACGGGTCCTTCAACAGCCGAAGTAACCCCGCTCAGCCGGGTTCGATTTTGGTTCTCTACGGCACCGGAGAGGGCATTTCGACCCCTCCGAACGTCGATGGAGCGGTGATAAGTGGTGCAAAACCGCTCCAAAATGCGCAATTTCGCGTGCTTTTGGGTACAAAAAACGCGCAAATTGAGTACGTTGGAGCGGCTCCCGGGCTCATTTCCGGCCTCCTCCAGGTCAACGTCAGGGTGCCGGAGGACCTTCCCCCGGGCGACCATCCAGTCCAAATCGAAGCCTCCGGCCGCCCCAGCCAACCCGGCCTAACGGTAGCCATCCGCTAACCCGGATTCCCCCTGGAGCCGTGCTACCAGGATCCTCCGGTACCACGGACTCCCCCGGCCTTTCCCATACACCCACCACCCCCGTTTTCCCTTGGTACCGTGACACCAGGAGAGTCCGGTACCACGGAATGTCCCGGTCCTTCCCGCATACCCACCGCGATCGGCCTCCGCCCTCCGGGATTTCCTTCGGCGCCGGACTGCCGGGGAGATCCGTTTCCCCGGAACCTCCGGGGCCCGCCAATGAACCCGCCGCACGGGACTCCCTTGGGTCCCGCGGCGCCAGGGTAGTTCGGTGTCTGGGACTTCTCCGACTCTTTCGGTCCGGCTGCCGCAACCGGGCCTGCCTCCCTGGCTTCGATGGGAGCCCCCTGCTCACCCAGGAGCGTCCGATACCCGGAGCGCTCCGGCTCTTCCAGGACAGTTGTCGCGGCCAAGCCACCGTCCGCCGCCCTCCCGGATTTCTCCTGGGGTGCGCTATCAGTAACGTTCGCTAGCCCGGAGTTCCCCGGTTCTTCGCGTACAACTCTCCGTGCGCCGCCCTCCCGGATTTCCCCGGGAGCCGTGCTACCAGGAAGCTCCGGTACCAAGGAATCCACCGGCCTCTCCCAAGCGCTGCGCATCGCAAAGTCCGCCCACATGCCCGCCCTCCTTCCCCATTCGGCTAAAATATAGGGGTACCCATGCCTCCATACCGCTCCCGCACCTCCACCCACGGCCGCAACATGGCCGGCGCCCGCGCCCTCTGGCGCGCCACTGGCATGAAGGAAGGAGACTTCGGCAAACCCATCATCGCCATCTCCAACTCCTTCACCCAGTTTGTCCCCGGTCACGTGCACCTAAAGGACTTGGGCCAGATGGTCGCCCGGGAGATCGAAGCCCACGGCGGCGTCGCCAAAGAGTTCAACACCATTGCCGTCGATGATGGCATCGCCATGGGCCACGGCGGCATGCTGTACTCGCTGCCATCCCGCGAACTGATCGCCGATTCGGTCGAATACATGGTCAACGCGCACACGGCCGACGCGCTCGTTTGTATCTCGAATTGCGATAAGATTACCCCCGGTATGTTGATGGCAGCATTGCGCTTAAACATCCCGACCGTCTTCGTTTCCGGCGGCCCCATGGAGGCCGGTAAGGTCAACTGGCAGGGCACAACCCGCTTTGTCGACCTCGTCGACGCCATGGTCGAAGCAGCCGACAAGCGCGTCTCCGACGCCGACGTCGCCGAAATGGAACGCTCCGCCTGCCCCACATGCGGCTCCTGCTCGGGCATGTTCACCGCTAACTCCATGAATTGCTTGACCGAAGCGCTCGGCCTCGCGCTCCCCGGCAACGGTTCGCTGCTCGCCACCCACGCCGCCCGCAAGGACCTTTTCCTCCGCGCCGGCCGCCTGTCGGTGGAACTCGCCAAGCGTTACTACGAGCAGGACGACGAATCCGTCCTCCCGCGGAACATCGCCAATTTCGAAGCCTTCGAAAACGCCATGACGCTCGATATCTCCATGGGCGGTTCCACCAACACGGTGCTCCATCTGCTCGCCGCAGCCCGCGAGGCGGAGATCAACTTCACCATGGCGGACATCGATCGTTTGTCCCGTCAAGTTCCTTGTTTATCTAAAGTTGCGCCAGCAACTAACAAGTATCACATGGAGGATGTCCACCGGGCCGGCGGCGTCATGGCTATCCTTGGCGAGCTCGATCGCGCTGGCCTCATTCGCAACCAGTCCCGGACCGTCCACTCTCCCACCATGGCCGACGCTCTGGCCAAGTGGGACATCGTTCAGACCACCGATGAAACCGTCAAAGAGTTCTACCGCGCTGCCCCCGGTGGCGTGCCGACGCAGGTGGCGTTCAGCCAGAATCGCTACTATCCGGAGCTAGATTCTGATCGAGCAAATGGCTGTATTCGTAACAAAGCAAATGCTTATTCACTCGATGGCGGTTTAGCTGTCCTCTTTGGGAACCTGGCCGAACGTGGCTGCATTGTAAAGACCGCCGGTGTGGATGAGAGCATTCTGAAGTTCCGCGGCGTCGCCAAGGTCTGCGAAAGCCAGGAAGAGGCGGTCGATCGTGTTCTCGGTGGGCAGATCGTCCCAGGCGACGTGGTTGTGGTTCGGTATGAAGGGCCTAAGGGCGGCCCGGGGATGCAGGAGATGCTCTACCCGACCAGCTACCTGAAGTCCGTCGGCTTGGGGAAGGAGTGTGCGCTGTTCACGGACGGCCGGTTTAGCGGCGGCTCCTCCGGCCTATCCATCGGCCACGCCTCGCCGGAAGCGGCGGCGGGCGGTACTATCGGGTTGGTCGAAGAAGGGGATCCGATCGAGATTGATATCCCCAATCGCACCATTCACTTAGCCGTATCAGATGAAGTGTTGGCTTCACGTCGTGCGGCCATGGAAGCGCTCGGCCCCAAGGCCTGGAAACCGAAGAATCGCGAGCGCGTGGTCTCCGCCGCGCTGAAGGCCTACGCCTCGCTCACCACCTCCGCCGATACCGGTGCCATTCGCCGTTCGCTCGATTAGCGGACGGAGAAGATGATCGGGTAGAGCCGCTCGAAGTACCAAAGGCGGGCAAAGTAGAAGCCAATCGGCGATGGAGTATAGGCTCCGTCGCCGATTGCCGTTTGGAGCCAGGCCTCACCCCGGGCGAGCGCTGTTGGGGCGGTGCCAGCTAAAGCGGATAGGGCCAGTCCGGTTTCTTCGATGCTCGAGGCTAATCCCTTGTCGCCGCCCCAGCCGCCGTCGGCGTTCTGGGCACCCAGCAGCCACTTGGCTCCCCGGTCCCACATGGCTTCCGAGCGGGGGACACCCTGCAGTACCCGGGCGGTTCCGTAGACGGGATTCTCGTCATTGGCCTGGAACTGATTTCCAAACCAAAGTGGTATCCAAGCGCCGTCATCTCGTTGAACACGTTCAAGATATGCCAACGCCGATTTCCGTCCCGCTAGGATCCGCGCCTGCAGCGCCGGCAGTTCCGCCTCCCAGGCGGCAAAGGCCTGGAGGGCGTGCGCTGTGATGTCCTGGCTGCTCCGGTCGAACGGGAGTTTGCCCCAACCGCGGCAAAAGGTCGGCATGCCGCCATCGCGGTTCTGCAGGTCGAGCAGCCAGGTGATCCCCATGGAGGCGGCTTCCCGGACCTGATTGTCCAGATTCCCGAGGTGGCGAAGGGCGACCAGGGCCCCGGAGGTGTCATCCGCGTCTGGCACGCCGCCAGGGAGGTCGGTCCAGGCCCAACCGCCCGGTGGGGCGCCCGTGTAGGGGTGCCGCACGCGATATTGCTGGCCGAGGAGCCATTCCCGGATCCGGCCCCGGTCCGCGGCTGGCAGTTTCTCGCCTAGCGCGTTTACGGAAAGGGTGGTGACCCAAGTGGCGAGATTGGTATCGATGGGCCAGCTGCCGTCCTGGCGAACCGAGGCTTCCAGGAAGCCGATTCCTTTTCGGACGACTTCATGTGAATTGTAGCCTGCTGCCAATAAGCTAATGGAAACAAAGCTTGTTAGTGGCGTAGCTTCCAGGAAGCCGCCGTTCACCGGCTGGATGGATTCGAGAACATTGAGTGTCCGGCTGGCCGTTGCGGCTTTGAGCGGGTTCAGCTGCCTGCCCTTCCGCCAGCGCACATGGCCGATGGCGATGAGTGCAGGTAATGCATAGCTTACTACCGGTAACTGTAGCCAACGAAACCACTTCTGCGGACAGGCTGCCAGTTCGAACGGCAGTTGCGGCACGAGCTGCCAAGGCACAATGCCCGCCACCGCAAGGACGGTCAGGATCGGGACGGAAAACGTCTGGTCGCTGCCATAGCGGGACGCGATGGCGGTCGCGAGCCGCGCCGGCTCCAGCGAGCCCGATTCGTGCGCCATCCAGGCCCTCGCCCGGTCACAGGGACGCCCACAGAGGGTAAATGCCGCCCAGCACAGAGCAGTGGTGGAGATGTTGCTGATACTGCGAACGGTGTCGCCCCACCCGCCATCGGGGTTCCGGGTGCGCTCGAGCCAGTCGAGTCCACCAGCGACGAGCCGCTCGCGCCCGCCAGCGAGGTGCAGCGCCATGACGGCGGTGGCGGTGGAGAGCGCGCTGCTGGACAACTCGCCGACCCAGTGCCCGGCCGGGCTGCGTTCGGACAGGAGCCGCTCGGCGGGTGTCATGGTTGGTCCCCTGGCCGGCTACTTGCCAGCGTTATTATTCGATGAACTTCGAGTCTGGCCGGGATGTGGCCTCCCGCGTGGGCCCGGCGGGTTGCCGGGATGTGAGCTGCGGCGTGGGGCTGGCGGGGAGTGGGAGGCTCGGGGCTGGCCGGTATGCTGGCTGCGGCTTGGGCCGGGGCGGGCCCCGGCGTGTCGTCAGAGGCTCGGGATCGGGGTGGCACGGTTGCCGGTGAACTCTCTTGGATGTGGGCTGCAGAGTGGGCCAGGTAAAGAGTGGGTGACTCGGGACTGGCCGGAGCGCGGGGCGGTGTCACAGGCTCAGGTGCCCCAGCGCCAGGAGGCCGTAATAGGTGTACTCGCAGTCGGCCGCATCGTCCATCCAGTTGCCGTAGAAGGCGCCTTTGTTGGTCCAGAGGGAGTCGACGAAATCGAGGCAGGCCTCCTGCACTTCGCTGATCGATACTTTCATGCCGGCCAGGGCTTGGAGGGCGGTGGCGGTGGAGAGGAGATCCGGGATCGGCGCGGCGGGCACGGCGTAGAACCCGCCATCTTTGTGGCAACGCGCCAGGAGCCACGCGCCGAGCCCGTCGGGGTACGGCTCGCCCAGGAGGCGGAGGATCGTTGCGGCCGCTGCCGTCGATGGGGTCAGCCCTAACATCTGATCGGGCTGGTTGGCGTAGCCGCCGTCGTCAGCCCTTAACAGCGCCAGGCAACGCAGCATCTCCTCGGGTTCTGGCATGGCTTCCCGTAAATCCTGGTAGGCGGCGGCCACCATGAAACAGGCATACGCCGTGCCGCCGTCGGAGCCCGCCACTGTGTTGTAGCCGCCTTCGGGGGTTCTATACGATTCCAGGCGCTTGGTGATCGCCGCAGCGTCGAGCGGCAACGCCCGCGGCCCGCAGACGTCCGCCCAGCAGCGGATGAGGCAGCAGAGGTGAATCAGATCCAGGTCCTCGCCGTTGCCATAGCCGCGCAGAAACCCTTCGGTCTCCGGAGGCACGGCGGCGCCGAGCGCAATCAGCCCTTCCAGGCCGAACACCGTGTAATACAGATCGGGCGTGCCCGCGCGGTCGCGGAACCCGCCGGAGGGGTCCAGTTGCGACCGCAGAAACGCTTCGACTAGCGGCGCCGAATCACCCAGCTGCTTCGGCGACAGCCGCGCGATCTGCAGCATTTCGAGTCTCAAACTCACGGCACCAACCTTTGATTTCCACCTGGAAGATCTTGCCCACCACGCGGCGCAGCAGCCCTTTCAGGCTTGGATTCTCAAGCGCCGGCAGGGACCGGACGGCTTCCTCTTTGTACGACTCAAGCAACTCGCGACAACGCTCCTCGGACAGTTCGCCGACCAGGATCGGCGACACCTCGCCTTGGCGCAACCAGGCCTGCTCGATGGCGGCTTTGCGCTCGCCTTTCGACCGCTCATAAGCGATCGACAGGGGCAATGACGGGCGAATGTCGGCCGGGGCCATGTCGTCCAAGTCGTCGCGGATCTGATAGGCGATGCCGAGCGCGTCGCTGTACTTGCGCAGCACTTCGATGACATCGTCATCGGCGCCGGCGAGCAACGCGCCCACTTCAAGCGACACCGCGAAGGCCGGGGCCGTCTTCTGGCGGAAGATCTCCAATACCTCGAGGCTCGACATGACGCGCGGCTTGCGCATCCACGCCAGCTCCGCGCCTTGGCCGAGGCACAGCGTCCGGTGGCCTTGGGCGGCGGCTTGCAACACGCGGCCCGGGGCTCCGGACATGGCGATGAGCCGGTAGCCTTCGCCGACCAGAAGGTCGCCGCAGTTCAGCGCCATGGGCACGCCGTGTTCGATGTGCAGCGCTTCGGCGCCGTAGCGTTCGGCGTCGTCATCCTCGATATCGTCGTGGACGAGCGAGGCCTTGTGGAAGCACTCCATGGCGACGGCCAGCTGCTTCAGGGCCCGCGGCATCTCCGCATCGGGATCCGATTGCAGGGCCTTCCAGGCGCAGACGGTGAGGAACGGGCGCCAACGTTTGCCGGCGCGGGCGAGCCATTCGCGCGAGATGCGATCCGTTTCGCCGGGCGCTTCCGGCCCCATGATTTCGCGCAGGCCTTCGGGCGAGAACCACTCCTGCACTTCGCGGCGCAGGGCGTCCAGATCCATGCGGCGGGTCTTATCTTCCCCACTCAAATGGATGACGTCCCAGACCCATTCGATATCGACCGACGTATCTTTGCAGTCGTCCTGCAACAGCGGAATGGCGATGCCGGGAACGGCGGCGGCTTCCATGTAAGGGAACGCTTTTTCGAGTACGCTCAAGCAGCTGATGCCGACGATGGCATCGATCTTGCCCGTTTGAATCAGCGCCATGACGAGCGCGGAGCCTTCGGCCACCAGCACCGCGTAGCCCAGTTTTTCCGCCTCTTCCTGCAGATCCTGAATGGAGCACAGGCCGCACTGTTTACAGAGCAGGCCGAAATCGTCGAAGGGCGCCGGGCACTTGTCTTCGACGCGCAGGCACTTGGGCATCAACAACAGGCGGCGTTCGTAGGGGACGGTAGCCAGCTGTTCGCGCCAGACTTCGTTGTTGAGCAGTACGCCGACGTAATCGGTAAAGAGCGGATCGATGGCGGCGGCGCGGACGATCTCCTCGGCCCCGAGGCGGAGTTCGTCCAAGACGAGCGGGGGGACGAAGCGCGTCGCGTGTTCGGCCACGTAATCGGTGACGAACTGCTTCAGACGCTCGCGTTCGGCGCGGGTCTGCGGGACATTTTCCTGGGGCTGCCGGCTGGGCAGAACAGGGATCCGTTTCGGGAGTTGTAGGATCGGCAGTAGCATCAGGGGCCTTTACGAGTATGCGCCAAAACCGAAGAACCAGTGCTTCTTGGCGAAGCGGTACATCCAGTGGTCTTCGGGGATTTCATTGCCGGGGTCGTGCTGGCTGTTGCGCGGTTCGAGCGCACGGAGTTCGGCGAGAGCTTCCTGCCGTTGCGTTGTATCGCGCGCGCCGTACTTCGTCACCAGGCCCTCCACCAGGTCCGGCCGTTCCAGCATCACGCAACCGCGAGTGGCGCCGGCCGAGGTTTTCCGGAAGTCCTTGAGGAACTCCGATTGGGTCATTGTCTCAAAAACGCTGGCCCCATCGTGGATGGTCTCTTTTGCGAACTGGATGATGGGACAGGGCTCGATGTCGCCGTAGGGGCTGATGTGGTGGCTGACGCCGGTGGCCATGGGGCAGAGCGCTTCGCCCTTGTCGTCCCAGTAGGCGTCGACGATGGCGATGGGCAGTTTCTTGCGCATTTCCACCATGAACTTGCGGACGCGGCGGACCTGTTCCTGGCTGAGCGCGAGGTGCGATGCCGGCTTGGGCCCGACGACGCGATAGGTGTGGAACCAGGCGTAGTGGACGCCCAGGGAGATGAGTTTTTGCAGCCAGGCTTCGGAGACCAGTTCGATATTCGTCTGGCAAACCGACGTGGCGACGCCGATGATGAGTTTGTTGCGGCGGCAGTTTTCCAGGCCCGCGAGCGTCTTGTTGAACACGTTCAACCGGCCGCGGCGTTCATCGGAGATGATCTCGTTGCCTTCGATGGAGATGAGCGGGGTGACGTTGCCGAGTTCGCGCAACCGCTTTGCGATGGCGTCGGTGATCATCTGGCCGTTGGTGAAAACTTGAAAATAGCAGTCCGGATGGGCGGCGAAGATTTCCAGGATCTCCGGGTGCATGAACGGTTCGCCGCCGAGGATGCCGAAGAAGCTGTTGCCGTGGGCCTTGGCATCGTTGATCAGCTTGTTCATGTCGGCCAGGTTGATGTGCTTGCTGGGAGCTTCGACGTCGACCCAGCAGCCCTGGCAGCGTAAGTTACAACCCGAAATGACCGAGATAAATAAGAACGGCGGGAAGTGAACGCCTTGTTTGATGCGTTTCTTGTATAACTCAACGCTACGGACGCCTTTGTAGCCGAAGTTATAGGCGATTTTGAACAGTGCCTTGGGATCGGCTTCCTGTAACATCCGCCAGCCGTACTTGAAGATCATGATTGCGCTTTCTCCGCCAAGGCAGCTTCGGCTTTGCGTTTGGCCACGTCGGCCTTGGCGCGGATCTCATCCACGCTGGGCAGGGCGGCGAACACTTCGGCCGGAATATCCATCTCTTTTTGCAGCTTGTTCAGGCAGTTCATGCGTTCTTTCAACGCGCGGTCCTCGTCGCGCTCCTTGGAGAAGCGGGACTTGGCTTTGATGCTGCGATCGCGCAGGGCGGAGTAAATATCGCCGCCCAAGAGAGCAGAAATATCCACTTTCATGGCTTCGCGGCGCATGTCGTCGGCGTTCACCTCGCCGCCGTGGATGGGGCCGTGCTTGTATTTAGGGAAGAGAATGGCCACTTCCGGGCAGACGCGGGAGCAGGCCGGGCACTCGGTTTTGCAGTTGGTCTGGTTCTGGACCTGGATTTTGCCGTCTTTGGCGACGCCGTAGACGTCGAAGAGGCAGAAGCTCAAGCACTGCATGCAGTTGGTGCAGCGCTTGTAATCGATGACCGGGAACCAGGGTTTCCACTTGCCGGGTTGGGGCAGAGAAGCGGCTTCGCGGACGGAATCGATGGCGGCGAGGATGTCGGGGGTGGCGGTGCCGTCGAGGTCGCGGAAGTGGAGGTCGGGCGCTGCCGGGAGCGGGCCGTCGAACTTGCCGAGGACGACGGTGGCCGCGCCGGGGGAGAGGTTGGCAACGCCGCCGGCGCGCACGGATTCGACGGGGTAGCCCTTTTCGAGCAGGGCTCGCATCATGGCGCCGCGTTCGGCGGGTTCGAGCGGCTGGCTTCCCGAGCCTTCGTAGAGAACGACTTGTACGCTCATGATTTGGCCTCCAGGATTGAGGTTACGATATCGCTGGCCGGCAGTTCGCGCATGTTCCAGATTTTTACGCGTTCTTCGGGGATTTCAACGCCGGCGGCGGAAAACAGCCACTTGATGGCGCGCGGGTAGCAGGCGGCGATTTGCAGCGTGTCGCCGCTTTCGACCCATTCGGCCAGGCGCGCGTCGCGGCGGGCCGACATTTCGCACATGTCCGGGACGGCTTCGAATTCCAGGTTCGACGCGGCGAGGCCGGCCAGTACTTCCTGCTTCACCGCTTCCGGGACCACGCGCGCGTAGGCGCAGTGGCAGTAGAGAACGCGCTGGCTCATCGATGAGCCATCCGGTAGGTGGGCTCCGGCTTGCCGGGGCGGAAGTGTTCCAGGTGCTTCACTTCGGCTTCGCAGCCGCAGGCGGCGAGCGCGTCGAGCACGGCGGTGCGGAGGAGTTCGGGGTCGGCTTCGGCGCGGAGATTTAACAGCAGTTCGCCGGCTGCCAGCGGGGCTTTGAGGGAATGGGAGACTTCGGCCACGCCATCGGTTCGGACCAGGTTCAGCACGCCGATATCGCCGCCGTCTTCGGTGGGGACAAGGGTCATTTTCAGGTGGGCGATCTCGATGTCCGGCATGGCGGCGCGGGTGCGGGCGGCGACGGTGCGGAGCAGTTCGTTGCCATCGATTTCGTGGAGCGCGGTAATGGCAATCGTTGCGTTCAGCCAGCCGAGAAGGGCTTCGCCTTCGGCGTAGATCTGGTAGTCGACTTCGGGGGCGGTTTCGGCCTGCATCTCTTCGGCGGTCATGCGGGTGAGCCAGGAGTCGAGCCCGACGTCCTGGCGGGCGGAGATGCGGACGACGTCGGCCTGCGGATATTTGGCGCGGAGGGCGGCTTCCAGGCGGTCCTGGCGGGCTTTGTCGAGTAAGTCGCACTTGTTGAGGACGATGATTTCCGCCTCTTCGAGCTGCTTGCCGTAGACGTAGATGACCTTGCTGGAGAAGCTGGCGCCGGGGGCGAGGCCGAGGACGCGTTCGGCGCGAATGGGGTCGACCAGAACGCTGAGCGGCGCCACGCGGAAGGATTCGCCGTAGATCTGGCGGAGCGGGAAGCTGACGGCGGCCACCAGATCGGTGCAGCTGCCGACGGGTTCGGCGATGAAGACGTCGGGACGGGTGGATTCGGTGAGCCGTTCGGAGGCTTCGACGAGCGTGTTGAAACGGCAGCAGAAGCAGCCACCGGTGATCTCTTCGACGGGGAATTCGGCGTGGGAGAGGACGGCGGAATCGACCAGGCCGACGCTTTGATCGTTGGTGATGAGGCCGACTTTTTTGCCCTGGGCGGTGAGGTGGCGGGCGAGCTGGAGGATCGCCGTGGTCTTCCCGGCGCCCAGAAAGCCGCCGATCATTAGATAAAGTGATTTGCTCATTTTTCCTCGTGGCGGTTGGCTAGCATCTTGTCTATTGTGGCATCCAGAATGCCGACGTAGCCGTGGACATCGACGGCTTCCGGTTCGGGCGTGCCGTGGACGGCGTAGAGCCAGCCGCGGCCGTAGGGGTCGCTTTCAAGCAGGGTGATGTCGTCGCGGAGGGCGGGATTGGCGCCGGCGAACTGGCCTTGGGCGACGGAGAAGATGTCGCTGACGGCTTTGAAGCCTTCGATCCAGCCGATGCGGGCTCCGATTTCTGTTTCGCTTTTTTCGGCCGGTTCGAGTTGGAACTCAACCAGATCGCCCAGCATGCGGAGGGCGAATTTGGTGAAGCCGACGCGCCAGAGGCCGGGTTCATTCGGCGCTTCGGCGAGCCAGTAATGGCTGCGGGTATAGAGGATGCCTTCGGGCAGGCGAGTGCCGAAACGGGTCCGCTTATACTCGAGCAAGCCGCGCCTCCTGGAGGGTGGCGACCATGGCCGCTGTATCGGGCAGTTCGGAGAGGTGGCACCAGCTGAGGCGAATGGCTCCGGCGGCGCGATCGCCCCCGATGCCCATCGCGGCGAGGACCGGGCTGCAGGTATAAGTCTGGGCCGAGCAGGCCGCGCCGCTACTTACCGCCGCAAGATGTTCCCAGGCCTGCATAACCTCATTGGATTCAAATCCAGGGATAGAAAGATTCAGAATAAATGGCAAACTTTGTTCGGGGTCGCCATTGATTTGGGGGTGGAGCGGGGCGAGGGCGTCGAGGAGCTGTTGGCGGAAGCGCTTGGCGGCTTCGTGGCGCTCGGCGGCGGCGTGGCTCCAGCGTTCGGCGGCTTCGCCGAGGGCGCCTATCAGGGCTACCGGGAGGGTGCCGGGGCGGAGGCCGCGTTCCTGTCCGCCGCCGAAGGTGAGCGGTTGGAGCGGGGGCTTTTCGCGGCCGCGGCGACGGGCGATGAGGGCTCCGACGCCTTTGGGGCCGCAGATTTTGTGGGCGCTGAGGCTGATGAGGTCGATCCTTGGGTGGTGCAGGGCTTCCGGGGCTTTGGCGAAACCTTGGGAGGCGTCGGTATGGAAGTATACGGGTTCGTTGACGATTTGTTCCGCGATTTGGCCGAGCGGTTGGATGGCGCCGGTCTCGTTGTTGACCTGCATGATGGAGACGAGCAGGGTGTCGGGGCGGAGGGCTTGGACGATGGATTGCGGGTCGATGACGCCGTTGGCATTGGGGCGGACGAGGGTGAGGGTGAAGCCGCGGCGTTCGAGCTCTTCGAGCGGTTCCAAGACGGCGCGGTGTTCGATGGCGGTGGAGACGAGGTGGGTCTTGCCGGTTTGGCGGCCGTGGTGCTCCAGGCCGAGGAGGGCGAGGTTGTTGGCCTCTGTGGCGCCGCTGGTGAAGATGACGTCGCCGCGTTGGGCCTGGGCGACGGCGGCCACCTGGTCGCGGGCGCGTTCAACGGCGCGGCGGGCTTCCTGGCCATGGGCGTGGGTGCGGCTGCCGGCGTTGCCGAAGTCGGTTTTTAGATAGCGGATGCACACGTCGAGCACGTGGGGGTCGATCGGCGTCGTGGCGGCGCAATCCAGGTAAGCGGCCATGGTCTCTCAATAGGGTGACGGAACGGGTGGGGTAGAGTCAAAGAGACGTGTTTCCTGTCCTGGAAGTAACCCGGCCGACGCCGGAAGAAAATCTGGCTTTTGACGAGGAACTGCTGGCGGGCGGGCGGGAGGTTCTGCGTTTGTGGGAGAGTCCGCGGCCGTTTGTGGTGTTGGGACGGAGTTGCCAGGTGGAGACGGACGTATGGGAGGAGGCATGCGCGGCGGAGGGGGTGCCGGTGCTGCGGCGGAGTTCAGGGGGCGGGACGGTGGTGTTGGGGCCGGGGTGTTTGAATTATTCGCTGGTGTTGTCGCGGCCGGGGTTGATGAATGTTGTGGCGAGCTATTCGATGATATTGGGGGCGGTGGTGGAGGCGCTGGGGGTGGCGGGGTTGGCGGTGGAGGGGACGGATTTGGTTTTGGGTGGGCGGAAGGTGGCGGGGTGCGCGCAGCGGCGGTCGGGGAGTTGGCTGCTGCATCATGGGACGATTTTGTGTGAGGGGGTGGATTTGGCGCGGATTGGGCGGTTATTGAAGGAGCCGCCGCGGCAACCTTCGTACCGCGCCGGTCGCTCGCACGCCGATTTCCTGGCGCCGCTGATTAAATTGGTGCCAGGCACCAATTTAATGAAAAAGGGGCGGTGGGAGGGGATTGGTTGATTGAAATAGAAAAAGGCAGCCCGGAGGCTGCCTTTTTTTGTTGCTGGTTTGCGGTTTAGAGGAACGAGTAGAGTTCGGCCACGATCGGCGCGACAGCTGTGCCGGCGCCAACGGTTGCCTCTTCGGTGACCGTCTGGCGAATGTAGATACCGGTGTCGCCCAAGTAGACATCGAACTCCGCCGGGTGGGGCAGGGAACCCTGAATGAGCGCTTCCGAGAGCGGATCTTCGATGTACTTCTGCAGCGCCCGGCGCAGCGGCCGCGCGCCGTAGCTGCGGTCGACCAGGGTCTTCTCCAGAATGTACTTCGCCGCGTCCGGCAGCAGCTTGATCTTAATCTGCTTGGCCACCAGGTTCAGGTTCACCTGATCCACCAGCAGGAACATGATCTGCAGCAGGTCCTCATCGGCGAGCGAGGTGAATAGAATGACTTCGTCCAACCGGTTCAGGAACTCCGGATTGAACGCCTTCTTCACTTCGTTCATGACCTGATCTTCCACCTTCTGCGGCATGCCGGCCGAGGGGGCGGCAAAGCCGAGAGTGGCCTTCTTGTCCAGGAACCGGGCTCCCAGATTCGAAGTCATGATGATCATGGTGTTCTTGAAGTCGACCGTGTTGCCGAGGCCGTCGGTCAACTGGCCGTCTTCAAACACCTGGAGCAGGATGTTGTAGATGTCCGGATGGGCCTTTTCGATTTCGTCGAGCAGGATGATGGAATAGGGCTGGCGCTTGACTCGCTCGGTCAGCTGGCCGCCCTCCTCGTAGCCGACGTAGCCGGGAGGCGAACCGATCAACTTCGAGACCGAATGCTTCTCCATGTACTCGGACATGTCGAAGCGGATGAGCGACTTCTCGGAGCCGAACAGGAAATCGGCGAGAGCGCGGGCGACTTCGGTTTTGCCGACGCCCGTCGGCCCCAGGAACAGGAAGGAGCCCGATGGGCGCTTGGGCGATTTCAACCCGGCGCGCGAACGGCGAATGGCGCGGGCGAGGGCACTGATGGCCTTCTCCTGGCTGACCACACGCTTATGCAGTTCTTCTTCAATGCGGAGGAGCTTGGCGACTTCCTCTTCGCGAATGGCGGTCATCGGCACGCCGGTCCACCGCGCGACGACGTCTTCAATGTCGTCCTTGGTGACCACGCCCGTGGACGTGTCGTCCAGGTTGTAGCGCTCGCGGAGGGCGCGCAGGTTCTCGCGTTCCTTGCGCTCTTCGTCGGAGTAGAAACGCGCCTTTTCGAACTCGTGGTTGGCGATGGCGTTTTCCATGCGGTGCACGATGAACTTAATGCGCTTCTGGATTTCGGAGACGTCGGCGGGCAGCGTGGTCTGCTTCAGCTTCACGCGGGCACCGGCTTCGTCGATCAGATCGATGGCCTTATCGGGCAGGAAACGATCCGGGATGAACCGGTTCGACGCGAAAACGGCGGTCTCGATCGCCTCGTCGGTGTAGGCCACGGCGTGGAACTTCTCGTAGCGTTCCTTGATGCCGAACATGATCTTGATGGCGTCGCTCTCGTTCGGCGGCGGCACTTTAACGGCCTGGAAACGCCGTTCAAGTGAGCGGTCCTTCTCGATCGACTTGCGATATTCCGACGGCGTGGTGGCGCCGATGCACTGGATCTCGCCGCGGCTCAGGGCCGGCTTCAGGATGTTGGCGGCGTCGAGCGACCCTTCGGCCGATCCCGCGCCAACGAGCGTGTGCAACTCGTCGATGAAGATGATCGCGTTCTGGTTCTCCATCAACTCTTTCATGATGGTCTTCAGCCGCTCTTCGAACTGTCCGCGGTACTTGGTGCCGGCGACGATCAACGACAGGTCAAGCGCCAGAATCCGCTTTTCGCTCAGGAACGAAGGCACGTCGCCATCGCTGATGCGCTGCGCGAGGCCTTCGACAATCGCCGTCTTGCCCACGCCAGGTTCGCCAATCAGTACCGGGTTGTTCTTCGTGCGGCGGCAGAGGATTTGCACGACGCGTTCCAATTCGTGGTCGCGCCCGATGAGCGGGTCAAGCTGGCCGTCGATGGCCGCCTGCGTCAGGTCGCGCGAGAACTCGGCGAGCAGCGACGACTCCTTCGGCCGGTTCGTCGTGATCTTCTCCGACGAGCTGCGAGCGATCTCTTCCCGGACCTGCGACAGCCGCAGCCCGCGTTCGTGCAGGATCTCGGCGGCGAAGCACTTTTCTTCGCGCAACAGGCCCAACAGCAGATGTTCGGTGCCGATGTGCTTGTGGTTCAGCCGTTCGGCCTCTTCGGCGCCGTAGGCTAGCACGCGTTTGCACTCGTGGCTCAACGGCAGGTCGACCGACGTCGAAACTTTTTCACGGATGGTGGTGTGCGCTTCGATCTGTTTCCGGATCGATTCGATGGCCGCATTGGACCGCAGAAAGCGGTTGGCCAGCGCCTTGTCTTCGCGCAACAGTCCCAGCAACAGATGCTCTGTTTCTATATAGGGACTGCCGAACTGGGAAGCTTCATAACGGGCGAAGAAAATCACCCGGCGGGCTTTCTCGGTATAACGTTCAAACATGGCTACTCCCCGGCCGTGACATCGGCCAGACCTCCGTGCTGTAGACGCAAAACCCGGTCGCAAGACCGGGCAAAGTCACGGCTATGCGTGACGTAAATGGACGTGAGCTGATGCGTCCGGTGCAACTCCGTCAATAAATTCGAGATCATCGTGCCCGTCCGTTCATCCAGATTCCCGGTAGGCTCGTCGGCGAACAAATATTTTGGCTGGCCCACAAGCGCCCTCGCCAGCACCACTCGCTGCTGTTCGCCGCCGGAGAGTTCGCCGCTCCGATGGTGCGCCCGTGCTCGCAAACCAACTTCATCTAACCTCGCTAACGCCAGTGGCGCCGCTTCTTCGTACTGGACTCCGCGAATGAGCAAAGGCATCATCACGTTTTCCTGCGCGGTAAATTCCGGCAGCAAATAGTGGGTTTGCCACACAAAACCGATCTCGCGATTGCGAAAATCCGCCAGCCCAGTCTCTGAAAGCGCCTGAAGGTCGTTCTGCCCGAAGTATATCTTACCCTTGCTCGGCCTGTCCAGACCGCCTAAACAATGCAAAAGACTGGACTTCCCCGTTCCGGATTCACCGATCAGGGCCACGCGCTCGCCTTGTGCGACAGTGAGGTTCAATTCGTCGAAGACCGTCAGTATCTCATCGCCAGATCGGTACGATTTCGTTAGGCCTTCTGTGCGGATGGCGGGGATTTCCACACCTTCAGGCTATCACGCCCATTTTGCGGGATATTGCGGGATATTTCCTTTTGTCTATACAGATGATCCCTCGGCGCCAAACGTTCCGATTTTCGGTGGCGTCAACAACTCCGCCGCCAACCGCGCCACGTCACCCTCTTCATAGACGCGCGTAGTGTCGAGCGTCGCCCGCCGCAGCGCCTCCCGCAACTCGGATCCGGGAAGCGTTCCGCAGGCCCACTTCGCCCCAACCGCGCACAACGCCGAATATCGCACCATCGGCAGCGGGTCGCCTAAGTACCGCGCCAACGCCTTCTGCACATGCGGCCGGTGCGCACTCATCCCGAGCGCCTCCACGGCAATGATCCGCTCCTTCTCCGATGCGGTCCCATCCGCCGCCACCCGCAGCAACAACGGCGTCGCCCGCGGATCGCGCAACAACCACAGCGCATACAGCGCCGCCGCCCGGCGGTTTGCCTCTGCCGACTCCCGCACAATCCGCATCACCGGCCTGGTCGCCCGCTTACATCCCAGCGCCCCAATCCACCGCGCGGCCTCCCAATACTCCTCGATCGCCTGTCCCTCATCCCCCAAAACAGAAATGGCTCCCTCCAAGGAAGCCATTCCGTCAATCGCTATGTCCTGCCGCTCAACCGCGCCCAACGGGATACTCCCCCGAACCCTCCCGCGAAATCGCCGCCCGCTTCGCCGGGTCCAACAACTGCGTCGCCAACCGCGCGATATCGCCGTCCTCATACACCCGCGCCGTATCGCCCTGCGCCCGCTCCAACGCCTCCCGCAACCCTGGCCCCACCGGCGCGCCAATGCTCCGCACCCAGCTCACCGCGCACAACGCCGAATAACGAACCTCCGGCAACGGGTCGCTCAAATACTTCGCCAACTCCCGCTGCACATGCGGCCGATGCGCGCTGACCCACAACGCCTCCACGGCAATGATCCGCTCCTGGTCGGAGGCGGTCGCATCCGCCGCCACCCGCAGGCACAACGCCGTCGCCCGCCGGTCGCCCATCAGCCACAGCGCGTACAACGCCGCCGCCCGACGGTCCGGCTCGGCCGACTCCAGCACCACCTGCTTCAGTTTCCGCGTGGCCCGCATCGCGCCCAACTCGCCAATATGCATCGCCGCCCGCCAGTACTCCAGGCGGTCCAGCCCCTCGGCCACTTCAATCAACCACAAGCCCAATTCGGTTTCCATTATTTCCTTCTACGTCCGGTAACTGCCATTGATCTGAATGTAGCCCTCGGTAAAGTCGCAGGTATAAAACCGCGCCTTACCCTTCCCGTCGCCTTTAATAGAAAACGAGATATGACAATCCGGCTCATCCAGTAACTTGGTCAGCTCTGCTTCCGAAAAATCCTTCGCCAATCCGCCCTTGCAAACCAACAGCCCCTGCATGCGAATATCGACGTTCTTCAATTCAAAATCCACGCCCGCGTTCCCGGCCGCCATCATGATCCGGCCCCAGTTCGGGTCGCTGCCCGCAATCGCCGTCTTCACCAGCGGCGAATTGCCAATGACGCGCGCAATCTGCATCGCCTGCTTATCGGTCCGCGTGCCCTCGATGTCGATCGTCACCAGCTTTTTCGCGCCTTCGCCGTCGCGGGCGATCTGCTTGGCCAGGTCTTCCATCAGCACCGTCAACGCATCGGCAAACAGCGCCTTGTCCGATGGCGACATCGTCAGCCCGCTCGCGCCATTCGCCAACAGATACACCGAATCATTCGTCGACGTATCGCCGTCCACGCTCATGGCGTTGTAACTGCGGTCGGCCGCCTTGCGTAACATCTTCTGTAACTCGGGCGCCGCTAGCGGCGCGTCGGTCACAATGTAGCCCAGCGTGGTCGCCATCAACGGCTGAATCATGCCGCTGCCCTTGGTCATTCCCGCCAGATGAATCACGCCGCCCTTCACCGCCAGCGACGCCGTCGCCCGCTTCGGCACCAGGTCGGTGGTCATGATCGCGTTCACCACATCGTCAAACCGGTCCGCCGAAAGCCCCGCGGCCAGCGCCCCGGCCTGCGAGATGATCTTCGACGGGTCCAACTCCACGCCAATCACACCCGTCGACGCCGGCAGCACCTGGTTCGCCGGCACCTTCAGCGCCTTCGCTACGGCCTTTGAAGTGGACAACGCCACCTTCATCCCCGTCCGCGTGGCGCAGTTGGCGTTGCCCGCGTTGGTCAGAATGGCGCGCGCCACCCCGCCGGTCGCCGCCAGGTTTTCCTGCGACAGAATCACCGGCGCGGCCTTGGCCTTATTCTGCGTAAACACGCCCGCCGCCGCCGCCGGCACGTCGGAGACAATCAGCGACAAATCATCTTTTTGTGCCTTGCGAATGCCGGCATACAAGGCCGAGTAGCGAAACCCAAGCGGTAAGTTCACGTTATTTTCCTAACTGTTCATTCTCTAACAACCGCGCGCCGTTGGCGAAGCTTTCTCCACTTACCCGCTTCCGCCCCTCCGGCTGCACTTCCACCAGTTCCAACGCCGTTCCCTCGCCGCACCCGGCCACCAGTGCCCGCGCCCGAACGGCCACTTCGCCCGGCGCCAACCCGGTCACCCCGGAAACCCGCGCCGTCAGAATCTTCAGCCCCGCCCCGCGGAACGTCGTCGTCGCCCCCGGCCACGGGGTAAATCCGCGCAACCGCGCATGAATCACCGCCGCCGGCCGCGACCAATCGATCGCCCCATCTTCCTTCTTCAAAATCGGCGCCAGCGTCGCCGCCGCATTGTCCTGCGGCTCGGGCGTCATCCGCCCCTCTTCCATCGCCGCCAGCGTCTCGATCAGCAACTCCGCGCCCATCCCCGCCAGCCGCGCCGACAGCTCCGGCGCCGTCTCCTCGGCCCCAATCGCGGTTGTGGCCTTCATCAACATATCGCCCGTGTCCAACCCCGCGTCGATCCGCATCGTCGTCACGCCGGTCTCGGTTTCGCCATTCGCAATCGCCCACTGAATCGGCGCCGCCCCGCGATACTTCGGCAGCAGCGAACCATGCACGTTCACAATCCCCAACGGCGCCAGATCAATAATCGACTGCGGAATAATCTGCCCGTAGCCCACCACCACCATCGCCTTCGCCCCGAACCCCGCCAGCTCTTCCGTACACCGCCGCACCCGCTCCGGCTGGTACACCGGCAACCCCAATCGCAGCGCCGCTTCCTTCACCGGCGAGATCGCCAGCTCCTGCCCCCGGCCCTTCGGCCGGTCCGGCTGTGTATACACCGCCGCCACCGTATGCCCAGCCGCGACCAGCGCTTCCAACGACGCCACCGCGAACAGCGGCGTCCCCATAAAAACGACTACCACTCGCCAGCCTTCACGAGCTTCGAAATCTTCCGGCGAATCAAGTCCCGCTTCAACGGCGACAGATGCTTCAGGAACAAAATCCCATGCAAATGGTCGATTTCGTGCTGCATCGCGCGCGCCAGCAACTCCTCGCCGGTCACTTCAAACGCGTTCCCATCCACGTCGAACGCGCGCACCTTGGCCGTCATCGCCCGCCGCACATCTTCGCGGAAGCCCGGAATGCTCAGGCACCCTTCTTCGCCCAGTTGCTGCCCGTCCAGATGCACGATCTCCGGGTTGATCAGCACCAGCCGTTCCTCGTCCACCTCGCCGGCCGACGTGTCGATCACCGTCACCTGCTGCAGCACGCCCACCTGCGGCGCGGCCAGCCCCACGCCCTTATTGGCGTACATGGTTTCGAACATGTCGAACACCAGCGCCTTCAATTCTTTGCTGCCGAAGTTGGCCACCTTTTCGCAAGGCGTCTCCAGCACCGCGTCACCGTATTTCCGTATCCCTAAAACCATTAGAAATTTCGCACCTGCTCTAAATACCCATCATAATTCCGGCGCGTCTCTTCCATCGAATCGCCGCCGAACTTCTCCAAAAACACCTGCGCCAGCACGATCGCCACCATCGCCTCGCCAATCACGCCAGCCGCCGGAACCACCGCCACATCGCTGCGCTCATAGGCGGCTTTTTCCGCCTCGCGCGTCACGATATCGACACTCTCCAACGGACGGCGCAACGTCGAGATCGGTTTCAACATGCCGCGCACCAGCAGGTCCTGCCCGTTGGTGATGCCGCCTTCCAAGCCGCCCGCGCGATTAGCGCCGCGGAAGAAAGCCCGGTCTTCTTTGTTGTAGTGAATCGTGTCCTGCACCTTCGACCCGAACGCCTCGGCGCCCTCGGCCGCATAGCCGATCTCCACGCCCTTCACCGCCTGCATCGAAACAATCGCTTGCGCCAGTTTCCCGTCCAGCCGCTGGTCCCAAGTGATGTGCGAGCCCAGCCCGATCGGCAGCCCGTGCGCCACCACTTCAAATACCCCGCCCACCGTATCGCCGGTCTTATAGGCTTCGTCCACAACAGCCTTCATCCGCTGCTCGGCTTCCGGATCCACGCACCCCAGCAGCACTTCTTCTTTCAACGACAGCGCCACCAGTTCGTCCCACGTCGCCGCCCGGCCCAACTTCTCCGTGCCCACGGCGATCACGTGGCTCAGCACCGTGATGCCGAACTCGCGCAGCAGCTCTTTGGCAATCGCGCCAACCGCCACCCGCGCCGTCGTCTCCCGCGCGCTCGCCCGCTCCAGAATGTAGCGCGCGTCGTGGTAGTTGTACTTGATCATGCCCGCCAAATCGGCGTGCCCCGGCCGCGGCCGCAGTACCTTCTTCCGCTTCTCGTCGCTGCCCTCGAAGTCCTCGACGGCCATCGGCTCCAGCCAGTTCTTCCAATCCTTATTGCGAATGATCATCGCAATCGGCGCGCCGATCGTCTGAGAATGGCGCACCCCGGCGACGATCTCCACCGTATCGGTTTCGATCTTCATCCGGCCGCCACGCCCAAACCCCTGCTGGCGCCGCCACAATTCACGATTCACGCGCTCCAGGGACACCGGAACGCCGGAGGGAAGACCCGTCAGGGTCGCCACTAAACATTCGCCGTGCGACTCGCCGGCAGTTTCAAAACGGAACATGAACCTACTATTCTCTCAGAGTCCGCACCCATTTCCGCAACGCCCCCGCCAAACTCTCTAAAGTCACCGGTTTTGACAGGTGATCGTCCATCCCCGCCTCCCGGCACCGGCTCAAATCCTCCGGAAACGCCGCCGCCGTCAACGCAATCACCGGCAACTCCCCCCTCCCCGCCATCCGCCGAATCCGCCGCGTCGCCTCGAACCCATCCATGTGCGGCATCTGGCAATCCATCAACACCGCGTCAAACCGCTCCGCCGCCAACCGTTCCATCGCCTCGCCACCGTGCCCGGCCAGTGTCACCTGGCACCCCAGCTTCTCCAACATCTTCTGCGCCACCCGCTGGTTCACCAGGTTATCCTCCACCAGCAATACCGCCACCCCCGGTACCGGTTCCCACCTGGCCGGCGGCCCCACCCAGTGCGGCTCCTCCGCCATCCCGCACAACGCCGCCGCCAGAGCCCGCGATTTCAACGGCTGCGTCAACACCGCCACTCCTCTCCGCTCACTGTAGCGCCGCTCCGGCACCACCAGCACGGCCCGCCGTCCCTCCCCCGCCACGAAATTCGCCTCGTCGAAAAGCACCACCTCTCCGCCGCTCTCCGCCGTCTCCACATGCGCCAGTTCCAACATGTACTCCACCAGCCGCCGCACCGGGCCGGGCTCCATCCGCACCTCGCACCGCGCCGGCAACGTTGCCGCTTAGGCCTCCGCCACAGTCTCCAGCGGCACGTGAAACGAAAATACAGACCCCTCCCCCAACACACTCGAACAGAACATCTGCCCGCCCATCCGTTCCACCAGTTCGATGCTGATTGCCAACCCCAGCCCCGTCCCCCCGAACCGTCGCGACGTCGACGAATCGGCCTGCGTAAAGCTATCGAACAGCCGGTGAATCTGTGCGGTCGCAATCCCGATCCCGCTATCCCGTACCGTAAACCGAACGTCCCCCGGCCGCACCGTGTTCACCGTCAGCGTCACCGTCCCCCGCTCGGTAAACTTAATCGCATTCCCCAGCAAATTCAAGATAATCTGCCGTAGCCGTCCCGCATCCCCGCGCGCCTCCTGCGGCACTGTCGGGCAGATCAGCACCCCCAGCACCAACCCCTTCTCCGCCGCCCGCGGCTGTAGCAGGTCCGCCGTGTCCTCCGCCAGCCGGTACAGCCCGAACGGCTCATTTTCCAGCTCCAGCTTCCCGGCCTCAATCTTCGAAAAGTCCAGAATGTCGTTGATGATCCCCAACAGCGCCTCGCCGCTTCGCACCACCGTCCCGGCCATCTCCCGCTCTTCATCCGGCAACTCGCTCTCGGCAAGCAGCCTGCTCATGCCCAGAATCCCGTTCAACGGCGTGCGGATCTCGTGGCTCATCACCGCCAGAAATTCCCCCTTCGCCCGGTTCGCCTTTTCCGCCCGCTCCTTGGCCGCCTGCAACTCAATGTTCAGCGCCGTCTGCTCTTCTCTTGCCTGTTCCAACTCGGCCAAATGCGCCGCCGCGGCCTTCTCCGCCCGCCACCGTGTCGTCGTGTCCCGGCAGCCGCCGATGATGTTCCGCGCCCGTCCGTCCGGCGCACGCTGCACCAGCACTCGCCCCTCGCAATACCGGATCTCCCCCCGGCTCCAAATCTCATAATCAAACTGCAACTCATCTTGCCCAAGGAAGTTCCGCCGCACCATCGACGAGAACCGGCGGTAGTCCTTTGGCCGGATCGCCGATCCAAATTTCTGTGGCGTCATCGGCCCATCCCGCTTCAACCCATGCAGCGGATACATCGCCTCATCCCACAGGATCTCGTCTTTATCCAGATCCCACGTCCACGTCGCCAGCCCCGATGCCTGCAACGCCAACCGCAACCGTTCTCCGGCCTCCCACTGCTGCGTGATGTCCTGCAACGTCCCTACCAGCCGCACGCACCGGCCGCCCTCCACCTCCGGCGTCCCCACCAGGCGCACTCGCAGCGGCCGGCCGTTCTCGGTCACAAATGCCGACTCAATATCAAACGGTAACCGCTCCCCAATGGCCCGGTCCACCATCCGCCGTATCTCCTCCCCCGTCTCAGGGTGGTAATGCCGGTGCGACATCTCCCGCGTCACCGGCGTGCCCTCCTCCACATCGTGGATCCGGTACACCTCCCGCGACCACACCAACTCATCCCGGGCCACGTCGTATTCCCACCCGCCGATCTTTGCCAACTCACCCGTCCGCTCCAACATCGCCCGTTGCTTGGCCACCTGCGTTTCAGCCCGCTTCCGTTCTGAAATGTCGGTCTGCAGCTTCACGTGGTGCGTAATCCGGCCCGACTCATCCCGCAACGGCCTCACCTCGAACTGCGCCCAGTAGGTGCCCCCATCCCTCCTCTGGCCCTGCGTTTCACCGAATATCGCCTCCCCTCGCGCCAACTGCGCCAGCACCCCCAGGTCCTTACAGCGCCCGTCCAACTCCAGATACCGCCGCCCCCGCAACTGTTCCAGCGCGAATCCAGTCAGCCTTTCAAACGCTTCGTTCGTCCACTCCACCCGGTGATCAGAATCGGTCAGCAAAACCGCCGTCTCCGTCCGCTCCAGAATCAATGCCAGCGTCCGGATTCGTTCCAGTTGCGCCCGTTCCTCGGTAATGTCTCGCCCGACGCAGAAAATCGTTGCCGCTTCGCTCCGCTCGGTCCGCGCATTCCAGGACGTCCACAGAACCTCCCCATCCTTGCGCGGCAGCGCCAACTGCAGCCCCCGGACGATCTTTCCCTCCAATACCGCCCGCATCGCCGCCATCGTCGTCTGCCGGTGCCGCACCCCGGAAAGGTATAAAGGCGGCAGCGCCAGCAATTCGTCCGTCGTGTAGCCAAGCGCGCGCGCAAACGCCGCATTGCATTCAATCACCTTGCCCGTGCCGTCCACCGTGCACAGGTACTCATCGGACACCTCGGCCAGCGCGCGAAACCGGTCTTCCAGCCGTACCCGCTCCCCTCGTCGCCGGCACGCTTGCAACAGGCCCGCGCAGGCAATGCGCAGCGGTTCCAGGCTCCGCCGCAACGCTTCGTCGTAGCCGCCTGGCCTCCCGCTTATCCGCGCCGTACCGATTCTGATCTCGCTTGCCTCCAGCGCCAATGCCAGCCCGTCCGCCGCCGGCGTCCCGCGGGACGCCGCCACCACCGTCGCCCCTTCCGACATTTCTTCAATGTCACCCGCGTCACTGTCGGTCACCGCCAGCAGTACGTCCAATAACTCTTCAATCGCACGGGGGATCTCTACGCCGCCCCGGCAATTCGTCTGTGCGCTGGCAATCCCATGCAGCATCTGTTCGGTGCGCCATTCGGCCGTAACATCGCGCAGTAACACATGCCGTAACCCGTCGTGCTCAAACCACTCCGCCGCCACATGCCGTGACGGCCGCCCCGCCTCACGCACGACGACTCGCGCCATCGGAGCCTGGCACCACTTTGCCAAACCGCCGCCGCCCAATATGTCTTCGACATTGCCCGCCGTGGAAATAACGGCTACGCTACCGTCTTCTTTTACCCGGCCCGTTATCCGGCCCAGGCACTCTTCCCACTGCGTTGGTTCGGGACTCGCCATTGGAATACAAAGGAAAAGTCCCTTCAAGAATAGACTGATTGGTCCCCAAACGAAACCACCCCGTCAAAGAAAAGATGGCTACAGGATTTTCCGTTCAAAACGGATTACAATGGAGAGGCTCCCCCATGCCCGCCCGGTCACCGAAATCCAAAACGGTCCGCATAGGCCACATCTCGATCACGCTACTGCCCGGCGAGACAGTCAAGCGAATCGAGCACTTCTCTCGTCAGGTACGGGAACAATGGCATCCTTCGAACATTGTGGAAGAGTTCGATTGCGATACCATCATCCACGCCCTCTTCAAGCTCGAACGCTATCAGCGGTTTTTCGATCACTTCGTCCGTAGCGGCATCAAGGCCGAAGACATCCGCGGTGCCGAATCGACATACCACGCCGCCATCCGCTCCGCCGAACGCTCGCTCGAAATCGCCCGCGAAGGTCTGCAGCGCAAGCCACCAGCCCGCGCTACCGAGGACGAGTTCGCCAGCATGCCCGTCCAATCGCGCGTGCAGTAGGCCCCCAGCGGCCACGCCACGCTTCAACGAAACCCGCCCAGCGCCCGCACAACCCACAGGGGACATGGCGGGCAGCACCCCCACCAAAATTCGGCCCGTAACCCAACCACAGCCGTGTCCCCCAAGACGCGACACCACCCGCCGAAGGAGTCGCGAAAGGACCGGAAACGAAAAGGAGGAGAAGCCCCCTACACCAAAATATCCTTCACAACCTCCCCGCTAATCCCGGTCAACCGCGCGTCCAATCCCTGGAACTTCACCGTCATCCGCAAGTGGTCAATCCCCAAAACATGCAGCATCGTCGCATGGAAATCATGCACGCTCACCGGCTTCTCCACCGCCGCATAACCCAGTTCATCGGTATTCCCATACGCCAGCCCGCCGCGAATCCCACCGCCCGCCATCATGTAGCTGAAGCCCTTTATG
>JBIKOG010000378.1:0-5334 GCA_044358225.1 Bryobacteraceae bacterium | reverse complement strand
TTTATAAGCCGCCTGGTTCAACGCCCCCACCGCGTCAATCGACTCTTTCTGTAAGTCAGAAGAAAGTCCCGCCGGATTCTTGATATACAACACCGGATCGCCAATCGAGTTCAACTTCACACCCTGTAACTTACTCGGCAAAATCCCGGCCGACCACTGCCGCGCCGCAATCGGCTGCATCTGCCCGCCACGCCCCGCCGACATCAACACCACATACCCCGGCAGGTCCTGCGTCTCCGCGCCCAACCCGTACAACACCCACGAACCCATACTCGGCCGCCCGGCGAGAATCGACCCCGTATTCATCAACGTATGCGCCGGATCGTGGTTAATCTGCTCGCCCCACATCGAGCGAATAATACACAACTCATCCGCTACCGAGCCCATATGCGGGAATAACTCACACATCTCCTGACCCGACTTACCAAACTTCTTAAACCCCAACTGCGGCCCGTAACAGATCAGCGGTTTCCCCTGTAACTGCGCAATCTGTTGTCCCTTGGTAAAGGAGTCCGGCATCGGCTTCAGATGCATCTCCGCCAGCCGCGGCTTGTAGTCGAAGGTCTCCAAATGCGAAGGCCCGCCCGCCTGATACAGGAAAATCACCCGCTTCGCCGTCGGCTTATGATGCAGCGGCGAAATCACGCCTTTGCCCATCAACTGCTGCAACGCCGTCATCCCCAGCGCCCCAGCCATCGTCTTGTTTAGAAATGCTCTCCGCGTATCCATGGCCAGTTAGTTCCTCGTAATCGTTTCGTGCAGGTTCAAAATCGCCCGCGTCACCGTGGCCGTCGCCGCCACCTCCACCGGGTTCGCGCCCACCATCACCGGCGCATCGCCCGTGTTGATAAACGCCCGCGCCCCCGCCGGATCGGCGTCAAACCGCCGCAGGGCCTTCTTATACAGGTCCACCAGAATCCCGCGCTCTTCGTCGCTCGGCCCGCGCCCCAGCGCCCGCCGGAACGCCCAGATCACCCGCCCCTCCGCCGTCGGCGCATCGGCGCTCTTCATCGTGTGCTGCGCAAACACCCGTGCCGCCTCCACGAACGTCGGATCATTCAACAACACCAGCGCCTGCAACGGCGTGTTCGAAACGCTCCGGTTCACCGTGCACTCCTCGCGGCTCGCCGCGTCAAACGTCACCAGGCTGGGATGTAAAAAGGTCCGCTGCCAGAACGTGTACAACCCGCGCCGGTACTGCTCCTCGCCCTTGCTCGCCGCGTAGTCCCGCTTCGGGAAATTCAGTGCCGTCAAATACCCGTCCGGCTGGTACGGCCGCGCGCTCGGCCCGCCAAACTTCTCCGTCAACAACCCGGAAACATGCAACGCAATATCCCGCACCACTTCGGCATCCACGCGCAACCGGTTCTGCCGCGTCAGCAGCCGGTTGTCCGGATCCTGTTCCCCGGTCACCGTCGAACTCTGCCGATAAGCATGGCTCATCACAATCAACTTACTCACATGCTTCCGGTCCCAACCCTTGTCCATAAACTCCGAAGCCAGGTAATCGAGCACATCGGCCTGCAACGGCCACTCGCCCTGCGACCCCAAATCCTCCAGAACCTTCGATAATCCCGTCCCAAAGAACAGCCGCCACTGCCGGTTCACAAAGGCCCGCGCCGTCAGCGGATTGTCCTTGGAAACCAGCCAATTCGCCAGGTCCAGCCGCGTCGCCCGCCCGGTTGTATTCACCTTGCCCAAAAACGCCGGCACCGCCGGCTCCACCACCGGCCCGTCCTCGTCCATAAAGTTCCCGCGCCGCAACACCCGCATCGTCTCCGGCGTCGTCGCCTCGGTCACCAGCACCCGCGGCACCGTCAGCTCAAACGCCTCCAGCTTCGCCTGCGCCAGCCCCCGCGTCGCCACCAGCTCGGTGTGCCGCGCATCGGTCCAATCCAGAACCTTCCCAATCAATGTCTTGTCGTCGTCACTCCGCTTATCCGCCGGCTTCTTCAGCGCATCCAAAATGGCGCCAGAAAGCCCCTTGTCCACCTGCTCATGCTTCTTGTTGGTCCCGTCCATCACCGGCGCCGCCAACCCCGGCGAAAGCGCAATCCGCACCCGTCCCGTCGTGGCTTTGCGAAACGCCGTTTCATGCCGCAGCCGGATCACAATCTGCGTGTCGGCCGAAGTGGAAACGGGCTCCGCCAGCCGCAACGCAAGGAAGGGAAGCACCCCATCGTGATACGGCGACCCGCCCCAACCCGTCGCCGCATTCCCGTCAATCGCGTTCATCGGGTTCTGGTCCAAATTGTGCAACCGCGCGCTAGCCGCCGCCGACACAAACCGCAGTTTCTTGCGGGAAGGCAACACCTCCGCCTCCACCTCGGAAATCATCAACCGGTCCGCCCCGCGCGCCACGCCCAACCCCGCCAGCGATTCATCCTGCACCGCCTGCACGCCCAACTGCGCCCACTTCCCCGCGCCCGGCCGAATCGTAATCGTATAGGTCTCCGTCTCCGGATTCTCCCCGCTGGCGATGATCAACCCATTCCCCGGCCGCTCGATTTTCGGCGTATTCACCATCGGTGGTATCTCATCGTTGTAGATCTTTAACGTCGCCTTGCCAGCCGCCGCGGCCACCGGCCGCTGATAGACCCATTGCAATTTCCCCGCTGCGTGCCGCTGCATCAACTGGGCCTCGGTCGCCCGTCCCTTCGCCAACGCCGCCGCCGCTTCGTCCACCGCTGCCCGCAACTCCCGTCGCTTCGCCTTCTGCTCCTCCGTCGCCAGGTCCAACTGGGAACCCCACGCCAGCGGCCCCCGATCCGCCACCAACCCGGTCTCTTTGATGTCAGCGAAAAACGCCTTCATCGAATAAAAGTCCTTCGCCGTAAACGGGTCAAACTTATGGTCGTGGCACTCCGCGCAACCCAGCGTCGAACCCAGCCAAACCGTCGCCGTCGTCCGCACCCGGTCCGCCCCATACTTGGCCAGATACTCTTTGGGCTGCACGCCCCCCTCGGCCGACACGCGCAAAATCCGGTTAAACGCCGACGCCGTCTTCTGCTCCACCGTCGCATTCGGCAACAGGTCCCCGGCAAACTGCTCCCGCGTGAACTGGTCAAACGGCTGGTTCGAGTGAATCGACTTCAACACATAATCCCGATAAGGCCAAGCCGGAAACGGGTTGTCCCCGTGGAACCCCGCCGTATCGGCATACCGCACCGCGTCCAGCCAGTGCATGGTTTGCTTCTCCGCATACCGCGTCGACGCAATCAGCCGGTCCACTAACTTCTCGTACGCATTCGCCGACGTGTCATTCACAAACGCGTTCACCTCGTCCGGCAAAGGCGGCAACCCCGTCAGGTCCAACGAAACCCGCCGAATCAGCGTCCGCCGGTCGGCCTCCGGAGCGGGTTGCTGTGGCGCCATCCGCGCCCGCAGCAAGGAATCGATCGTCGCCCCCGCCGCCGGCCGCTTTACCGGCTCATACGCCCAATGGCCTTCATACTTCGCGCCTTCGGCCACCCAGCGCTTAATGGTTTCCTTCTGCGCCGCGGTCAAGGATTTGTGCGAAGACTCCGGCGGCATCACCTGCCCGCCCGTCGCAAAAATTCGCTGAATAATGTGGCTCTTCCCCGGGTCGCCCGGCACAATCGGCGCCAGCCCGCGCCGGTTCGGTTTCACTGCCTCTTCCCGCAAATCCAATCGCAGATTCGCCATTCGCCCGGACCGGTCCGGCCCGTGACACCGGAAGCACGTGTCCGACATAATCGGCCGTATATCCCGGTTAAAACTCACCGGCTCCTGCGCCATCGCTACCAGGGGAATCGCAACAAAAAGGAAGGTCCGCACGTCCCCAGCATATACCGAATCGACTATGCTGGATCGATGCCAACCAATGGGAAAGTCGCCATCGTCACCGGAGCCGGCAGCGGCATCGGCCGCGCCGCCGCCGTCCGCCTCGCCAACGCTGGATATAAGGTCGTAATCGCCGGCCGCCGCGCCGAAGAACTGGAGAAAACCGCCGCCATGGCGCCCGGCATCCTCGCCGTCCCCACCGATGTCAGCGACCCCGACGCCGTCAAAAACCTCTTCGCCAAAACCAAAGAAGCCCACGGCCGCCTGGACGTCCTGTTCAACAACGCCGGCATGGGCGCCCCCGGCGTCCCCATGGAAGAGGTAACGTTCGCCCAATGGTCCGCCGTCGTCGGCGTGAACCTGACGGGCGCCTTCCTCTGCGCGCAGGAAGCCATGCGCATGATGAAGGAGCAGACCCCCCAAGGCGGCCGCATCATCAACAACGGCTCCATCTCCGCGCAAACGCCCCGCCCCAACTCCGCTCCCTACACGGCGACGAAGCACGCCATCACCGGCCTGACGAAAAGCATCTCGCTCGACGGCCGCCCCTGGAACATCGCCTGCGGCCAGATCGACATCGGCAACGCCGCCACCGAAATGACCGAGCGCATGCAGCAGGGCGTCCCCCAAGCGAACGGAACGATGATGGTGGAACCCCGCATGGACGTCCAGCACGTAGCCGACGCCATCCTGCAAATGGCCAATCTCCCCTTGGAGACCAACATCCTAACGATGACCATCATGGCCACCAAAATGCCCCTCACCGGCCGCGGCTAATTGGTGCCAAGCACCAATTTAATCTTTCGCCCCCAACTTGGCTCTTTCCTATACAAATGTATTGATATACACTGTATAGGAAATCCCAAAAGGCGACGCCCTCGGCGGCTTTGAACAACTCGTCCTCCTCGCCCTCGCCCACCTCGGCGACGACGCCTACGGCGTCTCCATCCGTCAGGAAATCGCCGCCCGCACCGGCCGCGACGTCAACATCGGCGCCGTCTACGCCACCCTCGACCGCCTCGAAACAAAAGGCCTCACCCGCTCCCGCACCGGCGAACCCACAGCCCTCCGCGGCGGCCGCGCCAAGCGCTACTTCGAACTCACCGCCGAAGGCGCCCGCGCCCTCGAAGAATCCGTCCGCGCCCTCGAAAGCATGACCCGCGGCCTCAACTGGGGCGAACTCGGATGACGAAACTTCTCTTCGCCGTCTTCCTCCCCAACGCCCCCGACCACCTCCTTGGTGACCTCGAAGAGGAAGCCGCGGCCAACGGCCCCCTCTGGCTCCTCCGCCACACCCTCACCGCGGCGTACCACCAAACCCAACTCCTCGAAACCGCCGCCGCCACCGCCTTCCTCCTCGCCCTCCCCCTCACACTCGCCCTCGAACTCCGCCGCTACTCGCTCACACTCATCTACTTCCGCGAAAGCGCCAACTTCACCCCCACCTCCCTCACCATCCTGGCCCTCCTAACCGCCCTACTCGCCGCCCTCCAACTCCGCGCCCTCCCCAATCCCCGCCTCGCCCTCATC
>JBIKOG010000260.1:0-10067 GCA_044358225.1 Bryobacteraceae bacterium | reverse complement strand
CATGAAAGTCCAGCACCTCAATTGTAGAGGCGTCGGAAATCGAATACTGGTTACAATTACCGAAGCACTACACTAGGCGACAGCCTCCAGGTTATGGCGTCACTGGCGGAACGGGAAGGACTTCGCGGGCAGGTTCAGTGTATCTACTTCGATCCGCCTTACGGTATCAAGTTCAATTCAAACTTTCAGTGGTCAACAACAAGCCGCGACGTGAAGGACGGAAGCATCGACCACATAACACGAGAACTCGAACAGGTGAAGGCATTTCGTGATACATGGCGCGACGGAATCCACAGTTACCTTACCTATCTTCGAGATCGCTTGACCGTCGCGCGTGACCTTCTTTCTGATTCCGGCTCCATTTTCGTGCAAATCGGCGATGAGAACGTGCACCGAGTTCGAGCAGTATTGGACGAGGTGTTTGGGGCTGACAATCTTGTTAGCGAGCTTGTCTTCTCGAAAACTGTAGGACAGACAGCCGACTTCATCCCCGGAATTTCAGACTATTGTCTTTGGTTTGCAAAACGCCGCGAAACGCTGAAGTTTCGCCCTCTGCTTAAACTTAAGGAACTTGGCGGAGAGGGAACAACTGGCTATAGATTTGTTGAATACGGTCCATTTGACTGGCGTTCGCTCACTCCCGCGGAGAAGAGCGGCGAGGACCCGGTTCCTCCAGGAGTCAGGCTTGTTGCGATCGGAGACCTATCGTCCCAACGCCAAGGGCGAGAAGGCGGCGAAGGTTCGGCTATGCACTTCCCGATCGAGATTTCGGGAAAACAGTACTATCCATCTGGGACACGGGGCTGGTCTACAACAGAAATTGGGATTGCTAGGCTAAAGTCAGCAAATCGAGTCCATCCGTCAGGCCAGAAGGGCGTTGGCTATGTGCGATATTTGGATGACTTCGCTGCGCTGCCATTGACGAATATCTGGACAGACACTGTAGGGCAAAGTCAGTACGGGGGCGCGAAGGTCTATGTGGTGCAGACTGGCCTTCGGGTGATTGAACGCTGTCTGCTTATGGCCACCGATCCCGGTGACCTCGTTCTTGACCCGACTTGTGGCTCAGGTACGACGGCATTCGTCGCAGAGCAATGGGGACGCCGCTGGATTACCGTGGATACGTCTCGCGTAGCGCTGGCACTCGCTCGAGCCCGAATCATGGGCGCCCGTTATCCTTACTACCTTTTGGCTGATTCCCGGGAGGGGCAACTCAAAGAAGGTGAAGTCACCGGCGCACCACCCAGTTCGAGTCCAGTTCTGGCGAACATTAAGCACGGGTTTGTCTATCAACGGCTACCACATATTACACTCAAGTCCATCGCAAACAATGCAGAAATCGAAGTGATCTGCGAAAACTGGCAAGCGCAGCTGGATTCTATGCGGGCATCTCTAAACCAATCGATGAAGATGCAGTGGCAGGAGTGGGAAATACCTCGTGTTGCGGGCACCAACTGGTCTGATAAGTCGAAAGAGATTCACGCATCCTGGTGGAACGCAAAGATTGCCAGACAACGGGAAATCGACAAGTCGATAAGCGCCAAAGCTGAGTTTGAACTCTTGTACGACCGGCCCTATGAGGACAAAAAGACCGCCCGCGTAGCCGGACCGTTTACTGTCGAAAGTCTACTTCCGCACCGTGTCCTCAACGTTGACGAAAACGACCAGCTAATTGATCCGGTGGAATCGGCGAAGGAAGAACGCGACTTCGCTCAAGTCATTCTCGAAAACCTGAGAACCGCCGGCGTCCAGCAAGCCCACAAAGAAAACAAGATCAACTTCACCACGCTGACGCCGTGGCCGGGCCGCTACATCTGCGCCGAAGGCCGCTACCTCGAAAGTGTGTCCACCGAAAAGCGAGCCGCCATCTTCATCGGCCCGGAATTCGGCACCGTAGCAAGACCCGACCTCGTTGGCGCCGCCCGCGAAGCCGGCGATGCCGGCTTCGATGTCCTCATCGCCTGCGCCTTCAACTACGACGCCCACTCCACCGAATTCAACAAGCTCGGACGCATCCCCGTCCTAAAGGCGCGAATGAACGCGGACCTCCACATGGCCGACGAACTCAAAAACACCGGCAAAGGCAACCTCTTCGTCATCTTTGGTGAACCGGATATCGACATCATCTCAACGGCCGAAAAACAGATCCAGGTCAAGATCAACGGCGTCGATGTCTTCCACCCCAACACCGGAAAAGTAGAAAGCGACGGCCCCGACGGCATCGCCTGCTGGTTCATCGATACCGACTACAACGAAGAAAGCTTCTTCGTCCGCCACGCCTACTTCCTCGGCGCGAATGACCCGTACAAAGCCCTGAAAATAACGCTCAAAGCCGAGATCAATCAGGAAGCCTGGGACACGCTGAACAGCGACATCTCCCGCCCCTTCGACAAACCCGAATCCGGCCGCATCGCCGTCAAGGTCATCAACCACCTCGGCGACGAAGTCATGAAAGTCTTCCGGGTGGACTGACGCATGGAATACCTGATCGCGGACACCTTCACCGACAGCCTAGCCCGTCTCACCGGCGAAGAGCAGAAAGCGGCCAAACTCACCGCCATGGACCTGCAACTCAACCCCGCCCAGCCCGGCTTGCAGTTCCACAAACTCGACAAATGCAAAGACCCGGACTTCTGGTCCGTCCGCGTCACCAGCGATATCCGCCTCATTGTCCACCGCACCGCCGCCAGCCTCTTGCTCTGCTACGTGGATCACCACGACAAGGCCTACAAATGGGCCGAGCGGCGCAAACTGGAAACCCATCCCCAAACCGGTGCCGCGCAACTCGTCGAAATCCGCGAAACGGTCCGCGAAATCGCCATCCCCGTCTACGTCGAAAAGCCCTCGCCCGCACCCAGCGCCGCCCGCCTCTTCGATGCCTTTCCGGACTCGGAACTCATGAGCTTCGGTGTCCCCCGCGAGTGGCTCGCCGACGTACGTGCCGCCGACCAGGACCGCCTCTGGAAACTGGCCGACCATCTGCCGGCCGAAGCCGCCGAGGCCCTCTTCGATATCGTCAACGGTCTCAAACCCCAGCCCGCGCAACCGGTCGCCCCGGGCGGCAACCCGTTTGACCATCCCGACGCCCGCCGCCGCTTCCGGCTCATGAACAATGTCGAGGAACTCGAACGCGCCCTCGATTTCCCGTGGGACAAGTGGACCGTCTTCCTCCACCCCGCCCAACGCCAACTCGTCGAAAAGAACTACAACGGCGCGGCCCGCGTCGCCGGCTCCGCCGGCACCGGCAAAACCATCGTCGCCCTGCACCGCGCCGTCTGGCTCGCCCGCGTACATACCGATGCCCGCGTGCTGCTGACGACATTTTCTGGCACCCTGGCCGCGGCACTCGAAACCAAGCTCCGCCGGCTTATCGGAAACGAGCCGCGCGTGCTCGAACGCATGGAAGTCTCTGCACTCGACACCGTCGGCCGCCGCCTCTACGAAAAGCGGTTCGGCAAAGTCCGCGTCGCCGACGCGGCAATCATTCGGGAGTTACTGACCGCAGCCGGTAAAGGCAGTCCGTTCGGCGTCCGGTTTCTCTGTGCCGAATGGGAAGAGATCGTCGACGCCTGGCAACTCACGACATGGGAAGAGTACCGCAACGCCGTTCGCCTCGGCCGCAAATCGCGCCTAACCGAAAAGCAGCGCGCCGCTCTCTGGGAGATCTTCGCCAAGGTGCAGGCGGAACTCGCCACGCGCGGACTGTTCACCACCTCCGCTCTCTTCCACAAGTTGGCAACCAGCCCCGCCGGCGCCTTTGATTTCGCCATCGTCGACGAGAGCCAGGATGTCGGCGTCGCCCAACTGCGCTTCCTTGCTAGCATGGGTGCCGGCCGCAAGAACGCGCTTTTCTTCGCCGGCGATACAGGGCAACGGATTTTCCAGCCGCCGTTCTCCTGGAAGTCTCTCGGCGTCGATGTCCGCGGTCGAGCCTCCACGCTCCGCATCAACTACCGCACATCTCACCAGATCCGCGCCCAGTCGGACCGCCTTCTCGCGCCAGAGGTCTCCGATATCGACGGCAACACCGAGGAGCGCAATCGCACCGTCTCCACTTTCAACGGGCCAGACCCGATCATCCGCGTCTTCGACGACGAAGAGGCAGAAGCAGTCTACGTCGGCGAGTGGCTCCGTGGTTTGTCGGTGAACGGAATGGCAACCGAGGAGATGGCAGTATTTGTTCGCACAGAAGCGCAAATGGCACGCGCGAAGAAGGCAGTGGCCGGGCTCAATGTCACCACCATGCCCATGCACCTCGCCAAAGGACTAGAGTTCCGCGCGGTGGTCGTGATGGCTTGCGATGATGGCATTCTGCCGCTGGAAGAGCGTCTCGCCGCCGCCGGCGACGAATCCGACCTGGAGGAGATCTTCAACACGGAACGGCATCTCCTGTACGTCGCCTGTACCCGCGCTCGCGACAATCTGCTGGTCACAGCAGCAGGGGAGGCGTCGGAGTTTTTGCAGGATCTGCAGGAGGGCCGCTAGCTGTGGCGTTCAGTCCGGTGGCAAATGCGAAGGCCTCATTCACGTCGTTTCGGGAGTCGTTGTTGCCGTCTGACGAGTTAATAGAGTCGGTCATTCGTTTAGTCGCCGAGAGCGAAGGCGAAACGATTTGCACGGAAAAGGTCGATGGCGCTCCCCGCGCAAGCCGTTCCAAACCCCGATAAGCGCAGTTGGAAGAAATTATGAAACAAGTCTCCGGAAAATTTAAGCGAGTGTCGGGTCGTAGAACGTTGGACCCGACGGCGAAGCCATTTCTGACGATTGCAGGTAGCCCTCACAGCCAACCCTCCTTGCGGGATATCTGGGGTACGGTTCTTCCGCGGTTTGAAGATACGGCAAAGGTGCCAGCATTTCCTCTTTGGCCGCCCGACCTCTTCGCACTTTGCGCGTACGCGCTGAAACAACAATCCCGTTATGTTCGAGTCGTTTCGGAGGGGTGGCCGAGGGGGCTCCGTTGGCTGGGAGGTCCAGCGCGCCGCGGCGGAGGCGGACTGCGTCGCCCCATTTGACGTGGAGACTGCCGTACTGCTTTCGCATTTCGGCGGCGACGGATTCCAGCGCCTTGACGGCTTTGGCGGGGTCCGCAAAGCCACGCGGGGTGTGGAGCGGACGCTTCTCGTCACTGGGGACGGCGTAGCCGCCGATGGCCTGGAACGCCGGGCCGGCGGCGGTGAGGAAGTTGTAGAAGAGCAGCGCTCCGTCACTCGCGTTTTCGGTCTCCCGATCCCACTGGGCGAGGATGGCGGCGGCTTCCTTGGCTGGCTGTAATTCCGAGCGGTTGGCGGCGGCGATGAGATCGTCCACGAACTGGTCCGCCGTTTCCACCCGCGTGGAGAGCTTGCCGGCTTTGACGTCTTCGAAGGTCATCTTCTTCGCTTCCGAGAGGATGCGGATGCCGCGCTGGGCGCGGGTGGTGATGCCGGTGGGCGAGGCGATGTAGGACGGGAATTTCGTTGCATCGAGCAGGGCGGGGTAGGTGGAGGTCCAGGGTGTGTCGTTGCTGTTTTGGACCCAGCCGTTGGGCGGGTCGATGACTTTGGGTAGCTCGTCGTAGGGGACGATTTTGGAGCCGGACCAGATGAGGTCGGACTGATCGCCGGGGACGACGCCGCTCCAGAACTGGAAGTCGCCGCGGGCGCGAATGGGTGGGGCGGCGTTGTAGACGTACATGATGTGGCCGTCGCGATCGGCATAGGCGGTGTTGAAGATCGGTAGCTGCTGCATCCGCATGGCTTCCTGGAATTGAGCCATATTGCGGGCGAGGCCCATTTGCCAAAACTGCTCGAAGAGGCGGGGCCGGTCGAGCCCGGTGACGCGCATGGCGATGGCGGTGTTCGCTGTGTCGACCACGAGCGGGCCGTGTTCGGATTGGCGGATGACGAGGGGCACTTCGCGGATGGTGCCGTCCTTTTGCAGGATGCGGAGGGTTTCGCGGGAGACGGTGAAGGGGCGGACTTTGCCATCGAGCACGTAACCGCCGTCTTGTAGTTTGAGCCGGTAGAGATCGGCGCCGTTGGGATTATTGGTGGTTTGGGTCCAGCCGAGGAGTTCGGTGAAGCACTGGCGGAGAACGGGGAAGCCGACCCAGACGGCGCCGTAGGAGGTGACGCTGGGGGCGGTGAGTTGGACTTCGAAGTAGGTGTGGTGATGGGCGTTGCTCATCAGCATGGCGTGGCCGCTGGCGGAGCGGGAGGGGGCGATGGCCTATTCGTTGGAGCCATGGACGTCGACGGCGGCTCGCTTGGCGCGCTGGTCGACGCGGGCGCGGCAGGGGCGCAATCTGGAGCCTGCGCGGGTCCAGGCCCGAATAAGGCGGTGAAACCGCCCTATTCCGCCCTATTCATTCGGCCGATCCGGTATCCCATATCGGCATATACGCGCAAGCGGCGCTCCCCAGCACACGGACATTGGAGTCCACGTAGGCGTATACCTGCGCGGCTTTCTTGCTATCGTGCAGCCGATGCGGGCGACCCACATACTGCTGTCGTGTCCCCTTTCATGAGATCGGCATCGCGAGGAAAAGGGAATCGAGATGTGCATCGTCAAATCCCTGTGAACGCCGTCGTTCGCGGAAACACGATGTATAAAGAGGGGTTTTGTTCCGCCATCGAGTAGCGAATTGGGCCGCACTGCATGAAGATGATCGGCTGGTGACTCTCTTTGCGCACTGGCGGCACAGTCATCCCGACCACATGCGGACGGCAGATCGCTTTGCCTCCCGAATAGGCCACCACCGATGTTCCGCGGGTGAGACGGACGTTGGGAATGGTGGGGATTTCCGCGGTTGCGTCCACCGGAATCGAAATGCCCTTGGCGACATTCTCCAGCGAGAGCGGGCCGCTTTCGGTGGCGGTGAGGTAGCCCAAGTCAGTACGCGGGCCGAGCGCCCTTTCCAGTTCCTCGATGGTCTCCACGGTCAGAATGCGGACGCCGATGTTGCGGATGGCGTGGTCGTAGACGGTGCGGGACGAGCGGGGAATGACGACTTCGGTCTTGTCGAGTCCGGTCAGGTTCGTGAGACGCGGCGTTTTCTTGGGGTTTCCGCCGCCACTCCAAAGCCCGCTGCGGTTCTACAACGGGCGGGTAGCTAGCGGAACCGGGAAACAAAGATCAGGTCCGCCTGGACCTGCTCATTTTGCGTAAAGATCAGTGTCCGAAAGTCCGGGGAGAGGGAAATGGCGTTGTGGACGGGTTTCGAGATGGTGAGGATCGGCCGGCCGGCGCTTTCGCCTTCGGGGAGGAAGTTCAGGGTGGTGATGCCAGCGGCGGAGGGGGCGGTCAAGTAATAAACTCCATTCGGCGCGACGGCGATTGCAGATCGTCCGAGGGCGCCACTGGTGATCGTCACTTCGGGCCCTCCGGCGCGAGGCATGCGGCGGATTTCCGCGCTGCCTTCGGGGCTGGTCAGGTAGAGCCAACGACCGTCGACCGATTCCAGCGCGAAAGCTGCGCCACGGCGAGTGATGCGGACGGCTTCCGCCTGGCCCGCAAAGGCCTGACGATAGATCTGCTGGACGCCGGTTTCGGGATCGACACGGCTGAAATAGATGGAAGCGCCATCGCGGGACCAACTGGGACGGGACTCCGGCCAAGGCGTGTTGGTGATGCGGCGCAGTTGGCGAGTCAGGGGAGACAACGCGTGGATATCGACGGCACCGGTGGAGCGGGATTCGAACAGGATCCATTGGCCGTCATAGGACCAACGTGGCACGCTGGCACCAGAGTCGCCGAGGAAGGTGAGTTGTCTGGGGGAGCCGCCGGCTGAAGGGAAGACCCATAATTGAGGGGAGCCGCCGCGGACTGAACTCATTACGACCTGTTTGCCGTCGCCGGAGAAGTCGGGGGAGTAATCCCTGCTGGTAGAGGCGACGAGCGTTTGGGAGGGAAACGGGGCCGTCAAGTCGACGCGTTGGATAGCGGTGGGAGCCAGCAGTTGGCGGGAAAAGGCGAGGGCGCCGGAGCGAGAGATGGCGGGCGAGTGGCCATCGAGGCGGACGGCGGCCAACTCCTGGACGGCGCCGCCTGAGGCCATCACCCGGTGAATCGACGCCGGACCGCCGCCCGGAGGGGAACTGGCGAAGACGAGTTCGGCTCCGTCGGGCGTCCAAGCCATCGATTCTACCCGGGCATTGTGCTGTGTGACCTGCGTGGGCGTGGCGGCGGTGAGCTTGAAAGAATCAAATGGCGCCACGAAGATGTCGCGCCAGTCTCTTGCGGTATCGCGAGTGAAGGCAATGGATGTTCCGTCCGGGGAGATGGCCGGGTTCAAATCGCCCGTCTGTCCGGGACTGGGAATGGTGATTCTGCGCCGTTCTCCGGACACGACGTCGATGGCAAAAATGCTGGAGGCAACGCCGCCAATCCGATCTGGCGCGAGGATCCAGCGCGAGTCCGGAGTCCAGGAAAGGCGAACGGAGTTGGATGGCAATCCAATTCCCGTCAAACGGCGAGAGTTTCCGCCGTCGGGAGCGATGAGCCAGAGATCGCTCGACTCCGAGGTGGCGTCCCGTACAAACGCAATGTTGGCGCCGTCGGGTGACCAGGCGGGGTGGCTCTCCCGCTCGAGGGATTGCGTCAAACGCGTTGCCTCCCGGGAGGCAACGTCCAGGACGTAGATGTCGAGGTTGGCGACGGTGGCGGAGCCATCCCATTGAAAGGCGATTCGCGACCCATCGGGTGAGAACGAGGGACTGCTCTCGGCACCGGGATAGGTTGTTAGCGGCGCCGTAATGATTGGAACTGGTTGTCGCCATTGTCGGGCAACGATCCAGGCCGCAAGCGAGCCAGCCGTCAAGAGTACGGCCGCGGCGGCAAGCCAGCCTGCCCGGAAGCGCCATGGGGCCGAAGGCGGAGGCACGGCTGGAGCGGGTGGGGAGACGGCGGGAGCGGGAGTGTCCAACCGCTCCGCCGGACAAACGAAGCGATAGCCGACTTTGGGCAAGGTCTCGATGAAGCGAGGCGAGGAAGAGGAGTCGCCGAGAACCTCGCGGACTTTATTGACCACTTTGTTCAACCGCTGGTCGTGATCGCCAAAAGGTTCGTCCGGCCAGACGCTCTGTTGGAGCGACTCCCTTGTCACGACTCTGCCCTGGTTGGCCAGCAGGAGTTCCAAAACGAGCAGGGGCTGGGTGGCGCACTTCAACCGGATGCCGCTCTTGCGCAACTCGCGCGACTCAACATCGAGTTCAAAGGTGGCGAACCGAAAACCGGGAGGCATGGAAAGCTTCAGCCAGTGTAATCAATTGGAAACCCGATTGTGCGGCGGCCAGGAGAATGGCTAGTGTTGCCCCATTTGGCTGGATTCGCGCCAGCAATCCCAGGCGACCTTTTGGAGATATGCCCCTGTAGCCGGGGCAAGGCGGAATGGCTGCGCCATCGAGGAGCGCCGTTTGAGGAACCGGGGTAACGAGTCGTAGTAAGGGATGCCGGTGGTCCCGCGCTCGCTGACTTTGCGTTCGGCTAACTGTTTGGCGGCATCGTCAAGGGGCAGCCAGACCGGGAAGTCGAGCGGCAAGACGTTGGGATTGGTGCCGGCAAAGGCGGTGAAGAGGCAGCAGAGATTCAGGTAGTGGCCGAGGGGACCGGGATGGGAGCGATCGGGGGGGATCTGAAGATCCAAGTCCGGGCGTTCCGCGCGGACCCGAGCCCACGCGGTGGAGCAGGGGGCGTAGGTGCGGACGTTCCAATTTCGGGCAGCTTGGCGAATCTGTTCGCGCCCGGGGCCATCGTTGGCTCTCCACCCCATTTCGTAGATCGCCGGTTCCCCGCCGGCCTTGCGGATAGCATCACAGTAGGTGCCGAGGGCGGAGGCGTGCTCCTGGCCTTCCGGACCGGAAATGAACTCAGCGACGGCCTGCAAGACGACGAAGTCATTCCGCTCGGCGGCAATCTTCTCGATGAATGTTTGCCCTTCCAGGAAGCCGTATTCCGGCTTAAAGGAACCTGGTTTGAGGTAGACGTGGATGCCTGAGCCGCTTCGGCCGGCGATTGCGGATTCGTAGAGACGCCGCTTGGGGCCGAACCTGTTCAGCCACCCGGCTACCTGCAGTGGCATGTCGTGGTAG
>JBIKOG010000235.1:0-11762 GCA_044358225.1 Bryobacteraceae bacterium | reverse complement strand
CCGAGGCCGGTTCCGAGAATTATTCTGCGCAACATACCCCCCGATTGAAACATGTTCCGAGGGAAATTCCCAACTGTGGCGCTAGGAATACCGGCTTGGATGTGCTGTGTTTTCAAGTAGTTGTGCGGGGACATAACGGAGAGGTGAAAGGAAGCGGGAGAATTCTCCGGCACTCCCTACAATCAGCCGGTATGATTCGATCCGCGCAAGGAATTACCAGGCGAGGGATGCTGTGCCAGCTAGGCGCAGCGGGCCTTGCCGCCGCTTCGAAACCACCAATGGTCGGGATTCAGATAGCGCCGTTCAGTTTTTATGATGAGGGTATCGAGCGAGCGCTGGACCTGATCCAGGAGACGTCGAAGGCCAACGCGGTATTTGTCTATACGCACACCTACTATGCAGCCGACGGGTTAAAGCGCCGCCGCCATGTCAGCATCCTGGCACCGGATCACGGCGTGGCCCCGCGGGATCCAGCCAAACGGAACCTGCCATTGGCCTGGGTCCGGCATCGGGAGGAGTCGTTCCGTGGCACAGCCGTCCGGCATATGGCCGCTGATGGCAGCAAGGAGTATGGGGAACGAGATCTTTTCCGGGATCTGGTGGAGCCGTGCCGAAAGCGTGGGATCCAGATTTACGGGCGAGTGCTGGAGGGGTCAGCGCCGGAGTTGGCGTCGGTAATACCGGGATTTGCCCGGGTTCTGGGAAAAGACATTGACGGGAATCCAGCACCTGCCTGCTGGTTCCATCCGGAGTACCAAGCCTGGTGGTCGGCGACGGTGGAAGACATTTTTCGCCACTATGAACTGGATGGGTTTCAGTGGGGCGCGGAAAGGATCGGGCCTCTTTCCCACTTGCTCAGTAGCGGGGGCGCGCCGTACTGTTTTTGTGAACACTGTGTGCGGCGGGGCCGGGACCGAGGCATCGATGTGGAGCGCGCCCGGTTGGGTTTCCGGGAGTTGCACCGGCTGATGGACGCCCTGGCAGCCGGGGACGGGCCGGAGAGCGCCTTGATGCGATTCTTCCGGGTTCTTTACCGCTACCCGGAGGTTCTGGCGTGGGACATGCAGTACCGGCTCGGGCAAGAAGAGATGTTCCAGCGAGTGCGTAACACGATTCGTTCGGTACGCCCTGGCACTCCGGTAGGGCGCCACATCGATCACCAGCAGACGACGTACGACCTATTTCATCAGGCCCAGGCCGGGTATGGCGAGATGGCCGCGTATGCGGACTTTATCAAGCCCATCCTTTATCACGATGTGATGCCACCGCGAGTTCAGGGCCGCATTGAGGCGCTGCGGAAGAACATCTGGAAAGAGTTCTCGCAAGCGCAAGGCACTACGTTCCTGGAGCGCTACCGCGGGCATGATGCGGGAAAGATGCGAGGGGCTGACTACGTGGCCACGGAGATCCGGCGAGCGGTGCAGGCCATCGGCGGGAAAGCGCCGCTGATCGCGGGTATCGGCATTGACATTCCCCACGATAACCGTCCATTGGCAGCGAACCCGGACGAGGTAACCGAGGTGGTTCGGCGGGCCCTTGCCGCCGGGGCCGCCGGCATACTCATTTCGCGTGAATACGACGAGATGAGGGTCGCGAATTTGCGGGCCATCGGGCGCGCCCTGAATTGAGGAGAAACAGGCAATGCGAATATCCATGTTGATCTTGCTCGGCGGCCTTGCCGCCTTGGCCCAGGAATACCGGTCCACCCTAAGCGGGCGGGCCATGGATCCGCAGGAGGCGGTCGTCCCACAGGTGAAAATCGAAGCGGTGCGACTGGAGACGGGGACCCGGGCAGCGACAATGACCGACGCCACGGGCCAGTATGTGCTGCCGTTTCTCCAGCCCGGAGCGTACCGGATCACCGCGACGGTGGCCGGCTTCAAACGCTTTATCCGGGAGAATTTCCCCGTCTCCTCGAACGAGCGGCTGACGCTCGACATTCCACTCGAAGTCGGGCAACAGGCCGAGAGCGTGACCGTGGAAGCGAGCGCGCCCCTTTTAACGACGGCGACGGCCTCTGTCGGCCAAGTGCTTGGCGCCAAGCAGGTTTCGGCAATGCCGGTGAATGGACGTACGCCATTGGTATTGGCGCAGTTGGCGTTCGGAGTTGTGCCTTTGCGGATTGCGCAAATGAATCGTCCCTTTGACGCGCAGGGTCCGTCGGAATTTACGATGGGAGGCGGCTCGCTCCAGCAGGACGGCAAATATGGAAACGAATTCCTGCTCGATGGCGTGCCAAACATGACGGGCAACAATCGTACGGCTTACAATCCGCCGCTGGACTCGGTTGAGGAAGTAAAGGTGGAAGCATTTAATGTGGACGCGGCATACGGACACACCGCGGGCGGCACGGTGAACGTGGTGACCAAGGGCGGCACGAACACTCTGCATGGAACGGTTTACCTGTTCAATCAGGCATCCCGGCTGAACGCGGCGGACTACTTCCTGAAGGCTTCGGGTGGATCACTGGCGGTTAGCCGCTACAACCAGTACGGGTTCAATGTCTCGGGACCGGTGATGATCCCGAAAGTCCTGGACGGGCGCAATCGTGTCTTTTTCCACTTCTCGCAGGAGCGGATCCGGGATTTGTTCGTCGGTCCGGGTTTTTCCACGATTCCGACCGCGGCCCAGAAAGGCGGCGACTTCTCGTCCCTTCTCCGCGTTGGCGCCCAGTACCAGATCTACGATCCGGCGACCGGAACCAGCGAGGGGGCCCGGGTCCGGCGCGCGCCCTTTCCCGGCAACGTGATACCGCCGAGCCGCATTAATGGGGTGGCGCGCAATCTGATGCAGTACTATCCGGAGCCGAATCTAGCGGGTCAAGCGGACGGGCAGAACAACTTTATCGCCGGTGTCTTCGGCGCCACGCGCGATACGTTCGATTCCTATCTGGGCCGTATTGACGTCAATATCAGTTCGACACACAAGTTGACTGTGAATGCACGCCAGAGCGTATGGTTCGGATATCGAGGCAATCCGATTGGGCGAGCCGACGACGATGTCACCGCGAATCGAGCGACCAACCGGATCAATTGGGGTTCAACCATTGACGACGTGCTAACGCTGAGCCCGACGCTGGTGCTCAATACGCGATTCAACTTCACGCGGTTCGAAGAGCCCCGGCCGAATCTGAGCTCGGGGTTCGATACGACCGCGCTGGGCTTTCCCCGGGCGCTGGCCGCCGCATCGCCCGCGCCGATCCTCCCGCGAATTCAGTTCAGCCGGTTTACGGGCTTTGGAGACACCGGCAACGAAGTGAAGCCCTGGGACAACTTCCAGATCTTCTCCACACTGAACAAAGTGACGGGCAAGCACACACTGAAGGCGGGTGCCGATCTGCGTTTAGGCCGGGAAAGCGGCATCGTTTACGGCTTTTCGAACGGTTCTTACAACTTCGGGACGGAATGGACGCGCGGGCCCCTGGATAGTGCCGCCGCCTCGCCGCTCGGACAGGACTTCGCGGCGTTTTTGCTGGGCCTTCCCACGGCCGGATCGTTTGACATCAACACGAACCGGACCGCGCAGCAGGGTTACTACTCCCTGTTTGTCCACGACGACTATCGCGTGCGGCCCAATGTCACCTTGAATCTGGGGCTACGTTACGAGCGAGACCTGCCAACCATCGAGCGCTTTGACCGGTCGGTGGCGGGATTTGACTCGACGACGGCAAATCCGATCAGCGCGGCCGCCATTGCGGCCTACGGTCGCAATCCGATTCCGGAAGTGGCCGCCGGGAATTTTCGGGCGCCGGGAGGTCTGCTCTTCGCTGGACAACGAGGCGGAAAGGACCTTTACGACACCCGCGGCTACTTCAGCCCCCGCGCCGGAGTCGCCTGGAACGTCACGCGGAAGACGGTACTGCGCGGAGGGTTTGGCCTGTTCTATTTCCCGCTCGGCATTTCCGGAGTGATCCAAACCGGGTTCAGCCAGGCAACTCTTCTCGTGCCGACGCTAGACGGCTTCCAGTCACCAGCGGCTACGCTCAATAACCCGTTTCCCAATGGGATACTGCAGCCAACCGGCGCCTCCCGCGGGCTGGCCACTTTTAACGGAAACGCGATCTCTTTCTACAATCCGAAGCCTGAGAACCCGTACTCGGCACGGTGGAATTTCAACGTGCAACGGGAGCTGCCGGGTAACGCCGTGATGGAGTTGGGATACATGGGGAACAGCGGCCACGGCTTGTTGGTGGATCGGGACATGAACTTTATTCCGTCGCAGTTCATGAGCACCTCTCCGTCGCGGGATCAGCGGGCGATCGACTTTCTGTCGGCCCGGGTGTCGAATCCGTTCTCAGGATTGGTACCCGGAACGTCGCTCGAAGGAACAACGATTCAGCGCCAGCAATTGCTTCGGCCCTTTCCGCAATTTGCCGGGGTAACCCAGCGAGCGTTGAATGACGGCAGTTCCTGGTATCATTCGCTGCAGGTTCGGGTGGAAAAACGGCTGTCCCACGGGCTATCGGTGCTGGGGAACTACATGTTCTCCAAACTCCTGGAACAACGTGTGTGGCTGAATCCGCAGGATGCCCGGCCAACGAAAATGATCGCCGACGAGGATCGTCCGCATCGTGTTGTGATCAGCGGCAGCTACGATCTGCCGTTCGGAAGAGGAAAGCGATTCGGTGGTGGAAGCCGTGCGTTGGTGGATCATCTGATCGGGGGATGGGCGCTGAACGGCATTTACACGTGGATGTCTGGCGCACCGCTGAATTGGGGGAATGTCATTTACTTTGGCGGCGACTTGAATTTGCAGCCGCGGAATCTGTCGAACGCCTTCGACACGACGCGGTTCAACCGGGTTGCCGCGCAACAGTTGGCGTCGAATATCCGGACATTCTCGCCGCGGTTTGGGGATCTCCGGGTGGATCCGCAACGCGGGTTGGACACCGGACTGCACAAGAACACGAAAATCACCGAACGGGTGACCTTTCAGCTCCGTTGGGAGTGGTTCAACGCCACCAACTCGCCGGTGTTCGGTGGCCCAGGGACGAATCCCACGGCGACGAACTTCGGCATCATCCAAAGCCAGGCGAACCAGCCGCGGCGGACGCAGCTCGCTGGCCGGATCATCTGGTAACGGAATCAAGTTCAGTGACCGGCATCGCAGTGTAGGCGGCAGCTTGGGTGATACCATGGCGGGTCCGGATGAAAGTCTGCAGATTGTGTTTAGGGCTGAAGCTGAGTGAGTCGATGCGCATCCTATTCCTAGTCTTTACGATCGCCGCTTCGATCGCCGGCGTACCCTATGAGAGTGTGCTGCCGATCGTGCGCCGATCGTGTCTGGGTTGTCACACAGGAACGGGGGGGAAGGGAGGCGTGAATCTTGCCGGCCCTTCGATTCCCCCTTCGGTCTGGCACAAGGCCGGCCAAGTGGTGGAGGCGGGACAAATGCCTCCTCACGGAGCGCCGCAGCCGACTGCCAGTGACCGGGAAGCATTGGTTGCGTGGATCGGCGAGACGCTGGCTGACGATCGCTATCGGCAACCCGGGCCTCGACTGATGCGACGGTTGACACGCCTGGAGTACAACAACACCGTGCGCGATCTTCTGGAACTGGACCGGGATCTGTTCCAGTTTCCGGAACGGCTGCCTTACACCAAGACGTACTTCCAGCCCGGGACCGGTTCGCTAGGCCGCCAGTTGACCGTGGAAGGGATCGAGTACGGCCAAAAGATACCCGTGCTGCTCCGCTACGGCAGTTTGCTTGCCGATAATCGGGCCGAATACGGCTTTACCAACCGGGCCGATGCGCTGAACATCTCGCCGTTGCTGATGGAAAAATACATGGCCGTGGCCAGCGCGATCGCCTTGTCGCCGGAACTGGAACGGTACAGCGGGACGGCGCGTGCGCTGTTGCAGCCAACAGGTGGCCGGACGCCCCGCGAAGTGGCGCGGAAGCGCCTGGCGGAGTTAGCTGGGCGGGCCTATCGGCGTCCGCCGGCCGAGAATGAGATCGATGCGCTGCTGCGCCCGTTCGACATGGCAACGGCACGCGGGCAGTCGTTTCCTGAGGCTCTGCGCGGTTCTCTCCGCACGCTGTTGGCCTCACCAGGCCTGATCTATCTGAATGAGCCGCGAGTGGCTTCTGGCGGCAAGGAACGGAGGCTCAACTCCTGGGAAGTGGCGAGCCGTCTTTCCTATTTTCTGTGGGCCACAACACCGGATCGAGAGCTTCGGGCGTTGGCACAGGAAGACCTGCTCGGTGACGAGGCCGTGCTGGAGGCGCAAGTGCGGAGAATGTTGCGCGATCCCAAGGTGCGGGAGCTTTCGGAGAGCTTCGCCTATCAGTGGTTGCAGTTGAATGAGATGCTCGGTGCCCGGCCGGACTTGGAGGTGTTTCCGAAGTTCTACAAGAATGACGCGTTCGGGACAAACAAGTTCAATCTTGGCACAGACATGCTGACCGAGGCGCTGCTGCTGATTGAGACGACGCTCGTGGAGGACCGGAGCATACTTGATTTTCTGGATGCCCGTTACACGTGGGTGAATCAGAACCTGATGAAGCACTACGGGCTGGAAAAGCAGTTCGAAAAGGAACTCAAGAACGGAGCCCGGCAATTCGGGGCCAGTTTGGGAAGCCGCTGGTTCCGGGCGCAATTGCCGGACCGGACGCGCGGCGGAATTCTGGGGCTGGGCGCCACACTCACTATGACCTCCACCCCGCTGCGAACCAGTCCGGTTTTCCGGGGCGCGTGGGCACTGGAAGTGCTTTTCAACCGTCCGCCACCGCCACCACCCAATGTTGCCACGCCGCCACTCGGCGGGGACAGTCCCACGGACACCGCCGCGGCGCCGGTTCGTAAGCGAGTGGAAGAGCATCGCCGGAATCCGGCGTGCGCATCTTGCCACAACCGGATGGATCCGATCGGCTTCGCGCTGGAAAACTACGATGGGATCGGGGGGTGGCGAACGGCCGATGGGCCGCATCCGGTTGACCCGTCGGGGACGCTGTCGCACGGGCGGACGTTTACGGGCATCGATACCTTTAAGGACGCGCTGCTCGAGCGGCGGGAGGATTTTGTCCGGGGCTTCGTTGAGCACATGATGAGCTACGCTCTCGGCCGCAAAATAGAATATTACGATGCTCCCGCGGTGAACCACATCGTCCATGCGGCCCGCAAGGACGACTATCGTTTTTCGCGTATCGTCGTCGAGATCGCCCGCAGCTATCCTTTCCGTAACGTGAGGAACGAAGAATGAGAAGACTTTCCCGCCGAAGCCTGCTCCGTGGGGTCCGGGCGACGCTGGCGCTGCCCTGGCTGGAAGCTATGGGCGCGCCGGCCAGGCCGCACAGGCGGGCGGCGTTTATCTACATCCCGAATGGCGTTCTGCAGGATGTCTGGCGGCCTCGCCAGACGGGCGCCAACTATGTGTTGCCACCGTCGCTGGAACCGCTGGCCAAGGTCCGTCAGAAGGTACTTGTCGTCTCCGGACTGGACCGGACTTATGTCAGCGGGACAGGCGTTCACGCCCAATGTGGTTCTTGCTGGCTGACCAGTTCGCCGCCGACGGAGGCTTTGGACGGAGGGTTCCCGACCAATGCAACACTCGATCAGGTGTTGGCGCGGCACATCGGACAGGAGACGCTTTTCCCTTCGCTCGAATTAAGCTGCAACGATCACACGGACAACAAGGAGACTCGGTACTTCGAGTCGATCTCGTGGATTGCGCCTGGCTACGCGGCGAACCTCGAGCGCAATCCGCGCGCCGTCTATCAACGGCTGTTCGGTGATCCGAACGCGGATCCAGGATACCGGAGCATGTTGGATGCGGTCAGGGAGAGTGGACAGTCATTACGCGCCAGACTCGGCAAAGACGATCAGGTCCGCATGGACGAGTACCTGGAATCCGTGCGGTCGATCGAGCGCCGGATCGAGATGGCGGAGAAGGCGGCGGCGAAGCGAGGAACGCCACCGATCCCCGAACCGGAGGGGATTCCTGAGACGCGCGGGGCGTACATCCGCTTGATGTTCGATCTGATGATTATCGCTTTCCAGCAGGATATTACGCGGGTTGCGACAGTGGTGATCGATCCCGAGCGTTGGGATTCGCCGCGAACTTATCATGGCCTCTTTGACAAACCCGAGGACCATCATCAATTGACCCATACCAAAGGGGATGAGCCCAAGGCGAAGATCGCCAAAATCGATCGGTTTCATGTTGAGCAGTTTGCTTACCTGGTTGAACGGATGGCGGCGATTGGGGAGGGGGAGCGGACGCTGCTGGACAACGCCGGGATCGTGATGGGCAGCGGCTTGGGGAATGGCTCGATTCACAGTTACAAGGATCTTCCCCTGATATTGGCAGGCTCGGCCGGCGGCCGGTTCCGGCTGGGAGAGCATGTGGCTTTCCCTGCCGGGACGCCGTTGGCGAACTTCTGGTTGACGATGTTGGATGCTTACGGCGGCAAGCAGGCGCGGTTTGCCGATAGCTCACGCCCGCTCGGGGAGATCTGTGATCCGGTTTGACCCCTTGTTTCCGGCGCTCATCTTCCTCTCCAATGAGACGGCGAAATGCGCCGTTTCCGTGGTGCGGCCGTCTGGTGAGTCCGGACAGTAGGGCCACGCTCCGCGTGCCGTCGGGCTCCGCTCCGGCCGGGCAATCGCAAATCTGTAACCGCTTCATTGGGTCGTCCCTGGCTCCCTAAAACGAGTCGAAGGGGAGCCAGATCAGACTGACTGAGAGACGGCGCAGTCGGTTCTTGGCGGACGTCCTGCTTTTGCGACTGAAGTTCCAGGCCGGAATGGATTTCAGTCCAAATCAACCCTGACTCTATGGGTCGCTCTCCACCTGCTCTGGAGCGACGGCGTCCTACTTGGGGACCGTCATGCCAGCCATTGGGGCTAGGCGTGAGGGCTAAAGATTCAGAATTCGGCTGACGCCGGTCGCGCCCGAGAGTGCGTCTGGTTTCGAAGCGGCACGCAAGCGACTCCTCATTAGGAACAGAGTAAAGATGGGGATCGTTCGCTACGGGGCCTGCCCCCGCGCGGTTTCCGAAACGGGCGCGGATCCCGTTTAAGGTCTGCCTTGGGAGGGCGCTCCCCAAGGGGGCTTGAATGCCGAAGTCGCATTCTGACATTCACTCGACCAAACAGTCTATCTTCAATAGGTTAGCCTCAGCCAGTAAGGAAGTTATGGGCGAGATTCACCGTAATCTATTAAAAGTGATGGAGCGGGAGATGGCGCTCGAACCCACGACGTTCAGCTTGGGAAATCGCATGTTGCACAGGCGATTTCACCTTTGACCTCCGCGCAAACGTTGGCTCCTTTGGCCTACGAGATCTTTTCGAACTGTCCACGTATCGCTGTTGAATCAAACGACAGTTATCCTTACGCGGATATCCTTGTGGCTGTTACAGCTTTGCCGACCGAGTAGCCCTTGCGCATTTTGCGTATCGTGGAGACTACTAGCGTCGCTCTAGCCCCTAGCGCTGCAACTCGACCCATAGCTGACTCGACCCATAGCTGTATGGAGTGGGGCACTGGGAATTGATCTCTAGCGATGCGACTGGGCGGAATAAAGAAATCCCGTACCTGACCCGCGGGGAGAGGCTTGAATGGCGTGCCGACGGATCACTTCCAGAGCTTGCGGCTTTCGAGGTTGGCTTCGATGTCTTTCCGGCTGCGCCAGACGGGACGCATCTCTTCGCGGGAGGCGAGGGGGAGTTGGTCTTCGATGTGTTTGGAGCCCTCCCTCGACCAGTTGCCGTAGCCTAGCAGCGCTTCGGCGCGCTGGGGCTTGGAGAATTCCACCACCGCGTAGAACGTGTCGCCGTGCTCGATGACGGCTTTGCCGTCGACTATTTTGCGGAAGGTGGCGGTGCGGATGGCGCCCATGGCCGACGGGGCCCCGTTGGCGGGGAGGTCCAGCGCGCCACGGTGGAGGCGGATGGCGTCGCCCCATTTGACGTGCAGGCTGCCGTACTGTTTTTGCATGGCGGCGGCGACGGATTCCAGCGCTTTTACGGCCTTGGCGGGGTCGGCAAAGCCGCGCGGGGTGTGGAGCGGACGGCGCTCGTCACTCGGTACGGCGTAGCCGCCGATGGCCTGGAACGCCGGGCCGGCGGCGGTGAGGAAGTTGTAGAAGAGGAGTGCGCCATCGCTTGTGTTTTCGGTTTCGCGGTCCCACTTTGCGAGGATGGCGGCGGCTTCCTTGGCCGGCTGTGATTCCGAGCGGTTGGCGGCGGCGATGAGATCGTCCACGAACTGGTCCGCCGTTTCCACACGCGTGGAGAGCTTGCCGGCTTTGACGTCTTCGAAGGTCATCTTCTTTGCCTCCGAGAGGATGCGGATGCCGCGCTGGGCCCGGGTGGTGATGCCGGTAGGCGAGGCGATGTAGGCGGGGAATTTTGTTGATTCGAGGAGGGTGGGGTAGGTGGAGGTCCAGGGGGTGTCGTTGCTGTTCTGGACCCAGCCGTTGGGTGGGTCGATGACTTTGGGGAGTTCGTCGTAGGGAACGATTTTGGAGCCGGACCAGATGAGGTCGGACTGATCGCCGGGGACGCCGCCGCTCCAGAACTGGAAGTCGCCGCGGGCGCGAATGGGTGGGGCGGCGTTGTAGACGTACATGATGTGGCCGTCGCGATCGGCGTAGGCGGTGTTGAAGAGGGGCAGTTGCTGGAGGCGCATGGCGTCCTGGAACTGGGCTAGATTGCGGGCGAGCCCCATTTGCCAGAACTGTTCGAAGAGACGGGGCCGGTCGAGCCCGGTGACGCGCATGGCGATGGCGGTGTTCGCTGTGTCGACCACGACGGGGCCGTGTTCGGATTGGCGGATGACGAGGGGTTCTTCGCGGAGGGTGCCGTCCTTCTGGAGGACCCGGATGGTTTCGCGGGAGACGGTGAAGGGGCGGACTTTGCCATCGAGCACGTAACCGCCGTCTTGTAGTTTGAGACGGTAGAGATCGGCGCCGTTGGGATTGTTGGTGGTTTGGGTCCAGCCGAGCACTTCGGTGAAGCACTGGCGGAGAACGGGGAAGCCGACCCAGACGGCTCCGTAGGAGGTGACGCCGGGGGCGGTGAGTTGGACCTCGAAGTAGGTATGGACGTCGCCCCATTGGAGATGGGAGTTGCTCATGAGCATGGCGTGGCCGCTGGCGGAGCGGGAGGGGGCGATGGCCCATTCGTTGGAGCCGTGAACGTCGACGGCGGCTCGCTTCGCTCGCAGGTCGACGCGGGCGCGGTTGACCAGCCAGTCGTAATGGATGACGCGGAGGCCGTGGGCGAGGACGTCTTCGACCTTGAGGGGGAGGACGGCTTTGGCGGCGGGGCTGAGGGATTTGGGGTGTTCCTTGGCCCAGGCGTTGAGACCGTCGGCGAAGGCGGCGAGGAGGGGGGCGAATTTTGGGGATTGCTGGGTGGCCCACTGGCGGGCGCGGGCGGGGACGCCATTGATGCGGATCCAACGGTCCGATTCGAGGTACTTTTCGCCGTAGAATTCAGCGCCCTGGCCGCGGGCCTGGGCGTAGAGACGGAGGAGGCGTTCGGAATGGGCCTCCATTTGGGCGTAGCCGTAGGCGTAGAAGAGGCTGGGGTGATTGGGCGCGAAGATGTGGGGGATGCCGTAGCGGTCCCAGAGGATTTCGGTGCCTTTTGGGGGGCGGCGAGGGCGGTGAGGGCTAGGAGGAGGGAGAGGGCCAGGCGTTTCAGCAGTTGCATGGGCGGGTGGGGCTCCTGGTGGGGGATTTTCCCATAGTTTACAGGGATGGGGGGCGGGGGGATGGTCTGGCTCCGCTGGCGTTGGCGGCCGGCGTTGGGTTTG
>JBIKOG010000127.1:0-21849 GCA_044358225.1 Bryobacteraceae bacterium | reverse complement strand
TCCTTCGCATCGCTTCAAGTTTTGCCGGTACAGCAATCCCCCGGCAGGAAGCGCGCATAAGTATATAGGAATCGTTCCCCGGAAGAAACCCTCCGCGACTTACTCGATTGTCAACGGCGCCCAGCGCACCGCTCCATTCGCCTCGCAAAGTCCTCCAGAAACTCCTCCCGCCACCGGCTCACACTCCGCGCCCCCGCGTGAATCCCCTCCGCGCTCTCCGCCGCCTGATCGTCACACCACCAGTTCGGATGCTCCACCGACGCCCGCCCGCTTCGCTCCGCTGGCGGCCGCGCCGCCGTAAACGCCCCGCTCAATCCATCCACTCCGGCATGATCACTCTCCAACCGGAACCGCCACACCTTCGCATCCCGCGGCGAAAACCGGAATCGCATCACCCCGCCCGCCACCGCCACAGGGCACGGCACACGGTTGTCCAGCATCACGCGCACCCGGTTCCGCTCCGTCAACCCCTCCGGCGCCCGCAGCGCAAACTCCACCACCCCGAACACCTCCACCACATCCGCCTCCGTCGTCAGCCGGTCGAACGTCCGCTTCCGCCCATCCCAAATCCGCACAAACCGCCCGCCCCACCCCGGCGCCCCCGGGTCCTCCGCCACGCCCCGCACCAGCCGCGCCACCGACGGCGTGTCGCCCATCTTGATCGTCCCCTTCAAATGCGTCGCAAAGTAATTCCCCATCGCCCCACGCCCCGCCAGCCGTTCCGAAACAAACCCCGTATTCCCCCACGCCCCGTCCTGCCGCCCGCCCACGAACCAGCCCCGATACGTCGAATTCGCCTCAATCATCCACAGCTTCGGATGCCGGCTCTCCACATAGTCATACGCGTCCACACTCCACATCTTGTTCGGCCCGCCAATGAAGTACACCCGCAACTTCGGCAGAATCTCCGGCGCATCGTGCAGCGCCTGCGCCAGGTCTTCAATGCCACCCCAAACCAGCACATGCAACGGCCGCGCATCGCGCTTCCGAGCGCACCGCACAATCCATTGCGACCCCTCCGTCGCCTTCCCTACCCCGGCCGCCCCCGGGCTCTCCAGCGCGCCCTGCTTCGTAATCCCCCGCAAAAACGCGGGCTTCGGATACCGCGCCGAATGCCCACGCAACGCCGGAAAATCCTTCTCATACTCGGCAATGACTTCCAAAATATGCCGCGCCCGCCCCGGCCCAAACGGCGACGAAATCAACCCCTCAATCTCCAGCACATCGGCATACAGCAGCAGGTGCACCATCGATTGAAAATCGTCCGGGTCCGTGCCCCCGATATCGGTCGAAACCACCACCCGCGGCCGCGCCTCCGCCGCCAACGCCGCCATCCCCAATCCCAAAACACCGCGCCGCGAAACAGAAACCAAATCGACACCCTCCCCCAGATATCCTAACCCCACCGTTGGCCCACCGATTGCTCCGCACTCACCATGACCGCATTTACCCCCTATTTCCTTGTCATTTTTACCGCCGCCGTTGCGAACTTACCGGCCGCCGCCCAAGCCGCCCCGCCCTGGTCCCCCGGCACCTTCTACCCCACCGGCGCCGCCGCCAGCTACCAGGGCCTCAACTACCAGTGCCGCCAGGCCCACACCGCCATTCCCTCCTGGGAACCGCCCAACGTCCTCGCCCTCTGGCTCCCCGCCACCACTTCGCCTACACAGTGCACCACCCGCCCCGGTGCCCCGCAAGCCCTCTCCGCCTCCGGCACCACCGCCTCCCAGACGAACCTCACCTGGGCCGCCCCCGCCCTTCCCGCCGGCTGCTCGGTCACCAGCTACACCATCTCCCGCAACGGCGCCGCCATTGGCACCGCCACAACACCTGCCTTCACCGCCGCCGGCCTAACACCCCAAACCACCTACACCTTCACCGTCACGGCCGCCACCGCCGCCGGCGCCGGCGCCCCCAGCGCCCCCCTCTCCGTGATAACGTCGGCCTCCAGTGGCAACTGCGCCCCAGCCTGGTCCCCCAACGCCGTCTACACCGGCGGCATGACCGCCAGCGTCAACGGCACCAACTATAAAGCCAACTGGTGGACCCAAAACCAAAGCCCAGCCACCAACAGCGGCCCCACCGGCAGCGGCATGCCCTGGACCGCCTCCGGCACCTGCGCCCCCTGCCTCGCCGTCCCCGGCACCCCGTCCGGCCTCACCGCCTCCGGAACCACCGCCTACAGCACCAATCTCTCCTGGCAACCCGCCACCATCCCAGCCAACTGCGCCCTCACCCAATACACCATCCTGCGCAACGGCGTCGCCGTCGGCACCTCCGCCACCCCCACCTTCACCGCCGCCGGCCTCACGCCCCAAACAACCTACACCTTCACCGTCCTCGCCACCGATGCCGCCGGCAACTCCGCCCCCAGCCCGTCCCTCACCGTCACCACCGCCGCCGCGCCCCCCGGCGCCAGCGCCAAACTCTACGCTCCCTACATCGATCTCAACCTCACCAACAGCCAGCAGCTCCTCACCATCGCCCAACAGTCCGGCGTCAAGGCTTTCACCCTCGCCTTCATCCTCAGCGGCGGCGCCTGCTCCCCCACCTGGGGCGGCACCACCCCGGTCAGTAACGATCTGCTGTCGAACGGAACCTCCATCCAATCGCTCATCAACGGCTTCCGCGCCACCGGTGGCGATGTCATCATCTCCTTCGGCGGCGCCAACGGCACCGAACTCGCCCTGGCCTGCGCCACCCCCGCCGCGCTCCAGTCCGCCTACCAGGCCGTCATCAACCGCTATGGCGCAACCAAACTGGATTTCGATATCGAAGGCGCCGCCACCACCGATATCGCCTCCGTCCGCCGTCGCAACCAGGCTCTCGTCGCCCTCCGCGCCGCCAACCCCGGCCTGCAGATATCGTTCACCCTCCCCGTCCTGCCCACCGGTCTCGTCAACAGCGGCGTCGATATCCTCAACGCCATCAAGGCCGACGGTCTCGCCGTCGACGTCATCAACGTCATGGCCATGGACTACGGCCCCGCCGTCGACAACGGTGGCCAAATGGGCCTCAATGCCACCCTCGCCGCCACCGCCACAAGGGCCCAAATCCAAGCCGCCGGCCTCACCGCCTCCGTCGGCATCACGCCCATGATCGGCGTCAACGACGTCGCCACCGAAATCTTCCAACTCAGCGACGCCCAAACCCTCCTCAACTTCGCCAACGCCAACCCCTACGTCACTCGTCTGGCCATCTGGTCCATCAGCCGCGATAACGGCTCCTGCGCCGGCAACCCGTGGGCCTCGGCCGAATGCAGCGGCGTCGCCCAGGCGAACTACCAGTTCTCCAGCATCCTCAAAGCGTTCCAATAAAAACGCCACACCCGCATGCGGCTCCGCTCGACAGCCGGAGCCGCCTCGGAAACCTGTTCAACCGGTTCAATCAACTGAATGGATCTAGTGCCGTTCAGGAATTTATGGTGGGCCTGCCCAGACTCGAACTGGAGACCTCTACCGTGTCAAGGTAGCGCTCTAACCAACTGAGCTACAGGCCCATAAACCGCGTGAAATTCAATAATAACACATCGGAAAGCCCCAGCGGTACACTGGAGTTAAATACTATGCCGGCGCCAGCACTTTCGATCGTCATTCCCATTCACAACGAAGAACCGGCCATCCTGCCGCTCTACGACCGCCTCACCAAAGTCCTCGAAGGCATCGGCCGCAAGTACGAAATCATCTTCATCGACGACGCCTCCACAGACCGCTCCTTCGACCTCCTCGCCAACCTCGTCGAAACCGACTCCCGCCTCAAAGTCATCCGCCTCCGCCGCAACTTCGGCCAAACCGCCGCCCTCGCCGCGGGCTTCGACGAAGCCGCCGGCGCCGTCATCATCTCCCTCGATGGCGACCTCCAGCACGAGCCCGAAGACATCCCCAACCTCCTCGAAAAAATCGATCAGGGCTACGACCTCGCCAGCGGCTGGCGCAAGAACCGCATCGACAACGCCGTCACCCGCAAAATCCCCTCCCGCATCGCCAATTGGCTCATGAAAAAAGCCTCCGGCGTCGACCTCCACGACTTCGGCACCACCTTCAAGGCCTACCGCGCCGAAGTCCTCAAGGACATCAATTTATACGGTGAACTCCACCGTTTCATCCCCGCCCTCGCCAGCTTCTACGGCGCCCGCATCATCGAAGTGCCCATCAAGAACGTGCCCCGCGGCGCCGGCGTCTCCCACTACGGGCTCGGCCGGACGTTCAAGGTCTTCTTCGACATCATCACCATCCGTTTCCTGCTGACGTATTTCACGCGCCCCATGCACTTCTTCGGCAAGTACGGCCTCATCGGGGTCGGCAGCGGCGGCGCCATTCTGGCCTACCTGTTCTTCTACAAACTGCTCTTCATGGAGCGCGATCTGGTCTCGCAGCACGGCCCCTTGATGATGGCCGGAGGCCTGCTCCTCATCGCCGGGCTCATGCTCTTCTGCACCGGTTTCCTGGGCGAAGTGCTCATCCGGACGTACTTCGAAAGCCAGGGGCGCCGCATCTACGCCGTGCGCGAAGTTCGCGCCCGCAAAGACGCCGGCACCCCCGAAAGCCGCGGCCGCTAATCAACGCCCCGGCCGGTACCGCCGCTCCGTGTGTGCCCGCCACTGCTCGGGATAAAAATACACCTCCCGCAGGTCGCCTTTGCTATACCGCAACGCCTGATCGTTGAAGTGTTTCGACGCCACGTCTCCGCTCTCCCCGCCCGCCGAAATCGCCACAGCCTTCACACGCGGCCCAAACTCCACCACGGCTACGAAACTGTTCCCGCTCGTCCCGTACCACTTCTTGGTGTCCGGATACGCCCGCGCCCCGAAGGACGCGAGCGACCCCCAGTTTGCGGACGGAAACCCCACCGGCAGGCTCGGCTTGGCATCCGAAAACGGCTGCACAATGTCCCCATTCACCCGTTGAAACCGGTTGATCTCCCCCCACGGCGTCTCCCACTTCCCGAAGTCCGCCGCCAGCTTATCGGAGGCCTTCGCCAGGCTCTCCAACAACTCCGTTCCGGTCGCCTCCCGCTCCGTCCAATCGGCAAGCGCCAGCGAAATCCCACGCCGCCCGCGCAGCGCATCCCCGTAGAAAATCGCCAGCGACGTCGCCACCGAATCCACGCCCCACCGCAAATCCCACTTCCGCAATACCGCCACCTGCCCCGCCAACCGCGCCTTCATCGGGTCCCCCGCCGCCAGCCCATCCCACGCCCGGATCACCGCCGGAACCGGCTTCTCAAACCAAGGCAGATACGAGTCATAGGCCGCCGCCAATAACGACGGCACCGTGAACCCCTTCACCCCGTCCAACACCCGGAGCGCGTGCAACCCGCGCGCCGTCTCGCCACCCTGCTCCACATACGCCGGAAAATCGCTCTTCTTCGGACTGCTCTTCCCCGCCGCCGACCACGGCGAATTGTTCGCGTTGTACAGCCATCCGCTCGCCGGATTCTTAAACGAGGGCAGTTCGCCCAGCGCATGCAGCCCCTTCCAATCGGTGTCCGGATTCGCCCCATCCACCGGCTTCGTCCAGTCGAACCGCGTATCGCGCCGCGGCAGAAAGTTCCCATGAAAATAGGCAATCGTCCCATCGGCATCCGCGTAAATCGTGTTGTTCGATGAGTTCGTTTTCAACTCCATCGTCTTCTCAAACTCCGCATAATTCCGCGCCTTCGTCCGCATGTACGACTGCGTCAACGCCGCCACCGGGCTCTCCATCAAACGAACCGAAACCCACTTCCCGTCCTGCGCCCGGACCACCGGTCCATGGTGCGTCCGAAACACAGTGAACCGGCGCGACGCCATCCCAGCCCCGGAACGGTAACGGACTTCGATCTCACTTTCCACCACCGGCCGTTTCTCCGTCCCAAACTGATAAACGTAGCTCCCCTTGCTCCCCGTAACGGTCTCCAGGTACTCATCAATGACATCGATCCCGCTCGTCGTGTGCATCCAGCCCACGCGGTCATTGAAGCCCTGATAAAGGAAGAACTGTCCCCAAGTCGCGGCGCCGTAGGCGTTCAATCCTTCACCGCTCACCATCTGCAACTCAGAGCGGAAGAAGAAGGAGGTATGCGGATTAATCAGCAACAGCGCCCGCCCGCCGGCGGCATTCGAAGGAGCAATCGCCACGCCATTGGAGCCCCGCGGTTCCCGGTCCAGCGGCTCGGCCGAGGCGCGTTTCACACCGGTATAAAACTCCTCCAACCGGTCCAGCCGGATCCGTTCAATATCCCCGCCAATGCTGCCTTCGGTAAAGCTCAGCGCCATCCAAGGTTCAAACCGCGCCAACACCCGCGGCTTCACCGCCGGATGCGTCGCCAGGTAGAAGTTCAGCCCATCCGCCCAGGCCGCCATCAATCTCTGCAGCCACGCCGGGCTCTCCCCAAAGAGCTTCTGCAGCTGAGCCGGCTGAATGAACAATTTCATCCGCAAGTCCTGAACGATTTTGCTCTCCCCCTCGGCCTCTGCCGCCCGCCCCAGAGAGGTCAAATAGTTGACCTCAATCCGATGAAAGTCATCCTCGGCTTGGGCATAGATCATGCCAAACACGGCATCGGCATCGGTCTTACCGTTGACGTGGGCAATGCCCCAATGATCACGAACGATGGTGATCGAATCGGCCTGCTTACGCCAGCGGGCCATCTCAGTCTTCGAAGCGGGTTGCGCGGACAGGGCGACCCCGAGTGCAACAGCAAGAACAAAAAGACGCATCCGGAATCCTCTCCAGCTACTCTACCCAAAATTGGCGACAGTCACCGCAATGTCCAATTGTCTCCTACCTCATTTCCCTGCCCCCCACCCATCCCATCCCCCCCATCCCATCCCCACCCATCCCACTCACCCCATCCCACTCATCCCACTCACCCCACTCACCCCATCCCACTCACCCCACTCACCCCACCGGGGACACTGCGGGCAAAACCCCCAACAAAAGTCGGCCCGTAACCCAACCATAGCGGTGTCCCCAAAGACGCGACACTCCCCTCGGAAGGCAAAAACACGCCCTGTGGAAAACTCAGTCACAAGGCAAATCGAAAAGCTTCACAATCGCTAACCCCAATTCCACCAACCACCTACAGCCAACTCAGAAAATCGGAAGCCGCCGGTTGCTAGCCAACCACCCCATAGCCTAAAACTATGGCACTCCAAAACCATTCCAACCACCGCGCCGAATCCGCCAGGATTAACGGCGCCAAAAGCCAGGGCCCGAAAACGCCCGAAGGCCTCCTCAAAGCGAGAACCGCGACATTCACCCACGGTCTCTACGCAAACGAAGAGACGCTAAAACAATCGGTCAGCCAGGATGGCTTCCTGAAGCTACGAGAGAATTTCTACAAATACTGGAAACCCGAAGACGAATACATCGCCACCCGTGTCGACGAACTCACCTTCGCCCACTGGGAACTGGCGAGACTCATGCTCGTGCGACGTTCCGAACTAGCCGAACTCCACTCGAACACCGGCGGAGTCCTCCAAGCCGAACTCGAAGCCTGCAAACCCGGCTCGTTAGTCTACCGCTTGGAAGTCAGAATCAACCGCCACCAGTCCACGATCTCAAGACTCGAACGCGACATCATGCGCCTCAAGAAATTCGCTGCCAATCAAGGACCCTCCCAAGAGTCATTGAAAACAAACGACGAGCCCGAAACGCCGCTGCCAACGGAGACCGAAACCGCCGAAATCCCGGCTCCGGCCCCGGCCCCAACCATCGTCAACAGCCCGCCGGAAACCGAAATCCGGCCGGTGATGTAACCCAAAAAACGACCAGCGACACCCGAAGTGTGTCCAAAAATCAGAAGTTCACCCGCGCCCCCACCACAATAATCCGGTTCCCGCCCGCCCCCGTAATCCGCCCGAAATTCAGCGAATTGATATCCACGTTCGGGTCGCTCCACTGCGGCGAGTTCGTCACGTCGATCGCATCCCCACGCAACTCCAGCGCCCACCCCTCGCGCAACCGGAACGTCTTCTGCACGTTGACGTCGAAACGGAACTCGCCCGGCCCCTCCAAAAAGAACGGCTGCAAATTCCCCAACACCCCAGGCGTCGGATTCACCAGCATCGGCTTCCCGTTCGCGTCCGCAATCGCCCGCAGCGTCGACCGCCCCTGAATCCCATTCGACGTCGTCAAACCCAAAATCGACGGATCCGGAATCGACTGCAGCCCGGCAAAATAAACCACCCCGTTCCCCTGCCGCACCGCCTCGCCCAGTCCCGGCGAAATCGCCCCCACCGCCATCGGTGTATTGTCCCCCAACGTGTTCAACGAACTCCGCCCCGACGTCACATTCAACGGCGTCCCGCTAAACACATTGAAGATCGCCCCCATCCGCCACCCGCGCGTGACGTAGCTCAGCGGCCCCTTCCGCGGCCCGAAACGCGGCTCCCAGTTCCCGCTCGACCGGAACACATGCGTCCGATGGAACGACAGCCGCCGTTTGTCCAGCCCCCAGTTCCGCACGCTCCGGTAACTGTCCACCATCTCCTCGCCCGCGCCCTCTTCCTCCCCCAGTGACTTCGACCAGGTGTAATTCGCCTGCCACCCGATCCCCTTCGAAAACCGCCGCGAAATCACCGTCTGAAACGAGTGATACGTGGAGTTCGCGAAGTTACCCGTCAGCCGCGCCGAGTCAAACTGCGGATTCACGACCACAAAGTTCTCCGGCAACCCGGCCCGCCGCAACAGCCCGCCGCGCGTTCCCGTATACGAATCGGTGCTGTTCAGGAAGGACGCCATCGTCGCCACGTTATGCGCCGCCAGGTACGCCTGCGTCGTGCTGATCCGCCGCACCGCCTCCGACCCCGTCAGCGTCGTCCCGTTCACCACCCCGATCCCGGGAATGTTCAGCCCCCCGAAAATCCGGTCGAACAGCGGCGCCGTCCCGCCTGTCTGCGTCACCTGAAACGCGTCCAGAATCCCGTTTTCAAAAATGTTCTGCTCGTTGATGCTCGTCCCGCGCACCAGCCGCGTGCCCTTGCTGCCGACGTAGCGCACGTCCATCGTCCAGCCGCGCCCCACCTCCCGCTGCAGCGTCGCGTTCCAGTTCTGGATGTACGGGTTCCGCAGGTCGTCCTGGAACGCGCGCACAACCTGCTGCCGGTCCGTCAACGGCACCGTCTCCAACGGCTTCCCCGACGTCGGCAATGGCAGGGCGGCGTTCACCAGCCCCAAGTAATTCTGGGACGTGAAGGTAATCACCTGCCGCAATCCCGGCGCGTCCCCACTGACAGCGTCCACCACCCGCAACGAGTTCCGTTCATAGTTGATCATGTAACCCGCCCGGAACACCGTCGTCTTCTGGAACCACGGCAACATCCAGCTAAAACCGACAGCCGGCGCGAAGTTATTCCGGTCCTGCCCGTGAACGGCACGCCCCGCGTTCGGCGTGCCCGGCCCCACCTGCTCCACGTTCGTCAACGACCCGTTCAAACGCCCCGGCTGATACATGTCCGCGAAGCTCGTCCCGCTGATGCCGAACAGCGCCGCCTGCCCGCCCACCAGCGCCGCAGTCTTCCCGTTGGCGTCGTAGGGCACGCCATAGTAGTCGTACCGCCCGCCCAGGTTCAGCGTCAAGCGCTTGGAAATCTTCCAGTCGTCCTTGAAGAAAAACCCATACTCCCGGCGCTTCCACGTCCGCTGCTTCACCTCGCCGGGCACCCACTGCGGGTTGGCGCCGCCCGGCGAATTGAACGCCTGCCGCATCGACGACAACGTCCCCGTCAGTTCGTTCAAAATGTTCGTCGCCCCGGTCAGGTTCTGCGCGATCCCCGGAACGTTGTTCAACACCGTCACCGGAATCCCGCCGGTCGCGAGCACGCCACGCGGCATCACGTCGGTCGAGTTGAACCCGTTCGACGACGAAAACCGCACATCCGCCCCGCCCTTGAAGGCGTGCTTCCCGCGGATCCAGGTCATCGTATCGGAGAACTGATACAACGGCGAGATGCGCCCGACGGGGTTATCGTCGATGTTGATCGGATTCGAAATCGACGTGAAGTCCAGCAAGTACGGCGAGCCATTCGCCTTCGGCAGCAGCGACAGCGAATCGCCCACCTCCCAAGCGGTGTAGAACCGCAGCCACGGCCGCAACACGCCCGTGCGGAACTCGTTCAACAGCGTCGGCCGCAGCGTGCTGGTCAGGTTCAGCGTCCACAACCGGTCGCGATAGGCGGTCTGCCCGCCCGGCGAATCCGGCAGCGGCTGCTCGTTAAACAGGTTCTTATTCTCTTGGTTTTCGTGCACGTAGCTGACCGACAGCCGGTGATACTCATTGAAGTTGTGATCGACTTTGAAGTTGTATTGATCGAGGTTCTGCGCGCTGGGCCGCGACCATGTGAACCCGGCAGTGTTCAGCCCATCGCCGGACCGGAAGTTATTCGGCAGAGGCATCAACCCGATCATGCGCGCCATTGTGCCCGTTGGGTCCGGCTGGTTGCGCCGAGGGTCGTAGCCGAACAGGTTGATGGTTTGCAATTCGCCCGTCGCGCGCGAGGGCCGCACCGGCTGTCCCAGATCGTTCACCGACGGGAACGCGCCATTGGCGTTGCCATTCGCCGACCCCGGATAGTATCGATACACCCCGCGCCGCGCCGTCTCCGTGTACACCGTGTTCGTCACCGCCGTCTTCTGCCGGATCCGCTGCGAATCGGCCAGGAAATAGAAGAACGTTTTGTTCTTCCGGATCGGGCCGCCAATCCCGCCGCCGTACTGATTCCGGACCAGCACGTTGCGCGGCGAGATCGCCTGCCCCGTCACCGGGTCCGACCCGCGTTGATTGTTGAACCACGTATTGGCGTTCAGCGCCGTGTTGCGATGAAACTCGAACAAACTCCCGCGAAACCGGTTCGTGCCCGATTTGGTGATCATCTGAATCTGCCCCGACCCGCGACCCAGTTCGGCGTCGGCCGGCGAGGTGATCACACGGAACTCTTCGATCTTGTCGACGGTCGTCGTGATCGGCGAGGAGACGCCCTGATTCAACCGCTGGTCCTGCACGTTCAACCCATCAAGCGTGATATTCAAAGACCCGATCCGCGACCCGGCGAAGTTATCGCCCACCAATCCCGGTTGCGTGTAAATCAGGTCCAGCGCGTTGCGGCCCGGCAGCGGCAGGTGCATCACCTGCTGCCCGCTCAGCACACCGCCCACCGAGACCGAATCGGTGAGAACCGCCGCCTCGCCAGCCGCTCGAACCTCAACCGTTTCCACCGTCGCCGCCACCGCCATCGGCAACGCGACGTTCACGCGGGCGCCGACCTGTAACTCCAGGCCTTCCACCGACACCGCCCGGAAGCCGCTGTGCTCCGCGCCCAGTTGATACAAGCCCGGTGGCAGCGCAGCAAACACATAGACGCCCGCGCCGTTGCTCTGGGTGGCCGTTACGACGCCGGTCCGCGTGTTCCTCGCGCGCACGTTAGCGCCGGGGATCGCCCCGCCCGAGGGGTCGGTCACCGTACCGGTGACTACCGCATCCGTGCCCTGCGCGCACGCCATCGCCGCCAGCGCCAACCAAGCCATTACCCTGAACATACCTTCAGAATAGCGCTACGATGCCAATAGAATGATTCGCCGCCACTTTCTCGCCACGGCCCTCCTCGCCGCGCAACCCAAGCCCACCTTCACCCCGCTTTTCGATGGCCAGACGCTCGCCGGCTGGCACGTCGTCGACGGCCCCGATTCGGCGTTCTTCGTCGACGATGGCGCCATTGTCGTCAGCGAGGCCGCCAACTCGCCCACCTGGCTGCGCACGGAGAAGCAGTACGAGAACTTCGAGCTTCGCGGCGAGTTTTTCGTCAAAGGCTGGATTGACTCCGGCATCCTGCTGCACGCCCCGGCTCACGGGAACGCGCAGGATTCGGGCTTCTGCATCAAGCTGTTTCACAAGAAAGACGAGTTGAAACCGGAAGGCATGGGCAGCATTTTCCCGTTGGTTGCGCCGAAGGCGAACAACGTGAAATCCAAGGCCGAATGGAATGAAATTCGGATCCGCTTCGACTGGCCGCGCCTGCAGGTGTGGACCAACGGGGAGCAGGTGCAGGACGTGAACGTGGAAGCGAATCCGGCCCTGGCGACGCGCCTGCGGCAGGGCTACATCGGCTTGCAGTCGCTCTCCTATCCGATCCGTTTTCGGAAGCTCGAAATCGCCGAGTTGCCCGGTTCCGTGAAGTGGCAATCGCTGTACACGAAGGGCTCCGACTTGGCCGCCAACTGGCAGGTGGAAGAGGGCAAAGCCAAGTGGACGCCGATTGGCGATATTCTGCGCGCCGACGGGCTCGGCCACCTGGCGACGAAGGAGCGCTTTAAGGACTTCGCGTTTGAATGCTACATCCGCGCCGCGCACCATTCGAACGGCGGCGTGCTGTTCCGCTCCGAAGGCTCCGGCGCGAAGGCGCATTACGAGATTCAGTTGCACGACGTGAGCGGGGCCGTTTATCCAACTGGCTCGCTGTACGGCCTGAAACGCGCCAAGTATCCCAACATTCCGCCGGAAACCCGGTATCTGTTCCAGCTTTTCGTCAAAGGCCCGTCGGTCACAGTTCGCGTGAACGGCGAGACGGTGACCGAGTACAACGCCCTTGACCGGCTTGGCGATGGGCACATTCTGTTGCAGGCGCACCAGGTGGGCCGCTGGATCGAGTACAAAGACGTCCGCGTCCGTCCGCTGTAAAGGAGTCCATCATGCGTATCGATCCTCTCGCCTATCTGGGCGAACAGTTGAATGAGTTCCGGGCCAACGGCACGTATCAGCGCTTACGCGAGTTACAGGGTCCTTGTGAGCCTATTAGTAGATACGACGGCAAGGAAGTGATTAACTTAGCCTCGAATAACTATCTGGGGCTGGCGAATCATCCGAAGCTGAAGGAAGCGGCGATTGCCGCTATCGGCAAGTTCGGCGCCGGGACCGGGGCGGTGCGTACGATCAGCGGCACGCTCGACATGCACATGGAGTTGGAGCGGCGTATCGCCGCATTCAAGCATGTGGAGGCGTGCGTCGTTTTTCAGAGCGGCTATACGGCGAACGCCGGAACGGTTTCGGCGGTGTTGGGGAAAGAAGATCACATCATCTCCGACGAGTTGAACCACGCCAGCATCATTGATGGCTGCCGGCTGTCGCGCGCGAAGATACACGTTTTCCCGCACGCCGACGTGGCGGTGGCCGAAGAGAAGCTGGCCGCGCTGCAGGGTGTCCCGGGGCGCAAGTTGCTGATCACCGATGGGGTGTTTTCGATGGACGGCGACATCGGGCCGCTGCCGGCGCTGTGTGCGCTGGCCGAGAAGTATGGCGCCATTATGATGGTGGACGATGCGCATTCGTCCGGCGTACTGGGCCGGAATGGACGCGGGACGGTGGATCATTTCGGGCTGCATGGGCGGGTGGATATCCAGGTGGGCACGCTGTCGAAGGCCGTTGGCGTGCTGGGTGGCTATGTGTGCGGCACGAAGGATTTCATTGAGTATCTCTATCATCGGGCACGGCCGTTCCTGTTTTCGACGTCGCATCCGCCGGCGGTGACGGCGGCGTGTCTGGCGGCGTTCGATCTGTTGGAGAGCGAGCCGGAACGGATTGAAGCGTTGTGGGCGAACACGCGGTATTTCAAAGAAGAATTGGCGAAGCTGGGCTTTGACACGGGGCGGAGCGAGACGCCGATTACGCCGATCTTCGTGGGCGAAGCGGCCGCGGCGCATGCGTTTTCGAAGGCTCTTTTTGAGGAAGGGCTGTTCGCGACTGGCATCGGCTTTCCGACGGTGCCGCAGGGTAGGGCTCGGATCCGGACGATTGTTACTGCGACGCACACGCGCGAGCAGTTGGACCGGGCGCTGGAGATTTTGGCGCGGGTGGCTCGGCGGATGAGTTTGTTGTAGCCGGGTTTTGGCGGGCGGGCTTTGGCGGGCGGGATGGGGGACACCCTTCGTTTCGGACAGGGGTGAGCTGTCGGACTGGGGATCAGGGTGTCCCCGGGCTGGGGCGGGCGGGGCTTGGCGGGATGGGCGGGGCGGGCGGGCATGGAGCGCTTGGCGGGCTTGGGCGGGCTGGCTCGGCTTGGCCGGGGCGGGATTTGCCTAGCGTCGGGGTGATTCTACTGTGCCGGTGAGGCCGGTGGGTTTGGCGTTCAGCAGGATATTCAATGGCTCCCCGGTGGTCAGCTCGCCGCGGATTCGGTAGTCCGTTCGCCAGCCGAGGAGGCGGCCGAACCAGCTGCGGTTTGGCTCTATTCTCGCTCGCTGGATGGGTACGTTGGCGACGGTTCCGGTTACGGTTGCGTCCGAGTGGACGGTGATGGCGGCGCTGGGGACTGAACAGGTTCCGGTGAGTTCGCCGTCGGGCACGGCCATCAGCGGTGGGTTGCCGAACATCTCGTTGGCGCACAGGAGGACGAAGACCGGGAGGGGGCCGTAGAGGAGCGCTTTTCCCCACAGTGGCGTCGGGCGTTTGGGGGCGTTGGCCGATACCAGGAACAGCACGCCGACCGCGGCTGGGAGGGCGAGAGGCCAATCAAAAGGAACCCGGCCGGAGAGGATGGCTAGGAACAGCCAGCCACCAATTGTCACGGCGCCGCCCCATTTGGCGTTGCGCCAGGCGAGGGCTAGGCCTCCGTAGAGCGCCAACATTCCAGCGGCGTACAGCGCTTCGCTGGCGGTGAGACGGAGGGGATTGGGCGGTCCTTCGGCTAGGACAAAGGCCAGGAAAAAGAGCAGCAGGAGCGTGCCGGTGAGGCGGGCGAGGGTGGCGATGTGGGTACTCATGACGGCCCCAGAATAGGGCTTGGGGGGCGCGAAACGAGCTTCGTTTTGGCTTCGCAATTGTTTCACATGTGTGGAATCAATGATTTAGGAGACGGGCTGCAATTTGGGTGGCGGCGTGGCGGGCGGTGGCGGTTTGGGCGGCGGCAGGGTTGGCGGCGGGTTGGTGGATGGTTTCTGACCAGATGACTTTGCCGGTGTGGACGTCGACGAGGCGGACGGTGGTGCGGAGGTCGGGGCCGGCGAGTTGAACGGAACCTTCGACCAGGGCGTCGAGGCCGAGGAGGCGGCCCATGAGCCCCATGGACATGCCGGCGCGCTGGTGGCGGCGGACGGTGCTGGGGGCGACGAGCTGGAGGGTGGGGGTTTTGGAGAGGTCGGTGACGAGGAGGTCGGTGAGGGCATCGGTGTAGGCGTCGGCATCGATGCCGGGGCAGGCGCAGGGGAATGGGACGACGGCGAGGGCGGCGGCGCGGTTTGGGGAAACGAACCGGGAGGGGACGTAGAACTGGTAGTAGATTACAGCAGCCGTGGCGAGAAGGAGGACGGCGGCGGCGATGGGGGCGATGGACCTTTTCTTCCTGGGAGCGGATGGCGTGCCGAGGGTGACCGGGGCGGCGAAGCGATAGCCGCGGCGGGGGACGGTTTCGATGATGGGCGAGTCGGGGGCTTCATCGTCGAGAGCTTTGCGGAGGAGGGAGATGTTGCGGGCGAGGCCGATTTCTTCGACGGTGGCGTCGGGCCAGATGCGCTGCATGAGTTCGGCCTTTTCGATGACCTGGCCGTGTCGTTCGAGGAGGACGTGGAGGGTGTCGGCCACTTTGGGAACGAGAGGGACACGATCGGCGCCGCGGAAGAGGAGGCGTTCGGTGGCGTCGAAGCGGAAGTCGCCGAAGTGATAGGTCATGGCGAACTTTTAGTCTGCCTCAGGTTGGGCGTTTATGGAAGGTGGTAGCGGTGCCAGGGGCCGTCGTCGTACCAGTCACGGAGGGTGAGCGGGGCGACGGAGTGGTAGCCGCCGCGGGCGATGGGGAGGCGCATTTGCAGGGCCCAGTCTTCGACGAAGAGTTGGAAGAAGTCTTCGAGGGCGGGGGCGGTGTTTTCGGGGTAGACGGCGTAGGGGAGGAGCAGGCCCGAGTCGGTGATGGCGACGATTTGCCGGGCGAGGAAGCGTCCGTTCGAGTGGCGGGCGTAGATGGCGCGTTTGTTGACGTCGAGGAGGACGGCGACGGCGTTGGCGCTGTTCGAGGCGCCGGGGGCGAGGCAACTGCGGGCGTAGGTACCGAGGCGGAGGAGTTCGAAGGGGTTGGATTCGACTTCGAGGGTGACGTCGCCGATGCCATTGACAGGCAGGGTGATGCGGAGGGGGTGGAGCCAGGTTTCGAGGGGGAAATCGGGACGGGCGGCGAGCCAGTTTTGGTTGGCGGGGTGGGCGGGGCGAGGGTCGCGGCCGTTGGTGTGGGCGTGGAGGAAGCGGCGGAGGGGGTGGCGACCGTGGGTGAGACCGGCGCGGAGGAGGCCGGCGTGGGGGTCTCCGAAGAGGGCGATTTGTTGATCGATTTGTTCGATGAGAGAGCGGAGGCGGAGGGCGGGTAGTGCTTCCGTGATTTGGGCGCCGACGTCTTCGATGGCGTAGCGGTTGATGGGTTTTTCGCCGGAGAAGTGGCGGTCCCACGTGGAGAAGACGGGGATGGTTTGGGCGAGTTCGCGATGGGAGGTCAGGAGGCGATCGACGGCGACGAGGGTGGTGGGGTTGGGGGCGAAAAGGGGTTGGGATTGGATTGTCTTTAGCAGGGATTTGGCGCGGACTTGGCCGAAGGCGTGGAGGCGGGCGCCGAGTTCGAAGAGGATTTCGGGGCGGGTGGCGAGGGCGGCCAGGGTGAGTTCTTGTGGCAGGAGGGCGAGGGCGTCGACGGTGTCGTGCCAGGTTTGGCGGTTGCGGCGGGCCTTGGCGATGCGGGTAAGGGCGGCCGGGGAGAGGGTGGCGATTTGGGGGATTTCGAGTTGGGTGGCGATGTGGAGGCCGGACTGTTCGATGGGGCGGAGGGTGGGGTATTGAGTTAGTAAGTGGATGGCGGTTGGAATGTCCAGTTTGGCGATGAAAGCGGGAGTGATTTCTTCGACGATGTGGGGGATGAGCGGTTCGGGGTTCTGGGTGGTGTTTTCGGCGATGGTGAGGAGCCAGCATTGGTGGTGCGGTTCGAGGGATTGGAAAGTGGGGTTGGCGAGGAGTTGGGGGTGTTTGGGGGTGAGGCGCCAGGCGTCTTCGACGGCGTAGCGGGCGGGCCATTTCCAGTTGCCGAGGTGAGGGAGGATGAGGGCTTCGGGGAATGGGAAGTTGGGGCCGGGGACGGCCGAGAGGTTGACGTCGAGATCGGCGTCGGCACGGAGAATGCTCCATATTTCGATGGTTTCCGGTTTCACGCCGCGGGCGATGGCGTGGGCGAGTTGTTTGAATTCGTAGGCGGTCCAGCGGGCGGACGGGTAGTTTGCCGTTGCCTGGTAGAAGGCTGCTTCGAGGGCCGGGGTGAGCGGCGTCTTCGTGGCGATGAGCCATTGGAGGAAGCGGGCCGAGGGGATGGCAAATTGGGGCTGTTTGCGGGCGGCGCGGGTGAGTTTGCGCGCACGGCGGCGGGAACAGCCGAGGACCCGTGGGTCCAGGGTAGTGACGGACATATAGTTACTCCGGGAAGTTAGAGGGTTGTGAAGGAGACGCGGGTATAGTTTGTTGGCAAGTGTGGGTCTCCTTTCCGGGTGAGTAACTGACGACTTTGCGAGGTTAACACAACTGCTGGGTGGTGGGCAAGAGGTTTATTCGGGGAGGAGACGGCGGATGAAGTGGGGGAGGGTGCCGGGGGTGTCGGGCAGGCGCAGGGCTTTGGCGCGGATGGCGCGGAGGCGGGCGGGTTCGTCGGGAATCGGAATCACAGCGCCGATCTCGTTGATGGTTGCGCCGCCGATGGCATCGGCCAGTTCGGCGAGAAGCTGTATGTCTTGCGGCGAGCCGGAGTCAATGAATATTTCATAGAGGCGGGCGGTTTGATCGGCGGAGGCGGTGACAATGCGGCGGCCGTCGGGGCTGAATACGGCACCGGCGACGAGAGATCCGTGGACAAGCGGCGTTCCGATTTGCGCACCGGTGGCGGCGTCCCAGAGCTGGGCGGATTTGTCGAAGGAGGCGGTGATGACGCGGCGGCCTTCTGGACTGAAGGCGGCACTTTGCACGGGGCCGGTGTGGAGCATGGGTCGGCCGACACGGTCACCGGTTGCGACATCCCACACTTGCGCGGAGAGGTCGGCGGAGGCGGTGACCACCAATTGACCATTGTTGCTAAACGCAGCCGAGTCCACTGGTCCGCTATGGGTGAATGGTTTTCCGATGGGTTGTCCTGTTTGGGCGTTCCAGATTTGGGCCGTTTTGTCGGCGGAAGCGGTTAGCACCTGTTGGCCATCGGGGCTGAAGTGGGCGGCGTTTAGCGCTCCCTTGTGGACGAGGGGCCGGCCGACCGGAGACTGTGTGGCGACGTTCCAGACTTGGGCGGTGGTTTCCGCGGAGGCGGTGACTATGTATTTTCCGTCGGGACTAAATTCGACGCCGCTCAGGTCGTCGCGCGCGCCATAGGTGCTTTCCCGGGCGGGCTGCGGACGCAGCGGGCGACCGAACGGTTTTCCGGTCGCCGTGATGAAGATTTGGCCTATGTAGTCACTGTCGACGGTGGCGTAGAAACGTCCATCGGGACTGAATGTAGCACGATGCAGGAAGCGGTTCAGGTCCGGGCGAGCGCCGGCCGGGTTGCCTGTTGCGGCGTTCCAGACCTGCGCGAAATGGTCATGCGAAGCCGTGAGAACGGAACTGCTATCTGGACTGAAAACGGCGCTGGTAACCGTTTGGTGATGTTCCAGTGGTTTGGCTTCTCGTTTGGCGGTGGTGGCATTCCAGATGTGGGCATTGTCCCCTGCCGCGGTAACGATGCGCCGGCTGTCGGGACTGAAAACAGCGCTGCGAACCGGAGTTTCGTGCGACAGGATTTGCCCTTGAGTGCCGCCGGCGGCGAGGTCCCAGATGTTGAGATGTTTGACATTGCCTGGGGACGAGGAGGCGAACAACAGGCGTTTTCTGTCTGCGCTCAGTGCGAGAATGTTGGCGCCCTCGCCTAGTGGGATTGGCTTATTGGAGGCGTTGCACGTGGCTGTGTCCCATAACTGCACGGCGTCGTGTGCGACGGTGATGAATCGACGGCCGGCTTCCATGAAGTGAACGGCACCGATCTCCGCAGTGTGGGGAAGCGGGGTTCCGATTGGAGTTCCGAATTCGGCGGGATCGGCCTCGTTGACAGACCACAACCGGGCGGATTTGTCGGCGGATGCAGTAACCAGGTAACGGTTGTCAGAGCTGAATTCGGCCTGGTAGACAGTGTCCGGGTGCGGAATCGGCTTTCCGATCGGGTCCCCGGTTAGGGCATTCCAGACCTGGGCCCTGTCTTTGGACCCTGTCACGACGTGGCTGGCTTGTTGATTGAATTGAGCGAAAAAGAAGATCTCGGCGTGGCGGAGGGGTTTGCCGATCGGGGCGCCGGAGGCTGCGTTCCAGACTTGCGCATCCTTATCGAGGGAAGCGGTAAGAACGAGATCTGATTTGGGGGAGAAGACGGCAAGGTGGAGGTTGGCGCCGTGGGACATACCATTGCCTATTTGTTTTGAGCCCGCAACATTCCAGATCCGGGCAGTATGGCCCGCAGCGGTTAAGACCCGGGTGCTGTCGTGACTGAACGAGGCAGCCAAAACAGGATCTCTGCCTGTATGCACCAGCGGTTCGCCGAATGGCTCCCCCGTAGTGGCATTCCAAAGCAGGACACGGTCTCCGTCGGTTGTCAGCACCAGGCGGCCATCGGCGCTGAAGGAAACGACGAAGGCATGGACTTTGTGCGGGAGCGGTTTACCGAGGGGTTTTCCATCGAGGACGTTCCATATTTGTGCCTGGTTGCCGTTGGCGACGATGACCTTCTTTCCATCGCTGCTGAAGTTCGCGTGGAGCAAGACGTCGGGCACCGGGATTCTGTGACGAAGCAGACCCCAGGAGGGCCGTTGTAGCGCTTCGGCGATTCCAGTGCGGGCGGGGGTGGAAGTGGGATCGAGCCGGAGGGCGCGGGCGAAGTGGACGAGGGCGGCATTGTTCTGGCCCAAGTAGAGGGCGCGGGAGGCTTCGAGCATGGAGGAGGCGTGGAGGGCGACTTTTGCCTGGCGCTCTTGTTCTTCGGCCTCCTTCTGGCTTTCGAGGGCGAGGCGGCGTTGTTCTTCGGCTTTAGCTTCGCTGCTCTTGGCACTCTCTTCGCTGAGCTTGGCGAAGCCGGCGGAGATTCTTGCGAGGAATGACTGGACGGTTGCCTTTTCCGCATTGTTTTTCGCGGTGGCTTCGTTGGCCTTGGCCTGATTATAGGAAGCCCAGGCGGCTCCGGCGAGGAGGAGAGCTACGACTGAAACGGCGAGGACGATGCGGAGGGATTTGCGGAGTTTTTGGTTCTGTTCGGATTCGCGAATGGCGGCGGCCTTCTGCGCGTCTTCGATGGCCTGGCGGCGGGCGGAGCGTTCGAGGAATTCCTGTTCGACGGGGGTGTAGACGCCGTGCCAGGATTGGGCGGCGGTGAGGTCGTCGCCTGTGAGGAGAAGTCCGTCGGGTTTGCCGTTTTCGGCCCATGTGTCGGCGGCCTTTTGGGCGTGGGTGAGGTTGGTGGCGCGCCAGTCGCTATTGGCTTTCAGGATGGGGCGAACGAGGCTGTCGTGCGAGAGTTCGTACCAGCGGGTGGTGCGGCGCTCCTCGACACGGACAATATATTTGCCGACGAAGGCTTCGACGATGGCGGTGGGGAGACCTTCGGTTTCAACCTCCCCTTTTTGCACCTGGCCGCGGGTTTCTTCGCGGGTGATGAGTTTGCGGCTGAACCAGTCGCGGATGGCGCGTTCGGGGGTTTGGAGTTTGCCGGTGATTTCGATAATGGCGTCGTTGTAGTAGGCCCCGAGGGAGGCGACTACGTCGGCGTGTTTTTGGACGTCGACGAGGTCGATGCTGGTGTCATCGGCGTCCATGCCGTTCCAGAGGCGGTGGCAAACGACTTGCATTTGCATGGGCTCGACGTTGGAGCCGGTGATGACTTCCTTCTTCCCGTCGAGACTTTGGATGATGGCGGTGGAGAGACTGGCGGTGAGTTCGGCGAGGGCGCCGGGCTGGAAAGTGCGTTGGGGTTCGCCTTGGGAGGCGAGGCCGCGCATGCAGGATTCGGCCTGGGCGGGGGTGAAGAGGTTGAGGCGGTAGCGGTGGCGGAGGTGGGTGGGGAGGGTGGCGAAATACGGGAGGAGGGGGGCGAGGAAGTCTTCGCGGATGATGATGAGAGCCCAGACGTGGGGGAGGGCGAGGAGGTCGGCGAGTTGGCGGAAGAACTCCTTTTGGCCTGCGGTGTCGGTGGGGTTGGTTCTTAGGATCTCTTCGAATTGATCGAAGATGAGGAGGGGGTTTTTGGTGGATTTGTTGGCGGTGACGAAGTCCTTCAGATTGGTTTGTTCGCCGGGCCTTTTCCAGCCGGCGATGGCGCTTTGGACGTAGGGGTTGGTGTCGCTGTTTTGGGACGGCGTGTTGACTCGGGTGGGTTCCCAGACGTCGAACATGTTGGCGAATTCGGGGATGAGGCCGGCGTTGACGAGGGAGCTTTTGCCGGCGCCGGAGGGGGAGTAGAGCGGACGATCCGTTCGGCGATGAGAAGGTGGCGGAGTTCGGTGATCTCGCGGTTGCGGCCGAAGATGGGGGCGTTTTTGGGGATCGGATGGGGGCCGATGAAGGGGTTCTTCATGGGTTATGGGGTGCAGTGACCGAACCACGGCGGTTGATAGAGACGCCGCTGATGGCTTCGACGGCGGCGGGAACAGCCGAGGACGCGGGGGGCCTGGGTTGAGGCGGTCATATTGTCACTCCGTGACGACTTTGCGAGGGTAACAGAACCGCTGGGTGGCGGGCAAGGGACAGTCTTGTCTCATGCAAGATGAGCCTGAAGGAACAGGCGATTCTCACACAAGATGAGCCTGAAGGCAGAGAGGTGGCGCAAGCTGGGGATTGATCATCAGCATG
>JBIKOG010000012.1:0-70117 GCA_044358225.1 Bryobacteraceae bacterium | reverse complement strand
TTTGGAGAAGTAAGCCCGGGTTGTTGTAAAAAACATTTTCAGGTGTTTTTGTTTTTGTTAATCTGATCGCGGAGGGTTCCCCTGTGCGACTGGCCCTGTTGGCGATCGTTTCGTTGGTAGCGGCGGCCCAGACGGCGCCGTTGACGCTGTCGAGCTATGACATGTTCCGGTACGCTACGGCGGGCCGGGCGTTCAGCTACAAGTTCACGCCGAGCGGCGGCATTGGACCCTACACGTTTGCGGTGGAGGAGGGTTCGACGCTGCCGCCGGGGCTACGTCTGGACGCGTCGACGGGGGAGTTGGCGGGGACGATCTTCACGGTGGGGGAGTTCCGGCACACGGTGTGTGTGGCCGACCAGACGCGTGCGCAGATTTGCGTGCCGTTCCTGGTGGTGGCGGTGGCGACCGATGGGGAAACCTATACGGAGCTGGTTCCGGCGCGCGTGAGCGTGGATTATCAGAACCTGATTGCGAAGCCCGGGGAGTTTGCCGAGGTTGGGTATGACCCGATTTCGGGGAAGCTGCCGGACGGGATGGTGCTGGAGATTACGGGCCGATTGTACGGGATTCCGCGGGCGCCAGGCGGGGCATGGGCGTTCAAGATCCGGGGTAAGGATTTTGAGGGCAACACCGTTACGAAGGGTTATTTGATTCGGATTTTGGGGCCGTTGGCGGCGACGACGGTGTTGCCGAACGGGTTCGGCGCGACCGAATACAGCGGGCAGTTGACGGTGCTGGGCGATGCGCCTCCGCATGTGTGGAGCGTGCGACGCGGGCCGCTGCCGCCGGGGTATACGTTGAGCGACAGCGGGCGGTTGACGGGTATATGTAATCAGCCGGGGCGGTATGTGTTTACGCTGCGGGTGACGGATACGACGCTGGCGAGCCAGGACCGGGAAATGGTGATGACGGTGGAGGGGCGGCTGCAGCCGATTCTGATTTCGACGGCCTCGTTGCCGGGGGCCGCGGTGGGTGTTCCCTACCGGTTTGGCCTCAACATTTCCGGGGGGCGGGAGCCGTACCGGTTGCGCATTGTGGGGCCATTTCCGCCGGGATTGACGTTGGGGCAGGACCGGTTCGTGGCGGGCACGCCGACGGCGGCGGGGTCGTATACGTTTTCGCTGGAAGTGGTGGACGTTTCGGGCGCGGCGGTGTTGAAGACTTTCACGATTGTTGTGGGGAATTTGCGGTACACGGGGCCGGCGACGGTGTCGATGTTTGCGTTGGAAGAGGCCCGGGTGGCGTTGGTGGCCGAGGGCGGCACGGCGCCGTATCGATGGGTGTTGACGAATGGGATGCTGCCGGGTGGGATCACGCTGACGCCGGAGGGCGTTTTGGCGGGTACGCCGATTACGGCGGGGTCGGCCGCGGTGACGCTGCGGTTGACGGACGCCGGGGGGCGGAGCGCGGATGTGCCGTTGACGATTTCGGTGGGCGTTTCGCGGCCGGTGTTGTCGCAGAACGGGATCGTGAATGGGGCGTCGTTTGCAGGCGGGGCGGTGGCTCCGGGCGAGATTGTGACGTTGTTTGGGTCGCGGATGGGGCCGGGGAATCTGGCGCCGTTCCTGTTGGATTCGAGCGGGCGTGTGCCGACGGCGTTGGCGGGCACGCGGGTGTTTTTTGCGGGGCAGGCGGCACCGTTGTTGTACGTGAGCGCGGGGCAGATTGGGGCGATTGTGCCTTATGGCCTGGGCGCGCAGCCGAATGTGGACGTGGTGGTGGAGTCGGCTGGGGTGCGGAGCGAGGCTGTTCGGGTGGCGATTGCGGCGGCGGCGCCGGGATTGTTCACGATTGATGCTTCGGGGAAGGGCCAGGCGGCGGCGTTGAACCAGGATGGGACGGTGAACGGGCGGTCGGCACCGGTGCGGGCTGGGGATGTGATTGTGTTCTTTGGCACCGGCGAAGGGCAGACCTTGCCGGCGGGCGTGGACGGGACGCTGACCGGGGCGGAGCCGGCGCGGCCTGTGTTGCCTGTGAAGGTGACGATTGGCGGGAAAGAGGGGACGGTGCTGTACGCGGGCGGGGCGCCGGGGTTGGTGGCGGGGTTGGTGCAAGTGAATGTTCGGGTGCCGGCGGATGTGGTGGCTGGGGACGCGGTGCCGGTGGTGATGTCGGTAGGGACGGCGACGGGCGCGGCGGGGGTGACGATTTCTGTACGGTAAATTGTCACCGCGGTAAATCTGTGTTATATTGAAATCCTACCCGAAAGTGGTGTGTGCGGACGGGCGAGTTGACTCTCGTTTGTTTGTGCGCTAAACTTGTGTGGTTTGCGGTGAAGAAATTTACCGCAACGCAGTACCTGTAGTGCAGAGAGTTGTTCCTTCTGCTTCTGACTACCGCCTCACGTTGTCGACGGTGCAATGCCTGAGATTGTTGGGGTCCGGTTAGAGGTCAGTCCCGCTTCCCGCAAGGACATACGCGCCTTCGAAGGGTATGGACTGTTTCCGAAGATCTACTTCCTAGCACATCCAAAGTGCAAGACTCGTGAGATGGGCCTTATTGTGTCCTAACACGTTTCTACCGATCCTGTGGCTGTAATCCGATGGCGCCCGCCGGGAGATTGCATTGCCGAGAGGGTCATTTCGAACCGAATTCCAAATTTTTTTGTGCAATTGCAAGGAGAAGGTATCAGTGCCTACCTTTAACCAGCTCGTGCGCCTGGGCCGCAAGCCCACGCGATATAAGACGGCGAGCCCCGCGCTTCAGGCGTGCCCGCAAAAGCGTGGCGTTTGTACGCGTGTATACACCACCACCCCGAAAAAGCCGAACTCGGCGTTGCGGAAAGTGGCGCGTGTCCGTCTGACCAACGGAATTGAAGTGACCACGTATATCCCGGGCGAAGGCCACAACCTGCAGGAGCACTCGATCGTGCTGATCCGCGGCGGCCGCGTTAAGGATTTGCCGGGTGTGCGCTATCACGTTGTCCGCGGAACGCTGGACGCCGGTGGCGTCGCCAACCGCAAGCAGAGCCGCTCCAAGTACGGCGCCAAGCGCCCGAAGCAGAAAGCGTAAGGGATTTGAGATATGCCGCGTAGAAGAAGAGCAGAAGTTCGCGAAGTGGCCCCGGATCCGATTTTCGGATCGACGCTCGTCGAGAAGTTTGTCAACTCCCTGATGTGGGAGGGCCGCAAGGCTGTGGCGCAGCGCGTGTTCTACGCCGCCATGACGAAGGTCGGCGAGAAGAGCGGTGGGGAAGAAGCCCTCAAGGTCTTCAAAAAGGCCGTTGAAAACTGCAAGCCGATGCTGGAAGTGAAGACCCGCCGCGTGGGTGGTGCAAACTACCAGGTTCCGGTGGAAGTTCCGCAAAACCGGCGCACGTCGCTGGCGTTCCGCTGGATCATTGGCAATGCGCGGTCCCGCCCCGAAAAGGGAATGCCGGATAAGTTGGCGAATGAGTTGCTTGACGCTGCGAACCTCCGCGGCGGAGCGATTAAGAAGAAAGACGACGTCCACCGTATGGCCGAGGCTAACAAAGCCTTCGCGCACTATCGTTGGTAGGGAGAACCGGCTAAGTATTTATGGCTCGCACAGTACCTCTTGAGCGCATGCGCAATATCGGCATCATGGCCCACATTGATGCCGGTAAGACCACGACAACCGAACGAATCCTCTATTACACCGGCCGTACGTACAAGATTGGCGAAGTCCATGAAGGTACGGCGACGATGGACTGGATGGAGCAGGAGCAGGAACGCGGCATCACGATCACCTCGGCTGCCACGAGCTGCGAATGGAACGACATCGCAATTAACATCATCGACACCCCCGGCCACGTGGATTTTACGGCCGAAGTGGAGCGCTCCCTGCGCGTCCTTGATGGTGCGGTGGCTGTGTTTGACGCGGTGGCTGGTGTGCAGCCTCAGTCTGAGACCGTGTGGCGCCAAGCCGATAAGTACGGTGTCCCGCGTATCTGTTTCATCAACAAGATGGACCGCATGGGTGCTGATTTCTATCACTCCATCGAAACCATCGTTGACCGTCTCCGTTGTAAGCCGGTAGCGATTCAGATCCCGGTCGGCGCGGAAGACAAATTCCTGGGTATTGTGAACCTGGTGACGATGAAGGCGCGCATTTGGCGCGATGAGTCCCTGGGCGCGAAATTCGACGACGTCGAAATCCCGGCGGAGCTGTTGGAAGAAGCGCAGAAGTACCGGACGCTGATGGTGGAAGCCGTAGCCGAATGCGACGACGAGTTGACCAATAAGTACCTGGAAGGTCAGGAACTGACTGAAGATGAACTCCTTCGCGGTATCCGCAAGGCGACCATCGCGATGCAGATCTTCCCCGTCATCTGCGGCTCGTCCTTTAAGAACAAGGGTGTGCAGGACATGTTGGACGCGGTGGTGAACTTCCTGCCCTCGCCCCTCGACATTCCTCCTGTGAAGGGCGTTAATCCGGACGATGGTTCGGAAGTCCTTCGCCCGTCCGAAGATACTGCTCCCTTCTCCGGCCTGGTCTTTAAGATCATGACCGATCCGTTCGTCGGCCAGCTCTGCTTCGTCCGTGTGTACTCGGGCAAGCTGATGACCGGCACGAATGGGTACAACGCCGGTAAGCGGAAGAGTGAGCGCATTGGCCGTATCGTGAAGATGCACGCCAACAAGCGCGAAGAAATTCAAGAAGTGCTGGCCGGCGACATCTGCGCTTGCGTAGGTTTGAAGACGGTTCAGACGGGCGACACGATCTGCGACGAACGCCATCCGGTGATTCTCGAGTCGATCGACTTCCCCGCACCTGTGATTCAGCTCGCCATCGAGCCGAAGTCGAAGGCCGACCAGGAAAAGCTGGGCGTTGCCATCGCGAAGCTGGTGAACGAAGATCCGACGTTGCGAGTGAACACCGACATTGAAACGGGGCAGACGATTCTCGCCGGCATGGGCGAACTGCACTTGGAAATCATTGTCGACCGTATGCGCCGCGAATTCGGTGTGGAAGCCAACGTCGGCAAGCCGCAGGTCGCCTACCGCGAAACCATCCGCGTGAAAGCGGAAGGTCACGGCCGCCACGTTCGGCAGTCCGGTGGTAAGGGTCAGTTCGGCGAATGCAAGATCCGTATCGAGCCGCTCGAAGAGGGCAAGGGTTTTGAATTCGAGAACAAGACGGTTGGCGGTACGATTCCGAAAGAATACATCCCGGCCATCGAAAAAGGTATCGTTGAGCGCCTGGAAGGCGGCCTGATCGCTGGCTTCCCGATGTCGGACGTGAAAATTCAGGTCTACGACGGCAACTACCACGACGTTGACTCTTCGGAAATGGCGTTTAAGATTGCCGGATCGCTGGCAATCCAGGACGCTGTCAAAAAGGCCAAGCCGGTGCTGCTAGAACCGATCATGTCGGTGGAAGTGGTTGTGCCCGACGAATACATGGGCCCCGTCAACGGCGACCTGATTTCGCGTCGCGGCCGCCTGGAAGGCATGGAAATGCGTGGCACCACGCAGGTCATCAAGTCGATGGTTCCGCTGAGCGAAATGTTCGGATACGCCACGGAATTGCGCAGCCGCACTCAGGGTCGCGCGAGCTTCACGATGCACTTCGGCCGTTACGAAGAAGTGCCGGCGAACCTGGCAACCGAAATCATTAGCAAGGCCCAGGGCAAGGTCACCACCTAGTCCGCTGTACCGAAAAGTTTCTACAGGAGAATCCATACCATGGCGAAAGAGAAATTTGATCGATCTAAACCGCACGTCAATATCGGCACCATTGGCCATATTGATCACGGTAAGACGACGTTGACGGCGGCGATCACCAAGACGCTGTCGAAGCACAATCCGAAGAACTCGTTCCGCAGCTTCGATTCGATCGACAACGCGCCGGAAGAAAAAGCTCGTGGTATCACGATTGCGGCCTCGCACGTGGAATATGAGACGGCGAACCGTCACTATGCCCACGTCGACTGCCCGGGCCACGCTGACTACATCAAGAACATGATCACCGGTGCGGCGCAGATGGACGGCGCGATTCTGGTGGTGGCGGCGACCGACGGTCCCATGCCCCAGACGCGTGAACACATCCTGCTTGCCCGCCAGGTGGGCGTGCCCTACATCGTTGTCGCTCTGAACAAGGTCGACATGGTGGAAGACGCCGAACTGTTGGAACTGGTTGAGATGGAAGTTCGCGAACTGCTTTCGAGCTACGGCTTCCCCGGCGACGATCTGCCGGTGGTGAAGGTTTCGGCTCTGGGTGGTTTGAACGGCGAACCGCAGTGGGAAAAGGCGATCGACGACCTGATGGACGCGGTCGACAAGTACATCCCGATGCCGGCGCGTGTTACCGACAAGCCGTTCCTGATGCCGATCGAAGACATCTTCTCGATTCAGGGTCGCGGTACTGTGGTGACGGGCCGTATCGAACAGGGCATTTGCAAGGTTGGTGAGGAAATGGAAATCGTTGGTTTCCATGACACCAAGAAGACGGTTGTGACGGGCGTCGAAATGTTCAAGAAGTTGTTGGACGAAGGCCGCGCCGGTGACAACGTTGGCTTGCTGCTCCGCGGTATCGATAAGGAAGGCGTTGAGCGCGGCCAGGTTATCGCCAAGCCGGGTTCGATCAAGCCGCACAAGAAGTTCAAGGGTGAAGTCTACGTGTTGTCAAAGGAGGAAGGCGGCCGTCATACGCCGTTCTTCAACGGGTACCGTCCCCAGTTCTACTTCCGTACCACGGACGTGACGGGTGTGGCGCACCTGCCTGCCGGCACCGAAATGGTGATGCCGGGCGACAACGTGCAGATGGAAATCGAACTGATCACCCCGGTGGCCATGGACAAAGGCTTGCGCTTCGCGATTCGCGAAGGCGGCCGCACGGTCGGCGCCGGCACGGTGGCGGAAATCGTTTCCTAACTAACGAAATAGCTGGGGCCGCTCTACGGGAGCGGCCCTGACCCAAACGAATCGAAAGATTGAATCCATGTCTTTGAGAGAAAGCATCCGAATCCGGCTTAAGGCGTACGATCACCGCGTCCTGGATCAGTCGACGCAGGAAATCGTGGCGACGGCCAAGCGCAGTGGCGCTCAGGTGGCGGGTCCGATCCCGTTGCCGACTGTGAAGAACCGCTTCACTGTAAACCGTTCGCCGCACGTCGACAAGAAGTCGCGGGAGCAGTTTGAAGTCCGCACCCACAAGCGCTTGCTCGACATTCTGTCGCCGACGCAGGACACTGTGGACGCGCTGATGAAACTGGACCTGCCGGCTGGCGTCGACGTCGAAATCAAGGCCTTCGGTAAGAAGTAGTCTTGCTCGGCTGTTCGCAGCAGCAGCAACCAAAGTGGTAACCCAAGAGATTTAATAATCCGGGGAAACGGATAAGCAATGACGCGTGGCGAGGGCGCTACGACGGTTGCTGACACGAAAGTAAAAAAGCCCCGTTCGAGGAAAGTGCAATGAGCCCAGGAATTCTCGGCAAGAAAATCGGGATGACGCAAGTGTTCAACGCGGAAGGCCAAGTGGTCCCAGTGACCTTGGTGAAAGCGGGACCTTGTGTCGTCGTGCAGCGCAAGACACCGGCGACGGACGGCTACAACGCCGTGCAGCTCGGCCTTATGGAATATGTGAAGCCGTCGCGGATCAACAAGCCCGAGACCGGCCACCTGAAGAAGGCGAACGCGGACGGGATCCGTTTCCTGAAAGAGCTGAAGCTCGGACCGGGCAACGACGATATGAAAACCGGTGATCGCGTGTTGGCCGAACAGTTCCAGGTCAATCAGAAAGTGGACGTCATCGGCACCTCCAAGGGCCGTGGGTTCACCTCGATCATCAAGCGTCACAACTTCCGCGGCGGCCCTGGCGGCCACGGCTCGATGTTCGGTCGCGCCCCTGGTTCGATCGGCGCCTCGAGCTTCCCGAGCCGCGTTTTCCCCGGCATGCGCATGGCCGGTCACTCGGGCGACGCTCAAGTGACGGTTCGCAACCTGGAAATCGTCGGTGTGGACACCGAAGAGAACATGATCATGGTTAAGGGCGCGGTGCCCGGACCGAACGGCGGCTATGTCGTTCTTCGCCGCGCGAAATCCGGGTACTAGAAGGAGCCGAACGATGCCCATTGTCGACGTTATCGATCTCAACAACAATAAAGTAGGCTCCGTCGAACTGTCGGAAGCCGTCTTCGGCACCGCAGTGAACAAGGCGTTGCTGTACGAGGCTGTCCGCAACTATCAGGCGAATCAGCGCCGCGGAACGGCAAAGACCAAGACCCGGCACGAAGTCGCCGGATCGGGCAAAAAATTGTGGAAGCAGAAGGGCACGGGCCGTGCGCGTATGGGCTCGATCCGCAGCCCACTGTGGCGCCACGGCGGTACGACCCACGGGCCTCAGCCGCGTGATTATAGCTACCAGTTACCGAAGAAGATGTTGGTTGGCGCTCTGCGCTCCGCTCTGACGGCAAAGCTGCAGGACGGCGGGATCAAGATCGTTCGCGAGTTTGCCTTGGCCGACCACAAGACGAAGACCTTTGCCGGCGCGTTGACCAAGTTGGAATCGCCGAACAAAGTTCTTGTCATCGACAACGGCGAGAACCGCAATCTGGCCTTGGGCGCACGGAACATTCCGGGCCTGGTGCTGCTGGCGAGCCGTGAAGTGAATCCGTACCACCTGTTGAACGCGAAGCAGATTCTGATCAGCGAATCGGCCGCGAAGAAGCTTTCGGAGGGCTTGGCGTAATGAATATCTATGAAGTGGTCCGCCGCCCGATCGTGACGGAAAAAGGGCTGACGAAGAAGGAGAGCGAGAACACGCTCTGCTTCGAAGTGAGCACCGATGCCAACAAGATCCACATCAAAGCGGCCGTCGAAAAGCTTTTCAAAGTCAAAGTGGCCGATGTCCGGGTGCTCAACAATGAAGGCAAACTGCGCCGTCGCGGCCGGTTCGCCGGGTACCGCTCGGATTGGAAGAAGGCCTACGTGAAATTAAAGGCCGGCGAGAAGATGCCGGAATACGCCGAGATCTAAGCGCGGCGTTTAGAGGAATCGCATCATGCCAGTGAAAACATACCGCCCGTATACGCCCAGCCGTCGTTACATGACGACGCTGATGCGTGACGACATTACGAAACAAACGCCGGAGAAGTCTCTGACGGTGGGGCTCCGGAAGTCCGGTGGCCGTAACAGCAGTGGCCGGGTGACGTCGCGGTTTATCGGCGGCGGTCACAAGCAGTCTTTGCGTCTTGTGGATTTCAAGCGGGACAAAGAAGGCGTCCCGGCTCGCGTCGCGGCGATCGAATACGATCCGAACCGCTCGGCTCGGCTGGCACTGTTGCACTATGTCGACGGCGAAAAGCGCTACATCGTGGCTCCGGTTGGATTGACGGTCGGTTCGACGGTTACGTCGGGTCCGGACGCTGACATTCTTCCCGGTAACTCGTTGCCGCTGAAGAACATCCCGGCCGGCACGGTCATCCACGCGATTGAACTGAAGCCTGGCAAGGGCGCTCAGATGGCACGCAGCGCCGGTACGCAGGCGCAGCTCGTCTCTAAAGAAGGTGGCATCGCGCTGATCAAGCTGCCGTCGGGCGAAACCCGGAAAGTCGACCTGCGCTGCATTGCGACGATCGGCCAGGTGGGCAACCCGGAACACGAAAACGAAACGTACGGCAAGGCTGGACGTACCCGCTGGAAGGGCCGTACGCCGCATAATCGCGGTGTGACGATGAACCCGGTCGACCACCCTCACGGTGGTGGTGAAGGCCGGACGTCGGGCGGTCGCCACCCGGTTACTCCGTGGGGCCAGCCGACACGCGGGTTCAAAACGCGTAACAACAAGCGCACCGACAATCAAATTGTCACGCGCCGCGGCAAGAAGAGCTAGGGAAGGGATTAGACGATGGGTCGTTCTCTCAAAAAAGGTCCGTTCACCGATGACCACTTGCTGGTCAAAGTGGAAAAGCTGATCGCCAACAGCGATAAGAAGGTCGTCAAGACCTGGTCGCGGCGCTCGACGATTCTGCCGATGTTCATCGGGCACACGTTTGCTGTGCACAACGGCAAGAAGTTTATTCCGGTCTATGTGACCGAGAACATGGTTGGCCACAAGCTTGGCGAATTCTCGCCGACCCGGACATTCAAGGGTCACGTGGCCAAGACCGAAAAATCGGGTAAGGCAGGCTGATCGGCCAGAGCCCTGGCAGATCAGCCCACAAGGAAACGGACATGGAAGCAAGAGCCGAAGCAAGATATATTCGGGTGTCGCCGCAGAAGGCGCGTTTGGTGGTGGATTTGATCCGCGGCCAGCGTGCCGGTGATGCCATCAACATTCTGCGTTCGACGAATAAGGGAATCGCCCCGACGGTGGAGAAGGTATTGCGCTCGGCAATCGCCAACGCCGAAAACAAGTCGGACTCGGTGGACGTCGATCAGTTGGTCGTGAACGAAGCCTACGTGAACGAGGGCCCGCGCATGAAGCGTATCCGCCCCGCCCCGATGGGCCGTGCGTACCGCTACCAGCGCCGGATCAGCCATATTGTTGTGGTTGTGGCGGAAAAATAAGAGGCGCGAAGGAAAACCATGGGTCAAAAAACACATCCTTACGGCTTCCGGCTGGGCGTCACCAAAACGTGGCGTTCGCGCTGGTTCGCTAAGCAGGACTACGCCAAGCTGCTGGAAGAAGATCTCGACCTGAAGGACGAGCTCCGGAAGCGTTTGAAGGCTGCTGGTGTGAGCTCGGTCGAAGTCGACCGCCCCGGCAACAAGCTCCGCATCACGATCCGCACGTCGCGTCCCGGTATCATCATCGGTCGCAAGGGCGCCGAAATCGAAAAGCTGAAGAGCGAACTGGCCAAGCGCACCAAGCGCGAAGTGTTCATCGATATTCAGGAAGTTTCGAAGCCGGACGTCGATGCCCAACTGGTGAGCGAGTCGATCGCACTGCAGCTGGAAAAACGCGTTGCGTTCCGTCGTGCCATGCGCAAGGCGGTTGATTCGGCGAAGCGTCTCGGCTGCAAGGGCATCAAGGTCCGCGTCTCGGGCCGCTTGAATGGCGCCGAAATCGCCCGCTCCGAATGGTATCTCGATGGCCAGTTGCCGCTGCACACGCTGCGCGCCGACATCGACTACGGCTTCAGCGAATCGCAGACGACCTATGGCGTGATTGGCGTTAAGGTTTGGATCTATAAGGGCGAAATCCTCGGCGACTTCCGCAAGATGTCGAGCGAACCGGAACCCCGCCGCGCACCCCGCGGTGACCGTGGTGAACGTGGCGGCGAACGCCGCGACCGTCGTGGTCCGGCGAGCGGTGGTTATGGTGGTGGCCAGCAGGGCGGATACGCCGGCGGCCAGTCCCAGCAGAGCGCGCCGTCCGGTCCTCCGGTGCAGACGCCTCCCCCGGGAGCCGAAGGTGCCCCGACCCGCCCGATCGCCCCGCCGATGGCGCAGCCTGTGCAGCCTTCGTGGAAGGCTGAGACCGGCGAAGCGGCTCCGGCCGTTGATACCCCCAGCGAGAACCAGGAGTAATACGCCATGTTGATGCCGAAGAAAGTCAAATACCGCAAGCAGCAGCGCGGCCGGATGACCGGACTCGCCTGGCGCGGAAGCACTCTGAGCTTTGGTGATTTTGGGTTGAAGGCGATGGTTTGCGGTTGGATTACCAACCGTCAGATCGAAGCGGCCCGTATCGCGATGACGCGCCACATCAAGCGCGGCGGTAAGGTCTGGATCCGGGTGTTCCCGGATAAGCCCGTGTCGAAGAAGCCGGCTGAAACCCGTATGGGTAAGGGTAAGGGCGCTCCGGAATTTTGGGTAGCGGTCATCCGACCTGGCAAGATCCTTTTCGAGATGGAAGGGGTTTCGCAGGAAGTGGCAGCGGAAGCAATGCGGTTGGCGGCACAGAAACTGTCTTTGAAAACGAAGATGGTGAGCCGCGAACAGCAAGGGTAAGGGCTCAAGGGTAAACAAGGATTCGTTATGAAAGCTGAAAAGATCCGCGGGCTGGAATCGGCCGAGCTCCAAAAGCAGTTAGCAGATATGGGTGAAACCATGTTCCGTCTGCGCTTCCAGATGTCGCTGGGCCAGGCCGATGGTTTGAAGAAGTACCGGGAAACGAAAAAAGATCGGGCGCGGATCCTGACGGTTCTGCGCGAGAGGGCGAAGTAAGTCATGCCGGAAAATCAAGATCCGCAGGCCACAGCGAAAAAAGGCCAGGAAAAGATCGGGCAAGTCGTCTCGACGAAGATGGAAAAGACGATTGTCGTCGAAGTGTCCCGTCGCGTGGCGCACCCTTTCTATCGCCGGATTATCAAGAAGCGCAAAAAGTTTTATGCTCACGACGAACAGGGCTTGGCGAAAGTCGGCGATGTGGTGCGGATTGTGGAGCACCGGCCGTTGTCGAAGCTGAAGCGCTGGGCGTTGGCGGAAGTGGTCCGCGCGGCCGTCCAGGTTGGCGAAGCGCAGTAAGCGCGGCGCCACAGACAGTTACGTAGGAATTTCCGCGGGCAAATAAGGAGACAGTCATGATTGGGATGCGAACAATCCTCGAGGTAGCCGACAACAGCGGCGCACGCAAGTTGCAGTGCATCTTGCCGCGCGGCGGCGATCTCGGAGCGAAGGCCGGTCTCGGGGACGTGATCACCGCAGCGGTGAAGGAAGCGACACCGGACGGGACGGTTAAAAAGGGTAAAGTAGTGCGTTGCGTTGTGGTGCGCATGCGGAAAGAGACCCGGCGCAAAGACGGGACTTACATCCGGTTTGACACGAACGCGGCGGTGTTGATTAACGAATTAGGCGAGCCGATCGGAACCCGCGTTTTCGGGCCGGTGGCGCGCGAACTGCGCGACAAACGGTTTATGAAGATCGTTTCGCTGGCGCCGGAAGTACTTTAAGGCATTTGTAGAGCAGCAGGCTCGGGAAAAGGGATTTCGATGGCAACACTGAAAATTCGCAAGGGCGATACGGTCAAAGTGATCGCCGGCCGCGACAAGGGCAAAACCGGCCGCGTGCTCGAAGTGGAGAAGGAAAAAGGGCGTCTTCTTGTGGAAGGTGTCCAGATGGTAAAGCGCCACACGAAGGCGAACCCGGCCAAGCAGGTCAAGGGCGGGATTGCGGAGAAGGAAGCGACGATTCACGTGTCGAACGTGATGGTTGTGACCGGAGACGGCAAGGCGTCGCGCGTTGGCTACAAGATCGAAGGCGAAGGCGCTTCTGCCAAGAAGGTGCGCGTAGCGCGCAAAACCGGCGAAGTGTTGGCGACGAAGAGCTAGTTTTAACGGAAAGCAATCATGGCCAGGCTCAGAGAACACTACACGAAGAACGTACTGCCGGAACTCATGAAGGAGTTCGGCTACAAGAACATCATGGCCGTTCCGAAGATTGAAAAGATCTCGCTGAACATTGGCCTCGGGGAAGCCACCGGCAACCCGAAGTTGATGGATGGCGCTGTGAACGAGTTGGGGCAGATCGCCGGACAGCGTCCGGTCATCTGCAAAGCAAAGAAATCGATCGCCGCCTTTAAACTGCGCGAAAACATGCCGATTGGGTGCATGGTCACGCTGCGTGGCGACCGTATGTACGAATTTTTGGATCGTCTGATCAACGTCAGCCTCCCCCGTGTCCGCGATTTCCGCGGGATTTCGTCGAAGGCATTTGACGGCCGCGGCAACTACACGCTGGGGCTGAAGGATCAGTTGATCTTCCCCGAGATTGACTACAACAAGGTGGAAAAGACCAAGGGTCTGAACATCTGTGTCACGACGACGGCAAAAACGGACGCCGAAGGTTTGGCGCTGTTGAAGCACATGGGCTTGCCGTTCATGGGCAAGTAACGAGAAGAGAGGATTTGAAGCGCACATGGCCACAACCGCCAAAATCGCCAAGGACATAAAGCTCAAGGCTGCAAAAGAGAAGGGCGTCCAGAAGGCTGGAGTCCGTCTTCGCAACCGCTGCTTCCGCTGCGGCCGTCCGCGGGCGTACATCCGCAAGTTCGGCCTTTGCCGCATCTGTTTCCGCAAACTGGCTCTCGCCGGGGAGATCCCCGGTGTGATCAAGGCCAGCTGGTAGTCGCGAGCTTGGGAATTTTAGGGAATCACGAAGGAAGGGGAATCGAGAATGGTTAGCGATCCCATCGCAGATATGCTCACGCGGATCCGGAACGCGATGCAGGCGCGGCACGCCAAGGTGGATGTGCCTGGCTCGAAGCTGAAGCTGGAAATTGCGCGGATCCTCAAAGAAGAGGGTTACGTCCTGAACTACAAGCAGGGCGACGAAGGCTCGAAGCGAGTCATCAAGATCTACCTCAAGTACAACCCGAATAACACGCCGGTGATCTCTCACCTGGAGCGGGAATCGAAGCCTGGCCGTCGCGTTTACGTGGCGAGCAAGGAAATCCCCCGTGTGCTGGGCGGAATGGGGATCAACATCCTCACCACGCCGCGCGGTGTGATGACGGGCCGGACAGCGCGTAAAGAAGGCGTTGGCGGCGAACTGTTGTGCTCGGTCTGGTAAAGACCGCGTTCGGTAGCGAAATAACTGGCAGATAGAACGGCGAAGCCGGGACTTAGTTCCGAGTAGCAAGAACCGTAAGGAAAATGAACGATGTCGAGAATTGGTAAGAAACCGATCCCGCTGCCGGCGGGAGTGAAGATTAAGATCGATGCGACCCCCGGGCCGATGCACGTCGAAGGCCCGAAGGGCAAGCTGACGGTGCCGGTGCCGGAAGGGATCGTGATCGAGCAGAACGGCGCGGTGTTGGACGTGAAGCGCGAAAGCGACGCTTATGCGGCGGTACACGGGCTGACCCGGGCGCTGGCGGCAAATGCCGTGCAGGGCGTGAGCGCTGGCTTCACGCGGGAACTTGACATTGTCGGCGTTGGCTTCCGCGCGGAAACCAAGGGAAAAGACACCGTTCATTTCACGCTGGGTTATTCGCACAACATTGAATTTTTGTTGCCCCCGGGCGTCGAAGCCAAGGTGGACAAGAACACCCACGTCATTCTGACCGGATTCGACAAGCAGTTGCTGGGTCAGGTGGCGGCGAATATGCGTTCGCTGCGGAAGCCGGATCCGTACAAGAACAAGGGTGTCCGTTACACGGGCGAAGTGCTGCGCAAGAAGGCCGGCAAGTCCGGTGCGGGCGGCAAAGGTAAGTAATCCGGGAAGGGATGAGGATCGAAACGCATGGTCAGTAAAGTCAATCGCGACGAAGTCCGTCGCCGGATTCATACTCGGATCCGTAAAAAGCTCGCCGGGACGGCCGCACGGCCCCGCTTGGCGGTGTTCCGTTCGATTAAACACATTTACGTTCAGGTTATTGATGACCGTTCGGGTACCACGCTTGTCTCCGCCTCTTCGGCGGAAAAAGGCGCGGGGAACGGCGGGAATGTGGAAGGGGCGAAGGCAATCGGGAAACTGGTTGCGGAACGCGCCAAAGAGAAGGGAATCAGCTCCGTGGTCTTCGATCGCGGCGGGTTCCTGTACCACGGCCGGGTGAAGGCGCTGGCGGATGCCGCGCGCGAAGCCGGACTGCAGTTCTGATAGGGAGATTACGCATTCATGCCAGCTACTGTTACCAAGCGCGTGGAACCGACCTCTGGGCTCAAAGAGCAGGTCGTCTCCATTAACCGCGTCACCAAAGTGGTGAAAGGCGGCAAGAACCTGAGCTTTTCCGCTCTGGTCGTTATCGGGGATCCGGGCGCCAAGATCGTTGGGTTCGGGACGGGAAAAGCGAAGGAAGTTCCGGCTGCCATTAAGAAGGGCATCGAAGCGGCGAAGAAAAATCTCCGTAAGATCAATGTGTTGGAAACGACGATTCCGCACCCTGTGCTCGGGCGTTTTGGCGCCGGCCAGGTGTTGCTCAAGCCGGCTCCGCAAGGTACCGGTGTGATCGCCGGCGGTCCGGTGCGCGCGGTGATTGAAGCGGTGGGGATCCCCAATGTGTTGACCAAGTCCCTTGGCACGCACAACCCGCACAACGTAGTGAAGGCCACGATCGCGGCGCTGGAGCAGTTACGCGATAAGAACGAAGTGGCCGAAATGCGCGGCATTTTGCCGGAGCGCATGTAGCAATTTGCAGACGAGGCAAGACATGGCCGAAAATAAGATCAAAATCCAGTTGTATCGCAGCACCATCTGTACACCGGAGACGCACAAGCGGATCGTGAAGGCGTTGGGCTTGAAGAAGCTCAATCGCATCGTGGAACGTCCCGACACTCCCGGTTTCCGTGGCATGGTGTTGAAGGTTCCGCATTTGTTGCGGATCGTCGAATAGGGCCCGAAAACAGGTAGGAACGCGATGAATCTCAGTGAAATTAGACCGCCCGCCGGGCAAAAAAAGAATAAGCGCCGCCTGGGTCAAGGTATGGGCACGGGCCGCGGCAAGTTCGCTGGCCGCGGTGCGAAGGGTGCGAAGTCGATCAGCGGTTATTCCCGTATGCGCGGCTTTGAAGGCGGCCAGATGCCGCTCCACCGTCGCCTGCCGAAGCGTGGTTTCTCCAACGCAATGTTCAAGACGACCTACGCAATCGTCAATGTTGCCACGTTGAATGACCTGCCGGGTGACACCTTTGATGTCGCTTCGCTCCAGGCGTCCGGCGTGATCAAGAAGTTGGAAGACGGCTTGAAGGTGTTGGCGAACGGCGACATCACCCGCGCGATTACGGTTACGGCTCATCACTTCTCCGCCATGGCGAAAGAGAAGATTGAGAAGGCCGGCGGGACGGCGATTGTCATCGAACCGGTGACTCGCAAACCGAAGGAACAGTAAGATTCGAGGTCGCGCAATGCACTTCGGCGCAAAAGGATTGGCATGAAGTTCCTTGAAGCAGTGGCGAACGCTTTCCGGATTCCGGACCTGCGGAACCGAATTCTCTTCACATTGGCAATGCTGGCGATTTACCGGCTGGGTGGGCATATCCCGACCCCCGGTATTGACGCTGAGCGCCTGGAAGAGTTTTTCCGGCAGAACCAGGGCACCCTTTTAGGGTTTTTCGACTTGTTCAGCGGTGGTATGTTCCGCCGCTTGACGATTTTCGCGTTGGGCATCATGCCCTACATCACGAGCTCCATTATTCTGCAGCTCATGACGATTGTCGTCCCGACTCTCGAAAAGCTCCAGAAGGAGGGCGAACTCGGACGGCGTAAGATCACGCAGTATACGCGGTACCTGACGGTGCTTTTGGCATTGGTTCAATCCTTCACGATTGCCACGGCCTTGCAGTCCCAGGGGAACTTCGTTGTGAACCCGGGCATCGGATTCATTCTGATGACCATGATTTCGTTGACGACCGGTACTGCCTTCATCATGTGGCTGGGTGAACAGATCACCGAGCGCGGTATTGGCAACGGCATGTCGTTGATCATCTTCACCGGCATCGTGGTCGGACTACCTTCGGCGATGTACTCGATATACCAGAAGGCTTTCCTGACGCGCGAGTGGAACCTGTTGCAGGTTCTGATTATTGCTGCGGTCATGGTGGCGGTGATCGGTTTGATCGTGTTGGTGGAACGCGGCGAACGCCGGATACCGGTGCAATACGCCAAGCGGGTTGTAGGACGCAAGATGATGGGCGGGCAGTCGACCCACCTTCCGATGAAGGTCAACGCCGGCGGCGTGATTCCGGTCATCTTCGCCAGCTCGTTGCTGACGTTCCCCCAGACGCTGACACAGATCGCATTCGTTCGCGACAATCCGTACCTCTCGGCAATGTTGCGCTCGATCCAACATGCGGAACCGCTTTATATCCTTCTGTTCATCGCGCTGATTATATTCTTCTGCTTCTTCTACGTGTCGATCATCTTCAACCCGAATGAAGCGGCTGACAACATGCGCAAGTACGGTGGGTTCATCCCGGGCATCCGCCCTGGAAAGAACACATCGGACTACATGAATAAGGTTCTGACGAAGATCACGGTGGTTGGCGGCTTGTACCTTGCGGTGCTGAGCTTGCTCCCCGAGATGATGATCAGCGGTGTGAAACTGCAGCACTTGCCGCTCATCGGAAATTGGATTGACACGTACTTCCCTCGTCCGATTCTTGATGGCCTGGGTGTCAACTTCTACTTCGGTGGCACCAGCCTGCTGATCGTGGTTGGCGTGGCGATGGATACTGTGAACCAGATCGAGGCGCAGTTGATTATGCGCCATTATGAAGGCTTTACGCCGCGCGCTGGCCGGATTCGCGGCCGCCGCAGCACTTCGTGACTTTTGGGATGTTTGTTCTTTGACAACTGATAACGCCGATATTGCCAGAAAACCTGCTCTCCAGAAACCCCTGGCGGTGATGTTGTTCGGCGCACCGGGTTCCGGTAAGGGAACCACGGGTAAGATGTTGACCAAGCTAACCGGCTGGCCGCATCTTGCTACGGGGGACTTACTGCGAGAGCAGATCACGCGGAAAACGTTGCTGGGTCTTGAAATGCAGGGAATCCTGGCCGCCGGGCAACTGGCACCGGATGAACTGGTTAGCCGGATGGTCTGGGATCGTCTTGGCTGGCCGGACTGTGAGGCAGGATTTCTACTCGATGGCTTTCCGAGAACAATTCCGCAAGCAGAAGGATTAGCGCAGTGGTTTTCGGGGCGGAATTTTCGTCCGGTGCTGATCCACCTCTGGGTGGAGTACAATGAAATATTACGGCGACTTACCGGTCGTCGGAGCTGCTCGAAATGCGGCGCCATTTACCATTTGGAGTCGACGCCGTCACAAGTCCCGGATGTTTGCGATAACGATGGGGCGGCATTGACGGTACGGGCCGATGACAGGGAAGAAGTAGTGCTGCAGAGATTGCAGACCTACCAGACGCAGACCTGGCCGGTAGCGGAAACGCTCCGGAAGAATGGGATCCTGGTAGAGGCAATTGAGTGCGGTGAGATGGACCCGGAAAGCGTAGCGGACCGGATCCGATGGCGGTTGGATCGCATCGGCGGTTCGATTGCGAAGAAAAACAAACCAGAATGATTATCCGGAAAAGTCCGGCAGAACTCGAAAAGATGCGGCGCAGCGGTTTGCTCGTCTACCAGATTCTGCATTCTGTAAAGGAATTAGTGGCTGAAGGCATCACAACGATGGAATTGGAGAACGCCGCGGCGAAGATGATCGCCGACGCCGGCGCCCGTCCCGCGTTTAAGGGTTACTACTCGGCAGCCGCCGGGAACCGCTATCCCTATGTGTTGTGTACTTCGGTCAATGAGCAGATTGTCCACGGCATGCCGTCGACGAAGACCGCCCTGAAGAAGGGCGACGTGATCTCGATCGACACGGGGGTGCAGTTGGATGGGTATTACGGCGATTCGGCCATTACGGTTGCTGTGGGTGAGATTTCCCCGTCGCTGCAAAAACTTCTCGATGTGACTCGGGAATCGCTAGAGATGGCGATCGACAAGGTCCGCGAGGGGAATCGGTTATTTGATATCTGCTCGACGGTTCAGAAGCATGTCGAGTCGAACGGGTTTTCTATCGTTCGCGAGTTCGTGGGCCATGGCATCGGCACTTCGTTGCACGAAGAGCCGCAGGTTCCGAACTATGTGGATCGGAATAACGAGAATCCGCGGCTGAAAGAGGGTATGGTCCTGGCGATCGAGCCGATGGTCAACCTTGGGAAGCCGGCGTCGAAGGTGTTGTCGGACCGTTGGACGGCTGTCAGCCAGGACGGATCGGCATCCGCGCATTTTGAGCATTGTGTGGCTGTAACGAAAGACGGCCCGTGGGTTTTAACACGGCCATGAACCGGGGAACGCACGATGGTAGAACCGGTGGAGGCTGTGGTGGTGGAGTTGTTGCCGCAGGCACTCATTCGTTTGGAGTTAACCGGAAGCAAACGCCATGTATTGGCGCACGCGGCCGGAGTCAAAGAAGTGAATTTTGTGCGATTGCGGCCGGGCGATCCGGTGATGGTAGCGGTCTCGGAGCAGGATCCCACGCGGGGACGAATCGTCAGCGTGCGGCCGGGCCGGTAGTAAGAACAACCAAATTTTAGTTTCAGAAACGCAAGAGGAAGTCATGAAAGTACGGGCATCGGTCAAGAAAATTTGCGATAAGTGCAAGATCATTCACCGCACGGGCGTCGTTCGGGTGATTTGCGTCAATCCGAAGCATAAGCAGCGCCAGGGCTAACCGCGCGCAAGAGAACCACGAAAGAAACAGGACGAGGACTAGCACATGGCACGTATCTCCGGTGTTGATCTGCCCGCCCGCAAGCGCGCGGAAATCGGATTGACCTATATCTACGGCATCGGCCGCACGCGATCGAAGTCGATTTTGTATCGCACGGGTGTGGACGCGGACAAAAAGATCGCCGATCTGACCGAGGAAGAAGTAAACAAGATCCGTACGTTGATTGAATCCGAAGGATCGGTGGAAGGCGACCTCCGCAAGGAGATGTCGCTGAACATCAAGCGCCTGATGGAAATGGGCTCTTACCGTGGTCTGCGGCATCGCCGTGGCCTGCCCGCCCGTGGCCAGCGTACCCACACCAATGCCCGCACCCGTAAGGGACCGCGCAAGGGCACGGTGACCAACAAGAAGAAGGCGGGCGCGAAGTAATCGCGTCCGGCTGCAGACGAATAAACGGGAAGAGATCGTAATATGGCCAAAGCACCAGCCAAGTCCTCGAAGAAGAAGAATTTTAAGAAAAAAGAAAAGAAGCACGTGCCAATGGGCGTCTGCCACATCCAGGCGACGTTCAACAACACGATCATCACCTTCAGTGATCCGATGGGGAACACGCTGGCCTGGTCGAGCTCTGGCTCGTTGGGTTTCCGTGGTTCGCGTAAGGGCACCCCGTTTGCCGCTCAGCAGGCTTCGCTGACGGCGGCGAACAAGGCGAAGGACTCCGGGTTGCGCACTGTGGAAGTGCGTGTTTCCGGCCCTGGCGCCGGCCGCGAGTCGGCCATCCGCGCGCTGTCTGGCGCGGGCATTGAAGTGAAAAATATTAAAGACGTCACGCCGATTCCTCACAACGGCTGCCGTCCGCCGAAGAAACGCCGCGTTTGATCGCGGGGGAGTTTTGTAGATAAAATCTCAGAACCCCCTTTACGTTTCCCGGTGTTCTGTGCGATACTCGGAATTACGGTTTTGGCCGTATCCTCAAGTTCTGCACTTCAGTTTGGCGCGAAGACCCCCACCCGCCCTTCGCGCCAAAACGGCCCGACGGAGATCCGCCCAACCGCCCTCCGTCGGGCCACCCCCACCTCAGTCTCTCCCGCTACGTACCTGAACCCAGCACATTTGCGAATGCCTTCCGGTTTGTGGCATACTGTTAATCGTAGAATTTTGCGCGTACGCGCGATTACGGGGCGGATGGCCCTGGTAGCACAAAGCAGGATGAATACCGCCGCTGGCGTGTTGTAAACTGCACCTTCCGATCATTGAAAGGTTTATAGGAAACGAATGGCTCGTTATATTGGACCCGTGTGCCGTCAGTGCCGGCGCGAGGGCATGAAGCTCTTCCTGAAGGGGGAGCGTTGCTACGGCCCGAAGTGTGCCGTGAGCGAAGAGAAGAAGCGGAACTTTCCTCCCGGCCAGCATGGCCAGGCGCGTAAGCCGAAGATTGTCGGCTACGGCTTGCAATTGCGTGAGAAGCAGAAGACGAAGCGCTACTTCGGTCTTGGTGAGACGCAGTTCCGGAATTTGTTTGAGAAGGCGGCCGCGGCCAAGGGCATCACGGGTGACGTGATGTTGCAGTTGTTGGAACGGCGTCTGGACAATGCGGTGTATCGCATTGGGTTTGCGACCAGCCGGGCGTTTGCTCGCCAGTTGGTTCGCCATGGCCATATCAAGGTCAACGGCAAAAAGGTCAACATCCCGTCGTTCACGGTGAAGCCGGGCGACGAAGTGACCGTGCGAGATAAGAGCAAAGAGAACTCGGCCATTCTGGCTGCCCGGGAAGCGACGGCTCACCTGCCCTCGCCGAGCTGGCTGGAAGTGGACCGCGAGAACCTCAAGGCGCGGATCATTTCGCTGCCGAAGCGCGAGGAGCTTGTTCAGATCCAAATGAACGAGCAGCTCATCGTCGAACTTTACTCGAAGTAAGCGGCCCCGGTGGCGGCAGAGGCGGGGTTCGCCCTGTCCGCCGCTTCCGGATGTTGCCGGAACAACTCACCCAACACCGTCACAGAACAACGTAAGAGCCCCAAAAGGAGAGCTATGTTCAAGGGTTTTCAGAAACCGAAGCGGTTGGTCGCCAATACCGAGACGCTGAATGAGCGTTATGGCAGTTTCGCCGCCCAGCCCTTTGAGCGCGGTTTCGGCACGACGATTGGCAATAGCCTTCGTCGCGTGCTGCTGAGTTCGATCGAAGGGGCGGCTATCACGGCCGTCCGTATTGAAGGCATTGCCCACGAGTTCAGCCCGATCCCGGGCGTCACGGAAGATGCGACCGACATCATCCTGAACTTGAAGCAGGTGCCGTTCAAGATGTCGACTGACGCCGTCCACACGGTGCGGTTGATTGTGGATCAGCCTGGTGAAATTCTGTCGGGCCAGATCGAGACGAGTTCGGATATCGAAGTGCTGGACCGTAACGTCCACATCGCCACCGTTGGCGAGGGTGGGAAGTTGAACATCGAGATGCGGCTGAAGCAGGGCCGTGGGTATGTGTCGGCTGACCGGAACTTCGACGAAGACTTGCCGATCGGCTATATCGCGATCGATTCGGTGCACTCTCCCGTCCGCAAAGTGAATTACGCGGTGGAGAATGCTCGTCTCGGCCAGATGACCGACTACGACAAGCTGAACATTGAAGTTTGGACGAACGGCGCGATTTCTCCGCAGGATGCCATCGGGCAGGCGGCCAAGCTCGTGAAAGATCACATGAGCATCTTCATCAACTTCGAGGAAACCCCCGAAGTGACGGAAGAGCCGGCCGAACGCGTGATGAATCAGATGAACGAAGTGCTCAACCGCTCGGTGGACGAGATGGAGCTTTCGGTTCGCAGCTACAACTGCTTGAAGAACGCGAATATCGGCACGATCGGCGACCTGGTGCAGAAGACCGAAGCGGAGATGCTCCGCACGAAGAACTTCGGCCGGAAGTCGTTGAACGAAATCAAAGAAATTCTGTCGGGCATGGGCTTGGGCTTCGGTATGAAGATCGATTCCCAGGGCCGCCTGATACCTGGCCCCGCCAGCAGCACGACCGGTCTTGCGGCCGGCGATGACGAATAGTCATTCAGATCAAGATCACAGGAACGGAAGTACGCCACAATGAGGCACAATAAGGCAGGCTTTAAACTCAAGCGCGACGTGAGCGCGCGGCGCGCGTTGCTGCGTAATATTGTTACCAGCGTCATTCTTGAAGAGCGCGTGATTACCACGGTTCCGAAGGCGAAAGCCGCGAAGCCGATCGTCGACCAGATCATCACTCTGGCCAAGCGGGAGAAGAAGGAAGAGCAGTTGCATGCCCGCCGGCAGGCCGCCTCTTACCTGATGACTCCGGCGAGCGTGCAGAAGCTGTTCGATCAAATCGGACCGCGTTTTGCGACTCGTAACGGTGGATACACCCGCGTGGTTCGCGTTGGTTTCCGCAAGGGCGACGGTGCCGAAACGGCTATGTTGGAACTCGTGGGTTCCGAACTGGTCCGCCGGTCCGCCGACCGCGCCAAGCGCCGCGAAGAGAAACTCAAGGCGATGCAGGAAGGCCGCGATGGCGGCGAGCCGGCAGAGTCCTAACTGACATTACCCACCCGCAACACGAGAGGGCGCGAATCCGAGTTAACAGCCATTTCCCTTGGCTGATTCATTAGGCAACGCGCCCTTTTTTGGTTTGTGCGCCATGGAAGAAACCCAAGTTCCTCAGGTACAGCCCGATCCGCCCCGGGTATCCGTCATCATCATCACGCGCAATCAGGCGCGGGCGTTACGCCGTTGTCTGGAAGCGTTGCATCAGTGCACGATTCTGGACGAGGTGGAGATTATCGTCGTCGACAATGCTTCGACGGACGGCAGCAATGTCATCCAGGACGATTTTGAGAAGATCACGTACCTGAGACTGCCCAAGAATTTTGGTTGGACGAAGGCAGCCAATATTGCGTTGCGGTCGTCCTTGGCGGAGTCCATTCTGTTTCTGGATCCTCGGGTGGAATTGGCGCCTGATGCGATAGCGGTGCTGGCGGCCGAGGTCTCCGAAGAGAGCGATGCCGCCGCGGCGAGCGCTGTGATGACCACGCCTGACGGGGCGCCTGCGCGCGTGATGCGCAAGTTGCCGAAGCCGGGTGATTTACGCCCCGCGCTGTTTGCGCCTTCGGTATTGCCAACGGATCCTACTCCGGCGGATTTCCCCGGTGTATTTGCGTTGTTGATCCGGAAGGCGTTCCTGAAAGGGATGAATTTCCTGGATGAGCGCTACGGCGAGCTTTGGGCCGACGCCGAGATTGCGGCCCAGGTGAAACGGGCTGGACGCAAGATCCTGTTATTGCCGGCTGCAAAGGCTGTGTTCCACGAGGAAGATGCTCCGCCGGCATTGCACTCTTCGCTGTTGGAGGCCGATTTTGAGCAGGGGGCGGCCACGTATCTCTCCAAGCACTATGGTGGCGGGATGGGCCGGCGCGTGACCGCTGCACTCGGTGCTCTGGGGACGCTAAAGGTCGGGCTGTTCGCGAATCTGGTTTCCGGGCAGAAGATCGACGGTTCCCAGGAGTAGGTAGAGGGGCGCGGGATGGGGACGCGGGTGCGAACTGTCCTGATTCTGGCTTTAGCCGCCATTCCGGTTTGGATCTCGATGGCGGGTGCGCAGTACCTGGACGATGTCCAGGATGAAGTGGCATGGCGGCGCCACACGGACCCGATGGTCTACCTGCGGGAGGGCCACGGGGACCACTTTTTCGAGGCGCAGGTGGAGTTGGAAGAGCGGCAGCGCGCGATAGGGCTGGTGGGCCGGTTGGACCGGCTGTATGTTCGCGGGCAGACGATGCATGCGGCCTGGAGCGGGGATGGGCAACAGTTGGTGACGGCGTCGGGTGCGGTGGCGTACCGGTGGGATGCTCGGACGGCGAGCGAACTGGAGGCACTGGGGCCTTCGACGCGGAGCCGGGCGGAGGATACGAAACGCTGGGGCTTTGGGTTTCGGGAGGCGGTCTTCGTGGGGCCGGACAGGCGTATTGTGGGTTTGACCGATTCGCCGCCGAAAGTTTTGTGGACGTTCCGGGGCCGCGAAGTGGACCGGTTGGTGCTGGACGGTATGGGGTACGAAAAGTTAACGTCCCAGGGGGGTCTGGTGGCGGTGTTGAAAAGCCTGGAGTATGGGCTGGTGGTGGACGTGGCGACCAAGCAGATGACGCAGTTGCCGCATCCGGATTCCACTGGGATTACGTTCGTCGCCAACGGTGATGTGCTGACGCTGGCGCGGGGCGAGGTGAAACGCTGGCGCGGATCGCAATTGGTAGCTACGATACCGGTCGAAGGCGCGGATCATCCCAACGGCTTTTCTTCTGACGGCGAGCATTTTTTCGTACCTGTAGACGGGGCGGTGGAGGTCTGGTCCTCTGCGAGCGGGCAGCGCCGTTGGCGTGTGCCGATGCCCGACGGTGGTGGTGCGTATTGTGCCAATAGGGAAATTCTGGCGACAGGGGACAAAGAGGGGGCCGTTCATCTTTGGTCGATGGCGGACGGATCGGCGATCCGGGAGTTCCAGGCGCACGCGGACGCCGTGAATGCGCTGTCCTGTTCGGCGACGCAACTGCTTTCGGTTGCCGATGAGCGGGGGGATACCCGGTTGTGGGACCTGTCCGGGCGGCCGAACACGAATCCGGTGTTACCCACTTATATCCACGTACCAGGGTTCTTCGTCCGGATGGGCGCGGACTTCCGCTTGCCGGGCCGGATGCCTTCGATGGTGCAGTTCTTCTACGCCAACCAGCGTGATTTGGAGATGGCCGGTCTTGTTGGCGTTGGTCTATGGGGTTTGGCGGCCTACTTTTTCGGACGCCGGGCGTTCCGGGGCCGTTAGGCCTTCGGGTATTCCCAGGGCTTGCGGTAGGCGCGGCGCAGCAATTTGTTGGCGGCGGGATCGTTGAGAATCTGCTTGCCGTCCCATTCGACGGCGCGACCGAGGCGCATGCTGACCATCCCGATCAGACTGGTCGACGTGGCGCGGTAGCCGATTTCGATATCGCGGATGGGGTGGCGACGGTTCTTGATCGATTCCAGGAAATCGGCCCAGAGTTCCTTGATGTTCTGGCCGTCGGGGGAATTTAACTGGGCGTCGACATGGATGGGGCGCTCGTTCTTGTTGTGCGGGAACCAGGACCAGCCGTCGCGCCAGCCTTGGTGGAATGTTCCGTTCGTGCCGTAGAAATAGGCCCCGATTGGTGTTGCTTCGGCGGCATTTCCGGCGTAGTGACGTTGCTCCCAGGTGCATTTGAAGCCTTCGTAATCGAGGACCATGATCTGGGTGTCGGGGGCGTCGGTGGAGTCCTGGCGGACGAAGCGGCCGCCGGTGGAGTAGACACGCTTGGGGTGAAGTTCGTCGGTCCACCAGTAGAGCTGGTCGAACCAGTGGACGCCCCAGTCGCCGAGGGTGCCGTTGGCGTAGTCCAGGAAGTGACGGAAGCCTTTGGGGTGGATGGCCTTATTGAAAGCCCGTTTGGGGGCGGGGCCGAGCCAGAGATCCCAGTCCATGCCGGGAGGCGGTTCGCTATCCGGGGTCTTTTCGCCGGGACCGCCGGCGGCGTGGGCGAACAGGCGGACCATTCCGATTTTGCCCACCTTGCCGGATTTGAGAAATTCCATGCCGGAAATGCAGTGCGGGCTGACGCGGCGATGGAGGCCGACGGTAACCTGGCGGTCGCTTTCGCGGGCCGCCTTGACCATGGCCTTGCCTTCGTCGACGGTGTGACTGATGGGCTTTTCGACGTAGACGTGGGCGCCGGCCTTGACGGAGTCGATGGTGGGGAGGGCGTGCCAGTGATCGGGGGTGGCGACGATGCAGATGTCGGGGCGCTCTTTTTGCAGGAGTTCGCGGTAGTCGCGGTACTCGCGGGGCTTATCGGAGGACAGTTTGCGGATTTCGGCCTGGCAGACGGCAATCTGGGCGGGGTCCGGATCGGCAAGGCCGACGACGGAGCATTCGCCGCTGGCGATGGCTTCGCGCAGAATATTCATGCCCCACCAGCCGGAGCCGATCAGAGCCGTTTTGTACTTGCGGCCAGCTGGTTGGCCGAGCAGCGGAACGGCGGCCAGGGGGAGGAACGTGCGACGGTGCATACCGGGTATTTTATGCTGTTGCGCGGAGGAAGTAGAGAGCGAAGATGCCACGGGCGGTCCAGGCGAGAGTCCGGATCCAGTTGGTATCGACGAGGCGGGCGTGGGCTTGTGCGTCGAAGCCGTTGGTGAGGGCGTTGTGTATCGGGACCTGGAGGAACGCCGTCGAGGCCCAGATGATGGCAAGGAGGGCGGCGGCGGCAAACGCGGGCGCGTCGCGGCGAGTGAGAAGAATCGCGGCGGTGGCGAGGGCTTCGATCAGCATGGCCGGGCCGACGATGAAGGAAATGAGCGACTGGTGCGCGAGTTGGTAGTCGCGATAGCCTTCGGCGCCGACGCGGGCGAACAGGGGATAGTGCACCACTTGAATGACCCAGATGAGGCCCGTCATAAACCAGGTGGCGGCGGCGTGGATGAGGAGGAGGGTGCTTGGGCTCACCCATTTTGGGATGATAGAGAATCATGCAACGGCGCAATTTCCTGCTAACGGCGGCTTCGGCGGCGGCGGTCCGCGGTGCGAATGATCGGATTCGCGGGGCGGTGATTGGTTCGGGCGGACGGGGCAGGCTGTTGACGGGCGAGTTCAAAGAGATCGGCGTGGAGATGGCGGCGGTGTGCGATGTGTACAAGCCGAATTTGGAGGCCGGGTTGAAGGCGGCGTCGACGGGGGCCAAGGGCTATTCGGACTACCGGCGCGTGCTGGATGACAAATCGTTGGACGTGGTGGTGGTGGCGACGCCGGACCACTGGCATGCGCAGATGGTGATTGACGCGGTGCATGCGGGGAAAGACGTCTACGTCGAGAAGCCGATGGTGCATACGCCCGAGGAAGGATATCGGGTGATTGAGGCCGTCCGGAAGACGAAGCGGATCGTGCAAGTGGGTACGCAGCGGCGGAGCTTTCCGTTGTTTCAGGAAGCCAAGGGCATCCTGGCGTCGGGCGAAGTGGGCGACGTCCGGTTGGTGAATGGCTGGTGGTATAACCATCAAACGAGCGTCCGGCAGGGGAATTTCCAAGGCGAGATTGATTGGAAAGCTTGGCTGGGAACGGCGCCGAAGCGGGATGCCGATCCGGCGCGGTTCTTCAACTGGTATTACTACTGGGATTACTCCGGCGGTCTGATGATCGGGCAGGCGGCGCACATTGTGGACTCCATTCACTGGATGATGAATTCGGGGATTCCTTCGGCGGTGGTGGTGGGCGGCGGGAAGCCGAATCTGGCTGGGGTGGAAGTGCCGGAGACGACGACGATGTGCCTGGAGTATCCGGAGAACTATCTGGCGACGTTCACGGTTGGCTACAAGGCGATGCGGTATTCGGGGACGCTGGACCAGTTGGTGCAGTACAACGGGTCGAAGGCGCGGTTCGACGTGGGGCGCGAGAGCTACGCGTTGTACCGAGAGGACCCGAAGGCGATTGAGCTGAAGGCGGCGAAGCAGAAGGTGGAGCCGGGAACCTTTAATTCCGCGACGAGGATGCATATCCGGAACCTGTTGGAGTGTGTGAAATCGCGGCAGGAGCCGAACGCTCCGGTGGAAGCGGGGCACGCGACGAGCGTGGCGTTGTGCATGGCTATGGAGGCGTTGCGGCGCGGCGTGCGGGCGCGGTGGAACGAGGGACAGAAGCGAATCGATGGTTGATATTCATTCCCATATTTTGTGGGGGATGGACGATGGAGCGCGGTCGCTGGAGATGAGTGTCGCCATGTTGGAAATGGCGGCGGCCAGCTGGACGACGGACATCGTGGGGACGCCGCACGCCGATGCGACGTACGAGTACCAACCGGCGCTAATTGCCGAGCGGCGGGCGGAGCTGCAGGAGAAGCTGGGGGACAGGATCCGGATTCACAAGGGGTGTGATTTTCACCTGAAACTGGACAACATTCAGGAAGCGCTGGTGGACCCGCGGAAGTATTCGATTAACGGGCTGGGGTGGGTGTTGGTGGAGTTCAGCGACATGATGATCTTTCCGAATACATAGGAGATTTTCGCGCGGATGCAGGGCGCGGGGATGGGGGTGATTGTCACCCATCCGGAGCGGAACTGGCTATTGCGGAAGGACATTGATCGGCTGTAGCGATGGGTGGACGCGGGGGCGTATTTGCAGGTGACGGGCGGATCGTTGCTGGGGACGTTTGGCAGTGATGCGCGGAAGTTCTCTGAGGAGTTGATGGCGCGCGGGCTGGTACATTTTCTGGCGAGCGACGCGCACGATTTGGAGCGGCGTTCGACGCGGTTGGACCAGGTGCGGGTGCTGGTGAGTGAACGGTATGGGGATGACTATGCGGAGGCGCTTTTGAAGACGCACCCGCAGGCGGTGATTGAGGGCAGGGCGCTGCATCCGGGGGCGCTGGAGCCGCCGTCGAAGAGCCGGAGCTGGTTTCAGTTCTGGAAGTGATTCGGATATAGTTGCGGGCATGATTCTGGGCCGGGATTGGAGGGCGCCGTGGGGGAAATGGTTCGTCTGATCGGTTTCATTCTGGCGGTACCAACGGTCTGGGGCCAGGCGGCGGAAGCGGCGCGGCAATCCTATAACGAGATGTACAAGGACACGGCGAAGGTTTATTCGACGGCGCCGAACTCGTTCCTTGTGCGGACGATGAGTGGGCGAAAGGCGGGCCGGGCCTTGGACGTCGGCATGGGGCAGGGGCGAAATGCTTTATGGCTGGCGGAGCAGGGGTGGGACGTGACGGGGGTTGATATCTCCGACGAAGGCGTGACGCAGGCGCGGGCGGAGGCGGGGCGGCGTGGGTTGCGGGTAAAGGCGGAGCGGGTTGGGTATGCCGAGTTTGCCTATGGCGAGGCGCAGTGGGATTTGATCGTGCTGTGTTATTTCCTGCCTCGCGATTTGCCGGAGCGTTTGTTGCGGGCGTTGAAGCCGGGCGGATTGTTGCTGGTGGAGGGCTTCCATTCCGATACGGCTTTCGTCCGGTTGCTGCCCGGGGGGTTGGGGGACAACGAATTGATCGGTCTGTTTCCGGGCTTGCGGGTGCTGCAGTACGAAGACGTAGAGACCCCGGCGGAGTGGGGTGGAATCTTGGGGAGCGGGAATCGGATTGTGCGGTTGTTGGCGAAGCGGCCGGAGGGTAAGCCGCCAGGATGCCGGTTTGAGGGGCGCCCGTTCCCGCGCGGAGAGACGGTTTGTTGGGGAAATTTGAAGCTGAGGTGCGAGGCAAACGGGTGGGCGCGGGGGGAGTCGTGCGAAAATAGCGGGAAGAATGATTGAAACTCTGCGCCCTGGTGCGCATGCGCTGAACGCGCGCGTCGCCCTCTTTGACTTTGACGGCACGCTCTCCCTGATCCGCTCCGGGTGGGTGGAAGAGATGGTTCCGATGATGGTGGAAATTCTCGCCGACCTGAAGTCGGGCGAGACGGATGAGCAGTTGCACGCCATCGTCATGGAATACGTCAGCCGGCTTACGGGCCGTCAGACGATCTATCAGATGATCGAATTCGCCGAGCAGATCGCCAAGCGCGGCGGCAAGCCGGAAGAGCCGCTGGTGTACAAGCACATGTACCTCGATCGGCTGATGGTGAAGATCAAGAGCCGCATCGACGATTTGGAAGCGGAACGGATTTCGCCGGAGACGTGGCTGGTGCCGGGTTCAATTGCGCTGCTGGATGGGCTGAAAGAGCGCGGTTTGAAGCTGTATCTGGCGTCGGGCACCGATGACAAGTACGTGAAGCATGAGACGTCGATTCTGGGACTGAACAAGTATTTCGGTCCGCACGTCTATGGCGCGCTGGATGACTACAAGAGCTTTTCGAAGGCCATTCTGATTAAGCAGATCATCGATTCGGCGGAGAACAAGGGCGATGAGTTCCTGGGCTTCGGCGATGGGTATGTGGAGATTGAAAACGTGAAGGCCGTGGGCGGTGTGGCGGTTGGCGTTGCGTCGGAAGAGCCCGAGTGTTCGAAGGTTGACCTGTGGAAGCGGGAGCGATTGGTGAATTCCGGCGCCGATTGGATTGTGCCGCATTTCAACGTGCCGACGGCTTCGCTGCTTTCCACGCTTTTCCCGGAGTAATTTTTCATGGCATCCCGGTACGAGGCTTTCGACCGTTCGCGGCTGATTGTGAAGCCGCTGGCTGAGCGTGTGAATGATTTGGAAGTGTCGCGTTGGATGGCACTTTCCGACACCGCCCCCGCCTTTTCCCACGCCGATCTGCCGGAGATGGCACGGCGGTTGGCCGCGGCGAAGGAGCGGGGGGCGGCGCGCATTCTGATGATGGGCGCGCATGTGCTTCGGGCCGGGGTGAACCGGTTCCTGATCGACTGGATTGAACGGGGCGTGATTACGCACATTGCGTTTAACGGCGCGGGCGCGATTCACGACTACGAGCTGGCGCGGATTGGCGCGACGACGGAGAGCGTGGCGCGGTATATCCGTTCGGGCGAGTTCGGGCTATGGACGGAGACGGGCGAGTTGAACAATGTGATCGTCGAGGCCGCGGCGGAAGGGCTGGGGCTGGGCGAGAATGTTGGCCGGCATATTGAGAATTCCGACTATCCGTACAAAGAGCTGAGCGTGTTCGCGGCGGCCTATCGCGCGGGTGTGCCGGCGACGGTGCATGCCGGGATTGGCTACGACATTCTGCACGAGCATCCGAACTGCGACGGGGCGGCGGTGGGCGCGGCGAGCTATCGGGACTTCCTGATTTTCGCGCGCGGCGTGGAGAACCTGGAGGGCGGCGTGATGCTGTCGTTCGGGTCGGCCATTATGGCGCCGGAAGTGTATTTGAAGGCGCTGGCGATGGCGCGGAACGTGGCGCACCAGGAAGGCCGCGTGGTGAAGAACTTCACGACGGGTGTGTTCGACATGGTGCCGATTGGCGGCGATATTCACCGTGAACTGCCGAAGAGCGACCCGGGGTATTACTTCCGGCCGCACAAAACGATTCTGGTTCGGACGGTGGCCGATGGCGGCGAAAGCTTCTACTTCTGCGGCGACCATCGGGCGACGGTGCCGACGTTGTGGAGCCTGACGCGATGACGACGGCGGAGCTACTCGAGAAGATCTCCGCGCTGCGGGTGCTGGTGGTGGGCGATATCTGTCTGGACCGCTGGTGCTGGTACAGCCCGGCGCTGGCGCTGGCTTCGGCGGAGACGGGGATTCCGCGGATTGGCGTGGTCCGGACGGAAACGACGCCGGGCGCGGGTGGCACGGTTTCGAACAATCTGGCGGCGTTCGGCGTGGCCGAGGTGGCGGTGCTGGGTGTGTGCGGCGCCGATGGGTTTGCGTGGGAGTTGCGGCAGGCGCTGGCGGCGCGGGGCATCGATGGCTCGCTGCTGTTGGAGGTGCCGGAGTTGCAGACCTTCACGTACACGAAGCTCATCAATGCCGATACCGACGACGAGGATTTGCCACGCGTGGATTTTGTGGTGACGCGGGCGTTGAGCGAAGACGTGGAGATGGAGTTGGTCCGCCGGTTCCTGGCGAATGCCGAGCGCTTTGACGTAGTTATCGTCAGCGACCAGGCGGAGACTTCGGCGGGCGGCGTGGTGACGCCGGCGTTGCGCGGGGCGATTGAATCGACCGCGGCGGCGTATCCGGAGAAGGTCGTGTGGGTGGATTCGCGGGCGCGCGCGGAGCATTTCCAGGGCGTGATTGTGAAGCCGAATTTGAAGGAAGCGACGGAGGCGTCCGAGCGGGCGCTGGGCCGTGTGGACTTCCCGGCGTTGCGGGCGCATTGCCAGGCGTCGTTGTTGCTTGTGACGTTCGGCGGCGAGGGTGTGCGGATTTATGACGCCGAGGGCGAACGCTGGGTGAAGACGGAGCCGATCGCGGCGCCCGTGGACATCTGCGGGGCGGGGGACAGCTTCAGCGCCGGCGCGGCGTGCGCGTTCGCGGTGACGCGGGACGCGGTGGCAGCGGCGGAGTTCGGCAACCGCGTGGCGTCGATCACGATCATGAAGAAAGGCACCGGCACGGCGTCCCCGGCCGAGTTGTTGGCCAAGGGATGAACACGCTGGCGATCGATATTGGCGGCACGAAGTTCACCATTGTGGTGTTCGATGATGCCGGGGTGATGATTCGCCGGGAGTCCCGGGCGACCGATCGCGAGGGCGGCAAGGATTGGATGCTGGCGCGGATTGCCGAGATTGCGCGCGGGTGGGCGGCGGAGTTGCCGTTGGGCCGCTGCGCGATTGGCTTCGGCGGGCCGGTGGATTTTGAGAAGCAGATGGTGGCGCTTTCGACGCATGTCGGCGGCTGGGCTGACTTCGATCTGTGTGGTTGGGTGCGAAGTGAACTGGGCATTGCCAGTGTGGTGATGGATAACGACGCCAACGTGGGCGCGCTGGGCGAGGGCGTGCATGGCGCGGGGCTCGGGTACCGGCCGTTGTTCTATATGACGCTTTCGACCGGGATTGGCGGGGGGATTCTGACGGCCGATGGCGTCTATCGCGGCGCGGATTCGTATGCCGGCGAACTGGGCCATCTGACGATTCGTCCGGGCGGGCCGGACTGTTTGTGCGGATCGACGGGCTGCTTTGAGCGGATGTGCTGTGGGCTTTGGCTGGAGCGGGATTACGGCAAGACCGCGAAGGAGTTGGTGGACGATCCGGCGTTTGTGGCGCAGTATGTGGTGAATTTGGCGCTGGGGTTGAAGGCGTGCGTGATGCTGCTGAACCCGGCGCGGATTGTGATTGGCGGGGGCATTAGCAAGGCGGGGGACAAGCTGTTTGTGCCGTTGCGGCAGGAGTTGCGGCGGCAGGTAACGTCGTGGAGCCGGGCGCGGCTGGATGTGGTGCCGGGGGCGCTGGGCGACGATTCGGTGTTGTACGGGGCGTTGGAATTGGCGCGGCTAAGCCGCGGCGTGTAGGTGCCCGTCGCGCATGTGGACGATGCGGTCGGCAAACGCGGCCGCTTCGGGGTTGTGCGTGATCATGAGGATGGTCTGGCCTAACTTTTTGTTGAGGCTGCGCATGAGATCGAGCACGGCGGTGGAGTTCTCGGTGTCGAGGTTTCCGGTGGGTTCGTCGGCAAGCAGGATGGCGGGGCGGTTGACCACGGAGCGGGCGATGGCGACGCGTTGCTGTTCGCCGCCGCTTAACTGGCGGGGCTTGCGGTCCATCTTGTCGGCGATGCCGAGGGTGTCGAGCACGTCGCGGAACTGCTGATCCATCGGTCCGGTGACGCCGGCGATGTCGCGGGCGATTTCGATGTTGTCGGCGACGGTGAGCGTGGGCAGTAGATTGTATTTTTGGAAAACGAAGCCGACGGTCTTTTTTCGCAGATTCGTGCGGCCGCTATCGCTCAACTGCATGAGGTCCTGGCCGTCGATCAAGACGGTGCCCGAGGTGGGAGGCGTGAGGCCGCCGAGGATGTTAAACAGCGTGGACTTCCCGGAACCGGAGGGGCCGACGATGGCGAGGAATTCGCCGTGGGCGACGGAGAGGTCGACACCGCGAAGGGCGTGGACATCGACTTCGCCGGAGCGGAAGGTTTTCCGAAGGTCGCGAATGGCGATGATCGGCTCAGTCATAGGACAAGGACTCCAGTGCATCCTGGCGGGCTGCTTTGATGGCGGGGTAGAGCACGCCGAGTAGGGCGCCGCCGAGAGTGATGGCGCTGGCAATGGGCCACCACATATAGACGATGGCCTGAGTCATGGAGGCGGGGATGAAGGTGGCGATGAGCCAGCGGGTGACGTAGCTCATACCGATGCCCATGAGGCTGCCGATGATCGCCATCAGAATTGTTTCGCGCAGGAGGATGCCGAGGACGTACGATTGGCCGGCGCCGAGGGCCTTCAGGATGCCGATTTCGCGGGTTCGCTCGAGAATGGCGGTGTACATGGCGAGGAAGACAACGAGGAACCCGAAGAGGACGCTGAGGGTCATGACGACGCCGATGAAGGTCTTCAACTCGGGGATGCTGTTGACGGAGAACTGGGTGGCGAGCTCATCCATGGAATAGATGGGATAGTCGCTGAGGGTTTGTTTGAAATTGGCGATGACGGCCTGCGTCTGTTTGGGGTCGTCCAATTTGACATAGATGACCGAGACTTTGCCGGTGGTGGCGGTGAGATCCTGCAGCACGGTTTTCGGCAGCATCATGCGGGTGAGTTTGCCGCCGCGGAAGATGCCGGTGATGGCCCAATCGCGGTTCAGAATCTTCACGGTCGAACCAACGTGGAGCTTCTTTTCCTTGGCGTAATATTCGTCAATGATGGCTTCCTGGCCCGATTGAAAGGGGCGGCCTTCAATGAACGTAAACCCGCCGCTCATTTTCGAGAGCGCGTCGAGATCGACGCCATGGACGGTGCTGACGCCGCCGAGCGGCTGGATCGTCACGCCGGTAGCCTGCGTTACGTGCGGCTGCTCCTTGGCCCAGGCGACCAGCTTCTCATTGATGTTGGGCGGGGTGATACCGATGGCCGACGAGCCGGCTGGCCGAATAATAATGTCAGCTCCCACGCCACGTGTGCGGGCTTCCTGATCCCGCAACATGCCCTCACCAACGCCCACGAGCGTCAGCATCATTGTGACACCGAGCCCAATGGCGAGCGAACTCAACAGCGTTCGAACCGGGCGGTGTTTCAGATTCTCCCAAACCAGCTTATAGACCAAGGTCTCATTGTATCGCGCCGGAACCGCCGCCGCCTTGTCTGGTACCCTGGAATTTCAACCTGCATCATGTCGTTCCAGATACGTCCGCAACAAGAATTCCTCGTTCAACCTGCTCTTCCCGCCGCGCTCGAACGGCTTTCCGAACTCGCCTATAACCTGCTGTGGGTATGGGACAGGGACATTCGCAGTATGTTCCGCCGCCTGGACGCGGCCGAGTGGCGTAGTTCCTCGCACAACCCCGTGCGCATGCTGGGGCAGGTCTCGCAGGCCACGCTGTCCAAGGCGGCCGCGGATCCGCGCTTCGTCGCGATGTACAAGAAGGCCTGTGACAAGCTGGACGGCTACATGGCTTCCACGCCGGTGGACAGCGAGAAGCTGATTGCGTATTTCTCGATGGAGTATGGGTTGGCGGAATGTCTGCCGATCTATTCGGGCGGCTTGGGTGTGTTGTCGGGCGACCACATGAAGGGCGCGTCGGACCTGGCGTTGCCGTTGGTGGGGATCGGGCTGCTGTATCAGAAGGGCTATTTCAGTCAATCGCTGAACCCGGATGGCTGGCAGATTGAAAAGTCGCCGGAGAACGATTTCTACACGCTGCCATTGCGGCCGGTGACGAAGGAAGACGGCTCGGAACTGACCATTGAAGTACCGATGCCTGGCGGCAGTGTCACGGTCAAAGTTTGGAAGATCCAGGTTGGCCGCGTGCGGCTGTTCCTGTTGGATACCAACATTCCGCAGAACAAGACTGCCGAGCTGCGGGATATCACCGATGCGCTGTACGGCGGCGATTCGCATACGCGGATTCGGCAGGAAATCGTTCTTGGCATTGGCGGTTTGCGTGCGCTGCGCGCGATGGGGATCGAACCCACCGTGTACCACATGAACGAAGGGCACTCCGCGTTCCTGGGGCTGGAACGGATCAGCATTCTGATGGCGAGCTACGGGCTGTCGTTCGATGAGGCGATTGAGACCTGCCGCGCCAATAACGTGTTCACGACGCACACGCCGGTGCCGGCCGGAATCGACCTTTTCGACACCGGGCTGATGCACTACTACTTCCGCGAGTATTGCGAGAAGACGGGCTTTTCAATTGATCAGTTGCTCTCGTTGGGCCGGCGGAATCCGGGCGACCATGGCGAGTCGTTCTCGATGGCGATTCTGGCGATCAAGACCAGTTGCTGGCGCAACGCGGTGAGCGCGCTGCACGGGGTGGTTTCGCGCGAGATGTGGCAGGATCTGTGGCCGAACGTGCCGTCTTGGGAAGTGCCGATCACGCATGTCACCAACGGCGTACATTTGCGGTCGTGGGTGAATGGCGATCTGGTCCAGCTTTACGACAATTATCTACAGCCCGATTGGCGTGATAAGGCGACCGATCCGGAGACGTGGAAGCTGGTGGACGACATCCCGGACAACGAGATCTGGGCGGCGCACAAGAAGCGGAAACGGCAGCTGATCATGTTCGTCCGGAATCGTTTGTTGAAGGGTGCACAGGCGCGCAAGACGTCGTCGCCGGAAGTGCGCCGGCTGTCGGAGGCGCTGGATCCGGACGCGTTCACGATCGGTTTTGCGCGGCGGTTTGCGACGTATAAGCGGGCTACCTTGTTGTTGCGGGATTTGCCTCGTTTGAAGCGCCTATTGACGAATAACCGGATGCCGGTGCAGATTCTGATTGCTGGCAAAGCGCACCCGAAGGATATTCCTGGCAAGACGCTGATCCGCGAGATCTTCCAGCTTTCGCGCGATCCGGAGATTGCCAACCGGCTGATTTTTGTTGAGGATTATTCCATCGCCGTGGCTCGCGAACTGGTGCATGGCGTGGACGTTTGGTTAAACAACCCGCGCCGCGGCGAGGAAGCCTGCGGGACATCGGGCATGAAGGCCGGCATCAACGGTGTGTTGAACCTGTCGATTCTGGACGGGTGGTTCGATGAGTCCGATGAAGAGTCCGGCGGGTGGGCGATCGGGGATCGCGAGGAGTACTCGGAAGATCAGGACGAGATCCACAATTCGTCGGTTCTTTCGCTGTTGGAGAACGAGATTGTTCCGCTCTATTACGCCGCGCGCGCCGATGAGGTGCCAGTGGAATGGGTGAAGCGGATGAAGCAGTCGATCAAGGCGTTGACGCCGCAGTACGATGCGCGGCGCATGCTGGACGATTATTCGCGGTTGCTCTACAATCCTGCGCACGACTATCGGGCTGAGACGCGCAGTGATAATTTCACGCGCAGCCGAAACCGCGCGACGTGGGACAAACAGGTGCAGGCGGCATGGCCGCATGTTCGGTTCGTCGAGTTGAGCGGCGCACCGCACGGGCCGGTGCTTTCCGGGCAGCCGATGCCGATGCGGGCGGTGGTGGAGTTGGCTGGGCTGGTGCCGACCGATGTGCGGGTTGAGGCTGTCGTCGGGCGTATCGATTCCGCGGGAGCGCTGGAAGATACCGAGATCGTTTCGTTGCCGGCCATGGAGCAGATGGGGTCCGCGTGGGCGTTCGGCTGCAACTACGCGCCGACGCAGACTGGGCGCCTGGGCTGTGCGTTCCGGATCTCGAGCAACCACTTCGAGCATCCGCTGACGCGGCCTTGCAACGCATTGTTGAAGTGGAGTTAGGCTGATACCCGGCCAGGGGCGGCGCGATGGGCGCGCTCCTGGCTCCACCCGGGTCTTTGATACACTGCGGCATCGTGCCTTTGTTTCTGCTATTTTTTGCTGCAGCTGCATTCGCCGGAGAGATGCCGCCGGATGCGCGCGCCTTCCTGGATAAGAACTGCGCCGGCTGTCATCGTGGTGCTGCGGCGCCGGGCGGCTTGGATGTTTCTGCGCTGCCATTCGCGCTGGATGATGTGAACACCTTTTCGCGTTGGGTGCGGGTTTATGACGCGGTGAGATCCGGGGCGATGCCGCCGGGCGGTAAGTCCGTTGGCGGGCGTGAGCCGTTTCTGGCCGCGCTGGGAGCGCCTCTGGCTGCGCATCAACAGACCCTGGCGGCGAAGCAGGGGCGGGCCGTGTTGCGGCGGCTGAACCGATACGAATACGAGAACACCATTCGCGATCTGCTGGCCGCGCCGTGGTTGCAGTTGCGGGATTCGTTGCCGGAGGACGGCGTTGTGAACCGCTTCAATAAAGTGGGTCAGGCGCTGGATGTTTCGCACGTGCAGATGGCGCGTTACATGGAGACGGCGGAGCAGGCGATGCGGCAGGTTCTGGCCGCGGCGCAGCAGCCGGAGACGACGAAGCGTTATTTCGCGCGGGAGCAGAAACGGTTCCTGAACCGGATGCGGTACAGCTCGTTCAACACGCATCCGGAGCGCGCGACGATCCCGGTGTTGGGGTTCGAAGCGCAACCGGAGGTGCTGCATGAGCGGGCGCCGATCACGGTGGGCGAGGCGGATCCGAAGACGCGGGAGCTGGAGGCGTTTGCGACGCCGGCGAGCAACTATGTTGGGAACGAACATCACTTTGATCAGTTCGTGGCGCCGGCTGGCGGACGATACCGGCTCCGGTTCAGCGCCTATTCGATTTGGATTCACACCATATATGGGCCGGAAGGGCACAAGACGCGGCCGGCCTGGTGGCGCCCGAATCGGGAGCTGACTTCGCAGGGACGCACCTCGGAGCCTGTGACTATTTATGCCTTGAGCCGCGGCGGGGAGAAGCGGCTTCTGGGATCGTTTGACGTGAGTCCGGACCCGGCGATGCATGAGTTGGACGTGGACCTGTTGCCGGGAGAGATGATCCTGCCGGACGCGGCGCGGCTGTTCCGTTCGCGGCCCGGGTTCACGGGGAGCCCGGAGGCGTCGAAGGAAGGCATGCCGGGCGTTGCTTATCGGTGGATGGAGGTGGCTGGGCCGGTTGCCAACGCCGCTTCGCGGCTCGGCGTGCGGCGTATGTTCAGCAACTTGGACCCGGGTCAGGCCGGTTCCAAGCGCGATGCGGAGAAGTTGCTGCGGGCCTTCATGGCGCGGGCGTACCGGCGGCCGCCCGCGGAGGCGGAGGTGCAGCGGTATCTGCAGATTATTCAGGCGCAGCCGGGGAATCTTTCGGAGGCGATGATCGCGGGATACGTGGCGGTGTTGTGCTCGCCGGGTTTCCTGTATATGGAAGAAGAACCGGGGAAGTTGAATGCGCATGCGCTGGCCAGCCGGCTATCGTACTTCTTGTGGAACGGACCGCCGGACCGGCGCCTGCGTATGCTGGCGGCGCAGGGGGCGTTGCTGGATCCGGAGGTGCTGCGTGCGCAGACGGACCGGTTGTTGGACGATGCGCGGTCGCGGGTCTTTGTTGATGCGTTCCTGGACTACTGGTTGGACCTGCGCAAGTTGAACGACACGACGCCGGACCAGACGTTGTATCCGGACTACTATCTGGACGATTTGTTAACGGAGTCCGCTTTGCGGGAGACGCAGCTGTTTGTCCACCATGCGATTCGGAAGAACCTGCCGTCGTCGACGTTGATCGATTCCAATTTCACGATGCTCAACTCGCATTTGGCGCGGCACTATGGGCTGCTGCCCGTCGATGGCGTGGCGCTGCGGCAGGTGACACTGCCCCCGGATAGCGTGCGCGGCGGGCTGTTGACGCAGGCCAGCGTTTTGAAGGTCACTGCGAACGGCACGACGACCTCGCCGGTGCTGCGTGGGGCCTGGATCATGGAGCGGATTCTGGGGGACCCGCCGCCTCCTCCTCCGCCCGGCGTTGGCGCCGTGGAACCGGACACGCGCGGGGCGACGACGATCCGCCAGCAGCTGGATAAACATCGCGACAATCCGGGCTGCGCGAGTTGCCACAACAAGATCGATCCGCCCGGTTTTGCGTTGGAGAATTTCGATGTGCTGGGTGGCTGGCGGGAGCGGTATCGATCCACTGAAACCGGTGATAAGGTGCAGGGAATTGGCAAGAATGGCCACGCCTTTACGTTCAAAAACGGGCAGCCGGTGGACGCCTCCGGCCCTGGGTTTCAGAACATCATTGGGCTGAAGAAACTGTTGCTCAAAGACGAGCGGCAGATTGCCCGGAACGCCACTTCGCAACTGATCACCTACGCCACCGGCGCACCGGTTTCCTTTGGGGACCGCGCTGCCGTGGAACGTATACTTTCTGCCGCCGAGAAGGACCGATACGGGTTGCGTACCCTCATTCACCAGATCGTCCAGAGCGAACTGTTTACCCACAAATAAGCCATGAAACCACTCTCCCGCCGTCATCTTCTTCGCGCCGCCGGTGTCTCCTTCGCGCTGCCCTGGTTAGAGGCGCAGAACACGCCGGCGCCGCGCCGGATGCTCGCCGTCTGCAATAATCTGGGCCTGCTGCCGGGCGGCTTCTTTCCTGCCAAGCCGGGCCGCGGTTATGAGCTTTCCCCGTACCTGAAAGTGCTGGAGCCGTATCGCGATGAGTTCACCGTGTTCAGCGGCGTCTCGCATCCGGACGTGGACGGCAGCCATTCTTCCGAGGTCTGTTTTCTGACGGCGGCCCCGCATCCGGCGAACGGTGGGTTTCGCAATTCCATCTCGCTGGATCAATTCATGGCGGACCGCATCGGCGTGCAGACGCGCTTTCCTTCCATCACGTTGGGCGTGAATGTGAACAAGGGGCAGCGCAGCTTAACGTGGACGGGCGCGGGCGTCATGATCGGGTGCGAAGACAGCGCGGCGAAGGTCTATCAGCGGCTGTTTCTGCAGGGTTCGGCGGAGGAAGTGGAGCGCCAGGTGGCGCGGTTGAAACTGGGCGAGAGCATTCTGGATTCGGTGGCCTCGCACGCGGGTGGATTGAAGCAGACGTTGGGCGCGCAAGACCGGGCGCGGTTGGACCAGTACGAAACAGGCGTGCGGGAGTTGGAGCGGCGGATGGTGTTGTCGCAGGAGTGGGAGCGGAAGCCGAAGCCGAAAACGACAGAGCCGGCGCCGAAGGATCCGGACAACAGCCGGGCGTATATGGAGAAGACGCGCGTGATGTACGACTTGGCGCGACTGGCGTTTGAGACGGATTCCACGCGGTTGATTACGTTGTTTTTGGATAGTTCGAATTCCCCGGCGATTGATGTGAAGGGCGTTGAAATCACCGATGGATATCACAACCTTTCGCACCATGGAAAGAACGAAAGCAAGCTGAAGCAACTGGAGGCGATCGACACCTGGCACATGCGATTGGTGGGGGAGTTGTTGGGTAAGTTGAAGGGCGTTCGCGAGGGCGGGGAAACGCTCTTGGACCGGAGCATGGTGCTCTACGGCAGCAACTTCGGCGACGCCAATAAGCACACGACCACGAACATGCCGGTGCTCCTGGCGGGCGGTGGTTTTCAGCACGGGCAACACCTGGCTTTCGACCCGAATCGGAACTATCCGCTGCCGAATCTTTTTGTGAGCATGTTGCAGCGAATGGGGATTCCCGCGGACAAGTTCGCCAGTTCCACGGGCACCATGCGCGGTTTGGAGTTGAAGGGTGGCGCATGACGGCCGCTGGGTTTCGAGAGCTTGCGCTGCGGTTGCCGGAGGCGACGGAGGGCACGCATCACGGGGTGGTGGACTTCCGTGTTGGCGGGAAGATCTACGCGACGTTGGCCTATGAAAACCAGGGCTGTGGCGTTCTACTGCTGACCCCCGCCCAGCAGGAAGGGATGCTGGCCGATGCGCCGGAAATCTTCTCTGCCGTTCCGAACGCCTGGGGACGGCAGGGGGCGACGCTGGTGCGCCTGGCTGCTGTGAAACCAGATATCCTCGAAGCTGCGCTTCGGACTGCGTGGCTCCGGCGCGCGCCTAAGAAACTACTGGATTCCAAAATATGAGATGGTTTTCCCTCTTTCTGTTTGCCGCCGTTTTCGGCACCGCGCAACCGGCGGCGCCACAGCGCGTTCCCTGGACGACGTCGCGATTGGTGGGGGCTCCGGATCCGCCGTCGCCGTTCCGTCTGGCTCGCGCGTTTCCGCAGGTGAAGTTCAAGGGGCCGGTGTTTATCGCCCAGGATCCATTGTCGGACCGGCTCTTCGTGGCCGAGTATGATGGGCTGATCTACAGCTTCCAGCCCAAGGACGCAACGGGCAAGAAGGACCTGTTTCTGGATCTGGGCCGCGGGATCTCGGCGTTCTCGTTTCACCCAAAATACGCGGAGAACGGACAGGTGTTCGTGTTCAGCCACGCGGATAACAAGCTGGAGGCGCGGGTCGGCCAAATGAGCCAGATCTACCGCTACACGATGGTTCGTGGCAGCAATCCGCCGCGGTTGGACCCGGCGTCGAAGACCACGATCATCGAGTGGCCTTCCGGTGGGCACAACGGCGGTGAGGCGATCGTGGGACCGGATGGGCACTTGTACGTTTCCACCGGCGACGGCACCAGCGGATCGGACGTCAATAACTCCGGCCAGAACCTGACCGATCTGCACAGTGTGATGATGCGCCTCGATATTGATCATCCGGCCCCGGGGCGCAACTACGGCATCCCCAAGGACAATCCGTTTGTGAACACGCCCGGCGCGCGGCCGGAGATCTGGGCGTACGGCTATCGCAATCCGTGGCGCTTCAGTTTCGATCCGAAGAGCGGTCTGCCGTGGGTTGGCGATGTCGGCCAGGATATCTGGGAAATGATCGAAATCTCCAACAAAGGGAGCAATCACGGGTGGAGCGTACGCGAAGGTTCGCACCCCTTTCACCCCAATGCGGAGAAGGGGCCAACGCCGTTTACGAACCCGATCGTGGAGCATCATCACACCGAGTGCCGTTCCATCACCGGCGGCTACGTGTACCAGGGCGACAAGTTTCCGGAGTTGAAGGGCGCCTATATTTACGGCGACTACGAGTACGGCAAGATGTGGGGGTTGCGCTATAACCAGGGAACGAAGAAGGTGACCTGGCATAAGGAATTGCTTGACAGCAACGTGAAGATTTCGAGTTTTGGCGTGGGCCGCGACGGGTCCTTCTACGCGCTGGATTACGGCACGGGAGAGATCTATGAATTAGAGCGGCGGCCGGCGGAGGCGCCGCGCCCGGCGTTCCCGCGCAAGCTGAGCCAGACCGGACTGTTTGAAAAAGTACGCGGCCACAAGATCGCGGCGGGTGTGATTCCGTACACGATCAACGCGCCGTTTTGGTCTGACGGCGCGCACAAGGAACGGTTCATTGCCATGCCGCCGGCGGCGAAGATCACCTTCGATGAGAAGGCTGATGTGGCTTGGGCGTTCGATGATGGAGCGGTGACGGTGAAGTCGTTCTCGCTCGATATGGAAGAGGGCAACGCCGCTTCGCGCAAGTACATTGAAACGCGCATCGTGGTGAAGCAGGAGAACCACTGGGTGGGTTACTCCTACGTCTGGAATGAAGATCAGTCGGATGCGACGCTGGTGGCTGCCGGCGGATTGGACAAGAGCTACACCGTAAAAGAGGCGAACGGGAAAGTCCGCAAGCAGGCGTGGCACTACCCGAGCCGCAATGAGTGTATGTTCTGCCATTCGCGTGCGGCAGGGTTCGTACTTGGGCTCACGACGGGGCAGATGAACCGCTCGCATCAGATGCAGAATTATGCGCAAATGGGCCTGTTTACGAAGCCGCTTCCGGCAAAGGAGTTGCCCACCTATCCGGATCCGCTCGATGCGAAAGCGGACATCAACCTCCGCGCGAAAACCTATCTGCAGGTGAACTGCGCCATGTGCCATGTGGCCGACGGCGGCGGCAATTCGCCGATGGAATTAGGCTATCGGACACCGCTTGAAAAGGCCGGTATTGTGTCTGTTTCGCCGACGCACGAGACGCTGGGGATCGATGGCGCGAAGCTGGTGAATCCAGGTTCGCCGGATCGATCTGTCCTCTACCGCCGCATCACCCGGCGCGGCGAATATCAGATGCCACCCACCAGCACCAACCGCGTCGATACCGCCGGTGCAAAACTCATTGAAGACTGGATCCGCCAACTGCCCCATGCGAATTGATCGAATCACTCTCACTCACGTCCGCATCCCGCTCGGCGAGCCGTTTCGCATTTCGAATGGCGAAGTGGCGGAGAAGGACGGTATCGTTGTCGCCGTGGAATCGGACGGGCTGACCGGCTACGGCGAGTCGTCGCCGATGGCTGGCAGCTTTTACTCCGCTGATACGCCGGATTCGTGCTGGCAGCAGTTGACCGGTTCGTTATGCCCCGCCATTGTCGGGCGGGAGTTCGAAAGCCTGGATGCCGCGAGCGCCTGGATTGACTCGCAGCCCGGCAGCAACTTTGCCAAAGTCGGCCTGGAAACGGCGCTGTGGGATATCGAGGCGCAACGCCAGGGAGTGCCGTTGCACCGCCTGTTGGGGGCCACTCGCGACTACGCCGAGTCAGGGCTTGCCGTCGGGCTGTATGACTCCACGGAACAACTACTGGCCACGATTGCGAAGTACCTGCCAGATGGGTACACGCGCGTCAAGATCAAGATCTGCCCTGGGCACGATGTGGAGTTGGTCCAGGCCGTGCGAGCGCGGTTCGGCGACATTCCGTTGATGACCGATGCGAACGCTTCGTACACGTTGGCGGACTTGGCGGTTTATCAGAAGCTCGATGAATACGGGCTTCGGATGTATGAGCAGCCGTTGCTGGGCGAGGCTCTGGAAGACTCCGCCGCGCTGCAGGCGCAGATCAAAACACCGATCTGTTTAGACGAAAGTCTGGAGACGTTCGCGGCGCTGGAGCGGGCGGCGGAACTGGGCTCGTTCCGGATTGCGAATATCAAAATTCAACGCGTCGGTGGCTTCCGGAATGCGTTGGCGATCTACAACCGCTGCCTGGAACTGGGGCTGTCGATCTGGATCGGCACGATGCCGGAATTGGGCATTGGGCAGGCGCAAGGCGCGGCGATGTCGGCTCTGGCGGGGTGCGACTACCCCACCGACGTGGAAGCGAGCCTGCGCTGGTTCCGCGACGACTTAATGGATCCGTTTCTGGAGGTGCTCGATGGGCGGATTGAACTGCCCTCGACACCGGGGCTGGGTTATGTGATCAATGAAGAGAAACTGCAGCGCTACTTCGTGGCGCGACAGGTGATTGAAAAATGAAGAATCGTTGGGATACTCTCGCGCAGGGCGACACCCTCATGGGCTCGTTCATCTCCACTGGATATCCCGTCAACACGGAGTTGATGGGGCTTGCCGGATTCGATTTCGTCATCATCGATCTGGAGCACGGCATGGGCTCGGAGCGGGACATTCTCTCGCAATTGCACGCGCTGCAGGCCACGCAGTCTATTCCCGTTGTGCGCGTGGAATCCCATGAGAAGCAACGCGTGCATCGCCTGCTGGATCTCGGCGTCCAGGGCATCATGTTTCCGCGCGTGAACACTGCCGAGGAGGCCGCCGCCTGCGTCGCCGCCATGCGCTATCCGCCCGATGGCGTCCGCGGCGTGGCCACCATCGTTCGCGCCGCCGGCTACGGCACACATTTCAATGACTACCGTAGCGAATCGAAGACAAACCTGCTGACAATCATCCAGATCGAAAGCGCTGAGGCGGTAGAAAACGTCGACGCGATCGCGGCTGTCGAGGGTGTCGATGTGCTGTTTGTCGGGCCGATGGATCTCTCCACCAGCCTGGGCATCTTTCGCCAGTACGACCATCCGCTTTTCCTGGGCGCATTGGACAAGACGCTCGCCGCCGCGCGCCGGTACAATCGCACTCCCGGCATTCTGCTCCCGAGCGTCGACACCACACGGCACTACCGCGACATGGGCTTCCGCTTCCTCACCGCTGGTACCGACGTAGCCTTGCTAAAAGCCGCCGCTACGCAGCTCGTGAAGGATCTTCGCTCCGCCTGACCATCACCATATAGGCGAAGATTCCCAGCATCAGCCAGAAGCCAACGGCCTTAATCGGGGCGTCGAAACTGCCCGTCTGCTTGATCATCCATCCCGTCAGCCAAGGCGCCACACTGCCCGCCAGATTGGCCGCCGTGTTCTGAATCGCCACGGGGACCGCGCCCGGCATCAGTGTCTGTGTCAGCGCCCAATAGTTCGCCGTCGCCAGGCCCAGGCCACACAACGATGCCACCGTCAGCCCGATCATCAACTCCTTCGAGTCGGTGAACACACTCAACGTCTGCAACGCCGCCATCAGGAAGCCGGCAACCGTGAACGCCCGGCGCACCGCAATCGCGTTCATGCCGCGCGCAATCAACCGGTCCGCCGCCCAGCCGCCAATCGCGGCCACCAGCGCCATCCCGCCAAATGAGACGCCCACGAACCAGTTCGATTTCGCGATCGACATGCCGTGCGTCTTCTGGAAATACTGCGGCATCCAGGTCATGCAGTAATAGACAAAGTACATATAGCAGTAGGTGCCCAGGATGATGCCCCACATCACGCGGCTCTTCAACGCGGCGCCGAGTTTGATGCTCTTCGCTTTCGTTCCGCTTGTCGCCGCCATGGCTGCCGGATCGTCCTTGCGCACCCACGTCAGCCACGGTCCCAGCCACAGCAAGCTGCCGACACCCATCATCAGAAACATCGCCTGCCAGCCCTGCGTCGCAACCAGATAAGCGGCCAGCGGCAACCCCACCGCCGGGCCGATCTTGGTCCCGGTCATGTAGACGCCAACCGCGAAGCCCCGTTCCTTCTCGGCGAAATGTTCGCGGATGTAGCGGAGCGACGACGACGTCACCACGCTCTCACCCAGGCCGACCACCAGTCGCGTCGCCACCAAGGCCCACAAGCCGGAAACAAATACCGTCAATGCCGATGCGACACTCCACAGCACAATGCCCGCCGTATAGAGCAACCGCACGCCACGCCGATCCACCAAAATGCCGGCAGGAATCTGCCCCAGCGTGTACGTCCAGAAAAAGGCCGACATCGCCATGCCCTGCTGCTCCTCATCAAGCTGCAGCGCCTTTCCAATTTCAGGCATCGCCGACGTCAGGTTCACCCGATCCGTATACGCGATCACCATGCCGAGGCTTAGCCACAGGACGACCCACCAACGCTTCTGATTCATCCGTTCTACTCTATCCCTATTCGCGGTCCCAAGGCTGCCGCAGTGTCGCTTCGTTCGCATACCGCTTCACGCGCAACTCCACACGGTCCCCGGCGCCAGCTGCCAGTTTCACTGTCAACACCGGTCCGTTCACCGGCACCGTCTTGCCGCCCACTGTTGCCGAAATGATCTGATGCTCCCCGTAAGCGCCCGCCTGCACCTCCACCGTCCGCGGTTCCACGGAGCTCACATTCACCAAGCGAACCGACACCGTATCCGCTGTAAATCCATCCACCAGCGCCGCCACATCTTCCGGCAGCCCGCTGCGCCGCCGCACCGGATCGAAGTAGCGAACGCGCGCGTGCAACGTCCAGATGTTGCCAGTCAGATACGAGCCCAGCGTCAACTTCGACAGCGCATCGGTTGCCGCCGGGTTCTGGCCCATCAGGTAATCGGCAAGGCGCGTATCGGCCGACGTATCGTCGGTTTCAATCTCCTGCATCTGCTCCCGAACGAACTTCAGATCTTGGCGCAGTGCCCGCTCGGGATACCCGGCGTCCTTGCCCTCCAGGAACGAGACCCACCCATCGCCCGCGAACTTCTCGCGATCCTTCGGGTCCATCGACCACAAATAAATCTCCGTCAACCGGTTCGTAAACAGGTTCGGCGTCCAGTTGTACCACTCCTCTTTTCCGCCCGTGTATTTGTGGCCTCGCGGATCGCCGAAGCCGGTCGGCAACATCGTTTTCCCATCCACCACTTTCTTGTTCGCGTACAGATTCTCCATCTGCTTGCGCAGCGTCGCCACGAACCCGGAATCGCCGCGGCTCAACAAATACGCATTCCCGAAGCCCGGCCACGAACCGGCATCGAACGTGTTGCGATGCGCCATCTTTTCAATTTCGCCGTCGTAGATCGTGAAGTTCCAGCCGTACGTGCCCTTGTACCATTTGCCGCCATACTCGCCGCCCACCTGCCCGTTCAGCCCAATATTCGTAGGGATATTGCCGCCATTGGCATCCGTGCGCTGCTTCCACGCGCCCACATATTCCAGCACCCAGTTCTTGTACTTCTTATCGCCCGTCAGCATGTAGGCGTTCGTCGCCAAGCCCGTCGCCGCCAGGTTCAACGGATGATCGCCCACGCTGTCCAGATACTCCGCGCAGTGCGCCAGCATCGTGTCGTAGACCGACATCAGGTCCACCATCCCGCCCCGCCCCTGCTTGCCGTGCAGCAAATGAAACGTCCCCGCCACCGGATCGCCCACCCAGTCATATGTCGTGGCTTTGTGCAGCATCGGGCCCTTCGATCCGGTCCAGATACTCTTGATAATCTTCTGCTTCGGATCGTAGTTCGGCGCCTCCGGATCCTCGTTCATATACATCCCGGCGAATCGCTTCATCCGAGCGCGGAACACCGGATCGTTCGGGTCCGACAAGCCCTGGAACATGAACCCGCGCATGCCCTCGCCCGTGTGGAACCAGTCGGACTGCGTGATGAATTCCTTGTGATACGCCCCGTTCTCGGCGATCTTCGTCTTCACCGTTCGCATTTCTTTGTACTGCAGCAGATGCCCTTCCAGCGCCTTTTTATACGACGCCAATACCGAGTCCGACCCTCCCAGCGCGTGCAGCAACGTCCAGTTGTAGAAGGTCTCAATAGCGTCGTCGGGCCCGTCCAGCGTGCCCCACCGCGGCGTATGCATCAGGTAGCCGCGGGAGTCCAGATACTTCCCCGCGAACCGGTCGCACGCCAGCGAACTCTGTTTCAATAGCTCCCGTTCCAACAGCGCCCACGTCGGCGGCGACTGTTGCGTGTCAATCCGCACAGCCGGCTGGGCAGCGCAGCCCAACCCAATCAATAGCGTCGAAATCAGAACTCTCATTTCGGAAACCTCCAGATGCGTAACGCGTTTTCACCCAGCATCAGCGCCCGGTCGGCTTCGCTGTAGAACGAACAGTATTTGTCTACGAACTCCAACTCTTTATCCATGGGCAGTTCCCAACGCGGCCGCGGATATCCCGTGCCCCAGATGAGCTGCCGCCCGCCAAACTCTTCATAGATCGCCTTATAAAACGGCCAGGTATCCTCGTACGGATACTTCTTCAACTCCGTCATCTCGTACGGCTCGGAGTTGCTGATCCACACCTGCTTGAACTTCTTCAACCGGAACATCTTCTTGAACTCCGGCCACGGATCGGCCAACTTCAAGTCCGGCTTCCCCGCGTGATCGATTACCACCTTCACACCCGGAAACCGCCCGCACATCTCTTCCAACATCGGCATCTGGTGCGGCAGGATGTAGTAGTTGAACACCGCCCCCAGCTTCTCCGCCTCTTTCCACAGCGGATAGTGTTCCTTCGAATTCAGCCACGTCGATTTCGGATGATAGATCGGGCTAAACCGCATGCCCTGAAACCCGTGCTCCTTCACCCAATAGCGCAGCCGCTCGTGCACCTTCGGGTCAAGCGGATCAATCAACCCATGCGCCACAAACAACTTTGGATACTTGCGCAACGCGTAGGACGTATACAACGGGTTCCAGCCGTAGTAACGCGGCGTCACCAGCACCGCGTACTTCAGCCCGAACTCCTTCATCTGCTCGACTTGATTTTCAATCGGCCCCTGCACCGCCACGCGCTTCAGATCCGGCCGCTCCGGATGCGCGAACGGGAATCGCGGGTCGTCCGTCCAAACCTCTAAGTGCGTGTCGATAATCAGACGCGCCTTCGCCATTAACGCGCCAGCCAGCGGCGCCGCAAGTAGACTTCGCCGGGAAAACATACCCGATAGTGTATGCGAGGTTTGGGGCACAATCCACGCCTTTCGGACACTAAACTAAAGTGTGCCCGCTGAAACCGCCCCGCAGCCTTTCCAGGGAGTGATAAAGACCCTCCTCCGCCTGGCCAAGAATCACAAAGGCCAGTTCGCGGTCATCAGCCTTTTCGCCCTCCTTGCCACCGCCGCCGATCTCCTCCAACCCCTCGTCTACCGCCGTGCCATCAACGCCGTCGCCGGCCTCTTCGTCGATCAGTCCACCACCCAGCAAATCCTCGCCCCGCAAACCCCCGATCAAACCCTCACCACCCTCGTCCAGTCCGTCGTCCTGCTCTTCTTCATCTCGGTTATCGGCTACTTCTTCTCCCTGCGTTCGGACTACTACGGCGCCAAAGTCGCCAGCACCATGGAGGCCAATCTCATCGTCTCCACATTCGGTCACGTCCTCCGCCTGCCCACCTCTTTCTTCGCCCGCCGCGCCAGCGCCGGCATCGCCAAGCGCATCGATCAGTCCGATCAACTGGCCCCCGTCGTCCACGCCTTCTCCCAGCAAATTGCGCCCGAAGCCATTCGCCTGGTCGGCATCTGCGCCATCATGTTCTCCGAAAACTGGGAGATGGCGCTCGTGTCCCTCTCCATGCTCCCGCTCTATCTGTGGATCGCCCGCCGCTCCGCCCTCCGCATGAAGACCGGCCTCGAACCCTATTACGAGCTCTGGGAAAACATCTCCGCCCGCATCACCGGTGCCTTGGCCAACGTCAAAACCGTCAAGCTCTCCGGCGCCGAAGCTCGCGAAGAGGAACGGCTCGATCGCGAAGCCCACTACGCCTACGGCGTCTACGTCGAACGCATTCGCACCGCCCATCGCTACTACATCTGGCAAAGCGCCCTCAGCAATTTGAGCAAGTCCATGGTGCTCGGTTATGGCGGCTGGCTCGTTCTCCGTCACCAACTCACCCCTGGCGATGTCGTCATGTTCGCCGCCTATCTCGACCGTCTCTTTGCCCCCGTTGACTCCCTCAACAGCATCGCCGTCAGCCTCCAGCAACATCTCATCTCCCTTACTCGCGCCATCCGCCTCCGCGACGAAGGCCCCACCGAAGCCCCCGGCGCCGACCTCGCCCCCGGCCCCGGCCGCGTCGAATTCCGCAACGTCCGTTTCGGCTACGTTCCTGATCGCGAAGTCCTCAAGGGGCTGAATCTGATCCTTGAACCCGGCAAGACAACGGCGCTCGCCGGGCCTTCCGGCGCCGGCAAAACAACCACCGCCGATCTGCTGTTGAAACTCTTCGAACCCAACTCCGGCGAGATCTTAATCGATGGCCATTCCATCGCCGAAACCGGCCCCGCCCCGGTCCGCCGCGCCATTGGCGTGGTGGCCACCGATGGCGCCGTCTTCCGCGGCACGTTGGCCGACAACATCCGATACAAACGCCCCACCGCCACCAACGAGGAGGTGCTAGCAGCGGCCCACGCGGCAGGCCTCAGCCGCCTCCTCGAACGCCTGCCCGAAGGCCTGGAAACCGAGATTGGAGAGAACGGCGTTGGCCTCTCCGTCGGCGAACGCCAGCGCCTGCAAATCGCCCGCATCCTCGCCGACAATCCCCGCCTCCTCGTCCTCGACGAAGCGACCGCCAACCTCGACTACGCCACCGAACTCGAAGTCAAACAATCCCTGCTCAATCTCAATCCCCGCCCCACCACGCTCATCATCGCCCACCGCTACACCATGCTGAAGGAAGCCGATTACGTCTACGTGATGAAGGACGGCCAGGTCACCGAAGAAGGCACTCCCGATCAACTCATCGCCTCCAACGGCTGGTTCTCCCAACTCGCTCAGCAGTCCGGCCAGCCCGAACCCGTGCCAGAAGAGCCCGTGCCAGAAGAGCCCGTGCCTGAAGAGCCCGTGCCTGAAGAGGAAGACGAGGACTAGACCGCGACCTTCCGCAACCGTCCGCCCAAAAACACCAACAGCGCCGCCACCGGCCACACCGCGGCTACCGCCGCCACCGGGCTCAGAATACCGTCCAGCCCGCCCTTCCAGCAAAAGTACAACGCCCCCGCCACCTGCACCGTGCCGATCGCCATCAGCACATTTCCCGCCGCCGCCAACCTTCGTTGTTTCATCCCCGGCCAGAATGCCAGAACTAGGGACAAGTTGTCTATAAGGAAGCTACCCTAGCAGTGTGATCCGTCGCTTACCCGATACGAACTTCTACCTCCATTCCCTCGCGCCCACGCCCCTTGCGCCTGTTTCGCTCTCCCCTTCCGACACGCCCATCTGGTGCAAGCTCGAATTCCTCAACCCCAGCGGATCCACCAAGGACCGCATCGCCCGCTACATCCTCGGCAAGGCCTGGCGCGAAGGCCGTCTCCAACCCGGTGACACGGTTGTCGAAGCGTCCTCCGGTTCCACGTCCATCGCCATGGCCCTCGCCTGCGCCCAGCTCGGACTCACCTTCACCGCCTGCATGCCCGAAGGCGTCAGCAACGAACGCGTGTTGATGATCCGCGCCTACGGCGGCCGCGTTCGCTTCACCGCCAAAGAGGACGGCATCCACGGTGCCATCCGCGAAGCCGAACGCCTCGCCGCCGAAGAAAACTGCTTCCTCCCGCGCCAATTCCAAAACATGGAGAACGCCACAGCCCACGCCTCCACCACCGCCCGTGAAATCGCCGAGCAAATCCCCGGTGGCGCCGTCGACGCGGTCGTCAGCGGTGTCGGCACCGGTGGCACGCTGGTCGGTCTCTACCAAGGGCTCCGCGAAACCGGATCTCCCGTCCGTCCCGTCCTCGCGCGCCCCATCCAACTGAACGGCGCCTCCGAAGTCGAATGCTGTAGCTTCTCCTCCCGCATTCCTGGTGTTGTCGATTCCGTCTCCACCATCTTCAAGCCGGCCGAAATGCCCACTTTGGTAACGGTCGAAGTACGCGACGAAGATGCCATTCAAGTAACCCGTCAACTCATCGCCCGCGGGTTTCCCGTCGGACCCAGTTCGGGTCTGAATTACTTCGCCGCCCAGACGATCGCCAAATCGCTCGGCCCAGCCGCCCGCGTTGTCACCGTCTTTCCGGACCGGATGGAACGGTACTTCACCACCGAACTTTTTTCTCCGTTCCGCTAGGTATGATGTCTCTGATGACGCCTCCTTCCATCAACTCCTGGATCGACACCGCCCTTGCCGTCGCCCAAGCCGGCGGCCTCCCCGACTTCATCGAAGAGTTCCGCATGGCCGCCTGTCTCGGCATCTATCGCCCGGACTCGCCCCACGCCGACCTCATGCGCGAAATCCTTCCGGTCCTCCGCGAACAAGGCGACCTCGATCACTGGTTCGATTTCCTCCTCGACCTGCAACAAACCGCCTGAATCCCGTACACTAGTCGCGATGCAGCGACGCCAGTTCCTTCGCGCGGCCCTCGGTTCGGCCGCCCTCTCCCTGAAAGCCGCCACCGCTCCCCGGCCCAATATCATTCTCATCATGGCCGATGATCTCGGCTTCTCCGACATCGGCCCCTACGGCAGCGAAATCGCTACTCCCACGCTCGACACCCTCGCCAAAAACGGCCTCCGCTTCAGCCAGTTCTACAACACAGCCCGCTGCTGCCCCACCCGCGCCTCGCTCATGACCGGCCTTTACCCTCACCAGGCGGGCATCGGCCACATGATGAACGACTACAACCGCCCCGGCTACCGTGGCGACCTCAATCGCTCCTCCGTCACCATCGCCGAAGTCCTCCGCACCGCCGGCTACCGCACCGCCATGTGCGGCAAGTGGCACGTCACCCCGCAAACCGCCGACAATCACAACTGGCCCCTCCAGCGCGGCTTCGAAAAATACTACGGCACCATCGCCGGCGCCGGCAGCTTCTGGGATCCCGCCACCCTCACCCGCGACAACACCCCCATTCGCGCCGATCGCAACGACTTCTATTACACCGAAGAGCTCGGTAAACAAGGCGCCAAGTACATCGACGAACTCGCCGGCAAGCCCGAACCCTTCTTCTTGTACATGGCCTTCACCGCCCCCCACTGGCCCATGCACGCGCCGGAGGCGACCATCGCCAAATACAAGGATCGCTACAAGGCCGGCTGGGACGCTCTCCGCGCCGAACGTCACGCCCGCCAGAAGAAAACGGGCGTCGTAAAGTCCAAGTGGGAAATCTCCCCCCGCGCTCCTGAGGTGCCCAAGTGGGAGGACATCCCGAACAAGGATTGGCACATCCGCCGCATGGCGGTCTACGCCGCCATGATCGATCATCTCGACCAAAGCATCGGCAAGCTCGTCGCCAAGCTCAAGGAGAAGAATCAGCTCGACAATACGCTCATCTTCTTCCTCGCCGATAACGGCGGCTGCGCCGAAGGCATGGCCCCGCGCAACGCCAACGACAACAATCCCAACACCTCCTCCCGGCCGCTGAAAACCCTCGACGGCCGCGACGTGAAAATCGGCAACGACCCCACCGTCATGCCGGGCGCCGCCGATACCTATCAGAGCTACGGCCCCGAATGGGCCCACGCCTCCAACACGCCCTTCCGTCTGTATAAACACTTCGTCCACGAAGGCGGCATCTCCAGCCCGCTCATCATCCACTGGCCGAAAGTCGTGAAGGCCAAGAACACCTTCACCGATCAACCCGGCCATCTCATCGACATCATGGCCACCTGTGTCGACGTCGCCGGTGCCACCTATCCCGCCGAGTTCAAAGGCGAAAAGATCACGCCTCTCGAAGGCCAGAGCCTGAAGCCGGTCTTCGAAGGAAAGAAGCGCCAGGGTCACGAAGCCATCTATTGGGAGCACGAAGGCAACCAGGCCATCCGCATGGGCCAGTGGAAACTGGTGAAGCGCCACGGCACGGAGTGGGAGCTTTACGACATCGATAACGACCGCACGGAACTGAACAACCTCGCCACCAAAGAAACCGCCCGCGTCGAAATGATGTCGGCCAAATGGGACGCCTGGGCCAAGCGCGCCAACGTTCTCCCTTGGCAATCCTGGCAGCCCCCGCAGACCAACCAGAAGAAGAAAAAGAAGCAGGCCTAGGCTCGGTGGGGTGCCTGGTCCTCCTGGTTTTCCACGTTCTCATCCCCACCCTCGTCTACACCGAGGTGCTGGGTTGGACCGGTTCCCGCTGGGCCGCGATACCAGTCACCCTGATTGTCTGGGTGCTCGCAATTGGCCTGGGTGAGCGGTGCTTTCGATGGGCCCGTCACCGCTGGTTCCCCAACACGCTACCCTAGTCACGAAGCTTGGAACCGGCCGGTTTAACACCTGTCGATGACCACATTTCCACCGCAACCGCGCTAGTCTATTCAGCGACACCACTATGCGCGCCCAAGTCTTCCTCGGCGGCGCCGCCGGTCTCACCACCTGGCGCCGCGACATCGCCATCCCCGCCCTCGAAGCCGTCGGCATCACCTACTACAACCCCCAACTCGCCCTCGGTGAATGGTCCGAAACCTGCGAAGCCGCCGAAATGCAGGCCAAAGACGAAGCCGACATCCTCCTCTTCGTCATCAACGCCGAAACCCGCGGCGTCGCCACCGTCGCCGAAGTGGCCTATTACATGGGCCTCGGTCGCCAACTCGCCCTCGCCATCACCCACATCCCCGCCAACGCCACCCTCTACAACACCCCTCTAAATCAACCCGAAATCGACGATCTCAACCGCGGCCGCATCTTCCTCCGCACCATGGCCCGCCAGCACCACATCCCCGTCCACGAAACCACCGAAGCCGCCGTCGAATACACCATCACCCGCCTCCAACACCGCGAAGACATCCACGCCGTCCTCGCCGATATCCGTTTCCCCAACTGCGCCTTTCACCTCGAACCCAACGGCGACGCCCATCTCCTCCAGATCCGTTCCACCGTCAACAACTTCACCGGCCGCAAATGGCATATCGAGCCCACCGCCAGCCGCGCCGAAATCGTTCGCACCGCTCTAAAAGCCGCGCTCACCTGGCAGGAACACGAAGCCCGCGAAACGTTCACCTACCGCGGCAAGCCCGTCCACGGCCCCCATTTCGATATCTAGCAACACTCCGCGCACCAAACCCCCAGTCCCTTCCGCTTCCACTCTTCCTCCCCAAAGTGCAACGGCGCCGGGCGCAACACGCGATGCACGTGCCCCCCGCCCAATCCCGCCGGAACCACCGTGTCCAAAGACGGATTCAAAAAGAACGGTAGCGAAATCCGCTCCCGCGCCCCCGTCGTCACGCGGTGCGGCGTTGCCTGGAAATACCCGCAGCTGGCGAACTGCAGAATCTCCCCTAAATTCACCAACAACGTCCCCGCCCGCGGCTCCGCAGCCATCCACTCGCCCCCCGGCGTGCAAACCTCCAACCCGCCCGTCGTGTCCTGCAGCAACAGCGTCACCCAGCTAAAATCCACATGCGCCGCCACCCCCGGCCGCGCCACGCCCTCTGGCGCCGCGTGATACTGAATCATCTTCAACAACAAATAGGCCCGCTCTTCCTCCCCCATCAGCTCCCCGAAATGGCGCAGCACGTCCCGCCCCACGCGCTCCAAATCGGCCATCAGCTCCATCACCATCTCTTTCCAAAACAGGTCAGCCGGCCACAGATTCGGCCCGCGCAAGGCGTCATAAACCGCGCCGCCCACCACAGCCTCCTCCTCCCTCCCAAAGTGGATCTGCTCCCGCCAGTCCCGTTCATTTTTCATCTCGCTATACCCGCGAAAATGCGGCGACCCCTCGATCGCCAGCGCCCGCTTCGCCTCCCCCCGCATGGCGAAAAACACCCGCGCCGCCTCAATCGCAAACGCGCATCGCTCCGCCGGGAACAGCGGATGCTGCAAATAGAAACTCCCAAACTCGCGCGCCACCGCGCACAGGTTCTCCGACCCAATATCAATGACCGGCAGTCTTTGCAATCTTGTAGATCCTCGTAGCCGTGCGAATGTACAAACTATCCCCGGCAATCGCCGGCGTTGCCATCGCCATCTCGTTCAACGAATTCTTCCCCAATAACTCATACTTCCCACTCGCCGAAACCACGAACGTGTCCCCGTCTTCGCTCAACAAAAACAGCTTCCCGTTCGACGCCCACGGCGACGCCGTGAATGCTGCCGCTGCCGGATCAATCCGCTGCTTTCCGAAAATCTCCTTCCCCGTCCGCGCATCGTGACAGGTCAAAAATCCCCGGTCCAACAGAGTGAAATAGTAATCTCCATACAGAATCGGCGACGGGTTGTACGGACCCGCTTGCGGCAACTTCCACGCAATAAACGTATCGGTCAAAACGCCGCGAGCTCCAGGCTTAATTACGAATACCGGCCGGTTTTCATCGCCCACATACCCCGACGTCAGATACAACAGCCCATGCTTCGTCATCGGCGTCGGAATCACAATCGAACTCATCCCGCCCATCTCCCAAATCAACTTCCCGTCCAGATCGTACGACCGGTTCTTCCCCGTCCCCGTTGTCACAATCTCCGTCTTCCCGTCGTGCTCCCAAATGAACGGCGTCGACCAATTCGACTTCTCCCCCTCCCGCGCCGTCTTCCAGATCACCTTCCCCGTCTTCGCCTCCACGGCCATCAAATAGCTCGCCGTGTCGTTGTCGTTCACCACATACAGCCGCCCTTGGTGCAACACCGGCGAAGCGGCCGTCCCCCACCCATACCGCGTCTCCACCGCCGCCGATGGCAACGTCCACACCGTCTTCCCATTGCGGTCCAACGCAAACAGCCCCACCTGCGCAAAGTAAAAATATACCCGCTCCCCATCGGTCACCGGTGTCTCCGACGCAAACGAATTCTTCAAATGCCGCGACCCCGGCGGCACGCCCTTAAACAACTCCCGCTGCCAAACAATCTTCCCCGTCTTCGTGTCCAACGCCACCGCCATAAACCGGTGTTCATCGGTGACCTTCCCCCGATTCCCCCCGAAATACAGCCCCTTCTTCATCTCCTCAATCGGCCCGCTTGAAATCACCGTCGTCACATACAACCGGTCGCCCCACACCACCGGGGACGACCACCCCACCCCCGGCACCACCGTCTTCCACGCCACGTTTTCCGTCTCACTCCACTTGTCCGGGAACCGCGAATCGTCGGCCACCCCCATCGCCCCCGGCCCGCGGAACTGCGGCCAGTGCTCCCCCGCCGTCAACGTCAGCGCACCCAGAACAACCAGTAGAAATCGCATTCCCTCCACTCTACCCCGCCCTAGCGCGGGATAGGCAGCGTGCCCAGATTCAACTTCGTCAACACCGCATTCCACACCGGCACCTGCGCCCGCAGGAACGCCTTCACGCCCGGCAAATTGTCGTTGTATTCCTTCTCTACTTCCGCGAAATGCGCCACCTGCTGCGGCAGCGGCGCCGCGTTCGGCCCGTCGATAATGCCGCCCAAATTCACCAGCCGCTCCGCCAGCCCCGGCGCGTCTTCCAACCGGTTCGCCGTCGCCGGCAGCCCGATCTTCAACGTCTGCTGGTCCAACGCTTTCTGCCAATCCGCCAACGGCCCCAGTTGCCCGCGCAACCCCGCCTCCGCCCGCCCGCGCGTCTCCATCGCCCGGATCTGGTCCTTCAATCCATCGATCGTCTTCAGCGTCGTGTTCACTTCCGACTGCATATCCCGCACCTTCAGCCCATACGTCAACTGTTCCTGCAGTTCCGCCGCCGTTGCCGTCAAACCCGGGTCCAAACGAACTTCAAACTTCTCCTCCAACTTCGTCGTCCCCACCGTCAGCCGCACCGTGTAAATACCCGGCGCCGCCTTCGGCCCCCTCGCCACGCCCGGGCCCTCTTCCGCCCCCTCCGGCGCCGCCCGCCGAATCTTCGGCCCCTCGTGCCGCAAGTCCCAAACCAGCCGCCGCAGTCCCGCCGCCGGCGCCGTCTCGCCGCGCTCTCGCGCCTCGCTCACCTCCCGGATCACCTTCCCCGACGCATCCACAATCTCCACCTTCGCCGTCCCCGTCCCGGCCACCGAAAATGTAATCGGCGCGCCATATCGCGGATTCGCGCCCTTAAAAACCTTCGACCCGCCATCGTCCATCCCGCCCCCCGCGCCCCGGTTCGCAAACCGGTACGTCACCCGCGGCGCATAGAGCTTCGTCCCCTCACCCGGCGGCTGCTGCAACGCCGCAATGTCGTCCAGAATCAGAATGCTGCGCCCATGCGTGCCCAGAATCAAATCGTTCTCCCGCGCGTGCACGACGATATCGTGAATCGCCACATTCGGCAGATTCTTCGCTGCCAGCCGCTGCCAGCTCCCGCCCGCGTTCCATGAAACAAACAGCCCCATCTCCGTCCCCGCGTACAGCAACTGCGGATTCTTCGGGTCCTCCCGCACCACATGCACATACGCCTTCGCCGGCAGCCCATTGGTCACCCGCGCAAACGTCTTCCCTGTGTCGGTGGTCTTGAAAATGTGCGGCCCGTAGTCGTCCCAGAAGTGCCGATCTAAAGCTACATAAGCCGTTGTCGCATTCGTCCGCGAAGGCTCCACATGCGACACCCACGATTCATTCACCTCCTTCGGCAAATTCCCCACCACGTTGTTCCACGTCTTCCCGCTGTCCGGCGTCACCTGCACATTCCCGTCGTCGGTCCCCACCCAAACCACGCCCGCCTTCGCCGGCGATTCCCCAATCGAAACAATCGTCCCGTGATTCTCCGCCGTCGAATTGTCGTACCAGATCGGCCCCCCCCGCCGACTTCATCCGCTCCCGGATATTTCGCGTCAGGTCCGGGCTGATCGGCTCCCACGCCCGCCCAAAATTCCGCGTCTGGAACAACGCGCTCCCGCCGAAAAACACAGTCTGCCCGCCGTGTGGCGACGTCACAATCGGCGTGTTCCAGTTGAACCGGTACTTCAAATCCGCCACGCGCCCCGCCTGGGGCTGCGGCGCAACTGCCTGCTGCTCCCCCGTCTCAATATTGGTCATCGAAAGCCGCCCGCCCTGCGATTCCGTCAAAAACACATTCGGATTGTCCGGATGCACCGTCGCAAAGAACCCGTCCCCGCCCGTCACCATCTTCCAGTCCGAAGGCGCAATTCCACCGGTCCGCGTCCGCGATGGCCCCGTCCACGTCCCGTTGTCCTGCAGCCCGCCCGTGATGTTATAAAACGGCAGCCGGTTGTCCGCATGAATAGCGTAATACTGCGCCAGCGGAATGTTCAAAATACTCTCCCACGAATCCCCGCGATTGTTCGACAACGAAATGCCGCCGTCAGATCCCGCCCACATCCGCGCCGGGTTCAACGGATCAATCCACAGCGAGTGGAAGTCGATGTGAATCCCCCGCGCCGTCGCCTTGAACGTCTTCCCCGCATCGGTTGAAATCTGCAACAACGACGCCACCGCGTACACCCGGTTCTCCTCCACCGGATCCACCCGCAAGTCGGCATAATAAAACCCGCGCGCCACCACCTCCCGCGCCCGCGTCATCTCCGCGAACGTGTCGCCACCGTCCGTCGAACGGTACAGCGTCCCCTCTTTAGACTCCGCCGCCAAATACACCACCGACGGGTTCGACGGCGCCACCTTCACCCCCACCCGGCCAATCAACTTCGGCAACCCCTTCTCCAACTTCTTCCAAGTCCGCCCCCCATCGGTCGACCGAAACACACCGCTCTTCTCACTCCCCGACGTGTGGTTCCAAGCCTTCCTCTCAAACCGCCACATCGCCGCATACAACACATTCGGATTCTTCGGATTGATCTCCAAATCCGCGCACCCATGCCCGTTGTCCACAAACAGCGTCCGCTGCCAAGTCTTCCCCCCATCGGCAGTCATGAACACGCCCCGCTCCTCGTTCGGCCCGGACTGGTGCCCCACCGCGCACACATAGGCCACCTCCGGATCCAGCGGATTCACCAGCACCCGCGCAATATGCTCCGTATCGGCCAGCCCCATGTGCTTCCAGCTCTTCCCCCCATCGGTGGACTTATACACCCCATCGCCGAACGACACGCTATTGCGCATGTTCGCCTCGCCCGTCCCCAGCCACACCACCTCCGGGTTCCGCGGATCCAGCGCCAAATCGCCCACCGAAATCGTGGTCTTGTCATCGAACAACGACGCCCACGTCATCCCCCCGTCCAGCGTCTTCCACAGCCCGCCCCCGCCCGTCCCCACGTAAACCACATTGGGGTTCCCCGGCACGCCCTCGATGTCGGACACCCGCCCCCCCATCGTCGTCGGCCCCACGGCTCGAAACGAGAGCGTCTCGAAAACCTTCGGATCGCGCGGCTGCGCCAACGCCGCGACGGCGGCCACAAGGACGGCAAAAATACGCATATGCGGGAGATTGTAGCTTACCCTTGACCCTATTTCTCCTTCCGCTCCGCACTCCCAGTTACCAGGTAAACTCCATGACTCTCAATCGTCGCCACTTTTTCCGCCTCCTCCCTGTAATCCCCCTGACGCGCCAGGCGCTCGATAGCCAGACCCCTCCCGAACTCGTCCCCGTCGAACCCGCCGCCGCCAGCAAGTTTCTCCAGGAACTCGCCGCCAATCCCCAATTCATCCAGGCCCAGGAGGCCGCCCGTGAACAGAACGAGATTGTCGACATTCGTGCCGCCAAGGTTCTTCGCGCCTCAGCCGACCCCTCTTCCATCGTCGCCACGTTCCCCATCCGCCCGGCCCGTCCCAACGGATCCATCGAATTTCGCGAGCTGGTCGCCTCCCGCTCCCGCGGCAAATTCGTCATCGCCTTCGATAACCCCACCGGCCGCACGCCGGACCTCACTCCGGTCCCCCCGCCGGCGAATGCGAAAATCACCATTTGCCTCAACAAGTGGAGCAACTGGGTAAACGTCGGCCAGCCAGTCTGCGAATACACTGTCCTCCGCTGCTCCCGGTCCAATTCCACCAATTTCCAATATCAGGAGCGCAGTAAAACCTGCAATAACTCCAAAACCATCCAGTCCCGCCGCATCAAAGTCGGCTGCTGTTAGCCTGCTATGATCAACCAATGCGTTTCCGGGCCGTTGTGCTGTTGGGCATTGCGCTCCCCGCCTTCGCCCAACGGGTTCTGCCTCCCATCACGCCCTCACCCCGGCTCGCAACCGGCGTATCGATGCCCCAATCCGGCCGCCAACTCCCGCCCATCCTCGACGGCCAATTCGTCCGCCGCCAGGGTGCCCTTCTAACCCTCAACGGCCTCCCCTTCCGCTTCCACGGCAACAACGTCTATTACAACCAGGCCGACGTCGCCTACGGCCGCATCGCCGCCGTCGAAGAGACCTACGACAAGATGGCCTCCCTCGGCCTCACCGTCGTCCGCGCCAACGCCCACAACGATCATCCCGCCGCCCTGGACCCCGCCGCCATCCAATCCGCCCCCGGCGTCTACAACGAAACCAACCTCGTCGCCCTCGATCGCTCCATCGCCCTCGCCAAGTCCCGTAATCTCCGCTTAATCCTCAAATTCACCAACAACTGGGACGCCTACGGCGGCATCCGCCGCTATGTCGCCTGGCACCTCGGCCGCACGCCCACCCAGTCCGAATCCGCCCTCTTCTACACCGAACCCCGCATCAAGGACTGGTATCGAAACTACGTCCGCACCGTCATCGATCGCCGCAATACCATCACCGGCCTAACCTACCGAAACGAACCCGCCATCCTCGCCTGGGAACTCGGCAACGAACTCCGCAACCCCGGCAACGCCAACGCCCTCCTCGCCTGGACCGCCGAAATGGCGGCGTTCATCAAACAACTCGACGCCAATCACCTCATCGCCGATGGCGGCGAAGGCTTCGATGACGACCCGTCCCTCTACCCTGGCCTCTCCAATCGCTACACCGTCTCCGGCTCCGATGGCTGCAGCTTCCACCGCCTCGCCCAGATTCCCGAACTCGACCTCCTCAGCTACCACCTCTACCCCACCAACTGGCGCATGAACGACACCGCCGACGCCGCCCTCTACATCCGCCGCCACGAAGAAATCGCCCGCCAACACGGCAAAGTCGCCTACCTCGGCGAATACGGCAAAACCGGTCCCGACCCCGCCCGCGCCGCCATCTTCCAACGTTGGCTCCAAACCGCCACCAATGACCATGCCTCCTCTGGCGTCATGCTCTGGCATCTCATCAACGATGCCAAAACCGATTCCGAAAACTACCAGCTCTACTGCCCCCAACACGCCGATTCCTGCGCCGCCATCCGCCAATCCGCCGAAGCGTTAGCCGCCGCCCCCGTCGTCACCAACGCCGCCAGCTACCAACCCCTCACCCTCGCCCCCGCCTCCATCGCCACCCTCTTCGGAGCCAATCTAGCCAACACCCAACTCACCCTGACCGACGCCGCCAACCGCGCCCACCCCATCACCCAGTCCTTCTTCAACGACACCCAAATCAACTTCCAAATCCCCGAAGCTGCCCAACCCGGTTCCGCCATCCTCCGTGTAGTCCGCAACGGCGAAACCCAATCCAGCGCGGCTATGCAACTAGCCAAAACCGCCCCCGGCATCTTCGGCAACGGCCCGCAGGAAGCCTCCCCCGCTGGCATCCTAACCCTCTACGCCACCGGCCTCCGCGCCCACGAAAAGATCACCGCCACCCTCAACAACCAACCCGTTGAAATCCTCTACGCCGGCCCGCAAAATCAATACCCCGGCCTCGATCAAATCAACCTCCGCCTGCTCGAAGCTCTCCCCGCCAACCCCATCCTTCAAATCACCGTCGACGGTGTCCCAGCCAACCCTGTCCCCCTCACTGTCCGTTAGCCGCCGCAGCCGCCAGCTTTCTCTTCAACACCAACAACCGCTTTCCCTCCCGCTGTGTCCACCCGCAAAAGTCTTTCTTGTCGACCTCATTCAGCATCGCCTCGCTATGCAAAAACACATACTCCGGCTTCGGCATCCGCCCCACCGTCACATCCGCGCACGACGCCGCCAGCATCCCCACTGCCAACTGCAACTTCTTCCCCGCCTGCTCCGTCCACGAACTGAAATTCATCACCTCCCGCGCCTTGTCCACGTCCTTCGCAATCAGCCACGAAACCGGCGCCACGTGGGCATACCACGGCCACTTCGTATCGTTCGAATGGCAGTTCCAACAGGAGCGTTGCAGAATCTTGTCCATCTCCTCCGGGACTTCGACCTGGTTCCGCAACGCCGCCGATGGCGCCGCCACCGGATTCGTCCGCGGAAAAACAGGCACCGCCTGCAACACAACAAACAGCCCAAACCCCACCATCGCCGCCCATCGTAAAGCTTTCTTCATGTTGTCGAAAATGCTATTACACACCGGCGCCATTCGCAACTGATAAACTCCCTGCAAATGCCACGCCTCTGGATGTTCCTCGCCCTCACCGTCACCCTTGCCCTCGCCCAACTCCGCCAAACCCAAACCCTCTCCCACCTCCAACTCACCTCCAACTACCCCACCCGCATCTACCTCCAGAAATCCGAAAAGTCCTTCCGCCTCTTCCCCGTCGACGCCATTCTCCCCATCAAAGTCGACCTCTTCTACCGCGACACCCTCTGGCGCCGCACCCCCAACCCGCAGACCCTCGAAGTCGCCGCCAACGACCAATCCCACTTCTACCTGCTTTCGAAAACAGCCACGTTCGACCTCCCCCCCGGCGATTACAAAATCGAAGCCTACCGCGGCCTCTTCTTCACCCCCGTCACCCAATCGTTCACCCTCAAACCCGGTGAAACCAAGCCCATCAACATCGAATTAACCCGCTGGAACGAATCCACCAAAAACTGGCTCTCCGGCGACGATCACATCCACCTCCCCCGCACCGTCGCCGAAAATCAGACGTTCCTCCAATGGCTCGAAGCCGAAGACTTGAACGTCGCCAACTTCCTCCAACTCCAACGCCAAATCGACGCCGCACCCCAATACGCCTTCGGCCCCTCCGGCGAAGCCAAAAGCAAGGGCTACTCCATCCGCTCCGGCCAGGAATCCCGCAGCGAATACTACGGCCACGTCGAACTCCTCGGTGGTAACCAACTAGTCCGCCCCCTCAGCGTCGGCGCCATGTATGCCAATGAACCCGCCGCCGCCCCTTGGCCCGCCGAAATATTCAAGAAGGGCAAGGCCGCCGGCGCCCTCACCGGCTACGCCCATTTCCATGGCTCCATGGCCCACTCCACCCTCCTCATGGACCTGGCTCTAAAAAACATCCAATTCCTCGAAGTCTTCCAATTCGGCAAGCTCTGGACGGAGGAGTGGTACGAACTCCTCAACGCCGGCTTCCGCGTCACCGGCATCGCCGGCAGCGATTTCCCCGTCCCCCTCGGCCGCTTCCTCCCCTGGCCCAAACACATCCCCCTCCTCGGCCCCGAACGCACGCTGGTGAAGGCGCAACCCGGCCAATCCGCCTACACCGCCTGGGCCGCCGCCGTGGCCAAAGGAGAGGTGACCGTCTCCAACGGCCCGCTCGTCGAAATCGCCAAAAATGGCAACGAAATCATCGCCACCGCCACGTTCCACCAGGACATCGATACTCTGGAACTCGTCCGCAACGGCGAAGTCATCGCCACCGCCAAAGCCGGCAAATCACTGACCCTGAAAGTCCCCGCCACCGAAGCCTGGTACGCCGCCCGCGCCGCGCTGAAGAAGGTGGAAGGCGAACCCCAAGTCCAAGGCCACACCAACCCCCTCTACGTCGGCAATCCTAAGCCCAACCCCGCCATCCGCGCCAAACTAGCCGCCCGCTGGCAAGCCGAGGTAGGCCACTACAAATCCGCCAACCTCCCCTTCGCCAACGCCGCCGAACGCGACCAATTCCTCGCCCAGGCCGAACAGGCCCTGCAAGTTCTCCGCGCCCAGCCATAACCCGCGTCTTCGACGCCGCGAAATCAGACCCGAAACTTACCGTCCGATGATCCGCAAGGCGGCTGACTTCCAGAACGGCTGAAAGTACAGCCATCCGGCAAGCAAGTGAATCGGGAGAGACCACGCAATCGCCCGGAGATACACCGGGTGCAACCGCTTCCGAGTGAACAGATCGAACGCACCGAGAGCGGCGATCAGTGTGTAGACAGGAAGCAGCTGGAACCGTATGAACGGCCAGGCACCCTCCGAGAAGGTCTTCAACTCCCAATAGTTCTTCAGACCCATCCACTCCACGATTTTCGGACTGAGCCATCGGCCAAACCCTGCATCGGTCAGCACGAGAGTCGCAATGAGCATTACCCGTTTATGAGCGGCCGGTGACCTGCGCATTAGCATGCCAGCCGTCACCAAGCCGCCGAACACGAGCATATCGCCGAGCATCACGCTTAGAAACGGGGGATCCGAAGCCGCGGTTCCGAACTTGATTTGCTCTGTCATGATGGCCGTCATGACCCCGAGAACCACCATCACCGACGCCAAGCCAGCCCCAAACACGCCCAGCCGGCGGTGGGTATCCACCTGATCTCGACGTACCAAAACCATCTGCGCAGTAAACAATACCAGCCAGCCCACAAAAAAGACCGAATGGATGTGAACGATCCATGGGTAAGTCAGTTTTCCGGCAAGGTACTTCTGGACGTTGTTGTACCCAAACCCGGACAGGATCGCCAGCCAAACCACGACGAGCATCGAAGCGAAAAACGGCCGATCCAATCTACTCGGCGGCCAATGAGTATTCGCAGATACGGCTCTTGTTGCTTGCATAGTCTGAGAATCAGAAGGGTCTGGCCATTGTCTCACCAAAACTTCCGTGATCAGCCGCGTAGTGTAGCCCTTTGATCGCAGTGCCTGGTATTGCCGTGCTTGGATTACGAGCAACGCGGAACTTGCCTCGAAGTGCTGGACTCTGGTTGGTCAACTCTGGATGTTGGTCGCCGCTGATCCATGCATACGCGCAAAAGTGCGACTCCGCGCGGAGCCCCGCCACCCGTGCCAAACTGGCCGCCCGCTGGCAAGCCGAGGTAGCCCACTACAACTCCGCCAACCTCCCCTTCGTCAACGCCGACGAACGAGACCAATTCTTCGCCCATGCCGAACAGGCCCTGCAAGCTCTCCGCTCGATGCCTTAGTGTGTCATTTTCAGCCGTGTCAGTTTTCTCTGCACTCCGCGGTGTTGCGCAAGCGATTAGCGCAGGAGCGGAAGGATGGGATAACAGTGACATCAACGGATGCGTGTCCAATTCGATGCGTCAAAGAACGCAGATGTTCTGCGAAAACACGGCGTCAGCTTGGAAGAAGCCCGTGAGATCTTCGACCAAATCTGCATCGTCGATGCAAAGAGTGACGATCCGGAACAGTTTCGCGCCATCGGTTGGAGCCGTGGCCGAATCTGTTCAGTCATCTTCGACGTGCGGCGCGACACGGTTGGGGAATACTATCATCTGGGCACAGCCTGGAAGGCGACCAAACAGGAAGCGAAAGCGTATGCCGAGCAAGTCTAAACCGAAAATCGGCGCGGAAGAAATCGCCGGCAAAGCATCGCGTGGCGAGGATGTTTCCCCCTTTTTCACGGGGAAATTTACCGTAGTGAGACCGATTCGCCGCGTGAACGTGGATCTCACGCAAGGAATGCTGACTGAACTGGATGCCCGTGCCGCTCGGCTAAACGTCAGTCGGCAGGCTGTCATAAAGACGCTGCTGCGTCAGGCGCTCGATCAAGCAGGAATCGCCAGCCCTGGCAGGAAGCGGAAGGCAAGCTAGCAGCACGGGGCGGTTCCCTTCGCCGTTGATCGTGGGGCTGAGCGAAACTCAACTTCCGGATAGCGCGTGATCCGGCAAGGACGGGCGTTTCAGACTTCGGGGTGGCTTCGGGCCCCTAGTGACGGATCACTCTACCCTGCGCGGCTTTGCGGGACGTAGCGCAAAGCCGACGGTCCATCGCGAAAAAAGTTACGCTGCGTTGTGACCTTCCGCGGACTGGTGGATATAGTCAACGGAGGCAACTTTTAGATGGCAACACTCGCTTTTCCCAACCAGTTCCAGCCGCGCGGCGCTGTGGCGCCCGTGTGGCACACGGCGGTTTTCGTTTCGTTCTTCCTTCTTCTCGCCGCGGCGGGCGCCCTGGCACAGCAGGAGGCCGCAAAAGGCGGAGGGCTTACCAGTGGCAACCGCCCGGATCTCGCCCCCACATACGCGTTCATGATAGCGGCTGAGCTCGGATTGGTCGCCTTCGTCTGGAAGCTTGGTCTCAGAAGGACCGGAACGTCTCTATCGGATCTGATCGGCGGCCGCTGGACCAGCGCGAAGGCGGTCGTGACTGACATCTTGGTCGCCGGAGCGGCATGGATTCTGTTGAAAGGGGTGGCAGGCTTGCTGTTCGTTCTGTTCGACGCCGGCCGCACCTCCTCCGTCTCGCCCCTTCTGCCCAGCAACCTGCTGGAGCGGGTCCTCTGGGTGGCGCTTTCGATCAGCGCCGGGTTCGCCGAGGAGGTCGTGTTTCGTGGGTACCTCCAACGGCAACTGTTCGCTTACTCCGGCAGTTTTCCGTTAGCTGTGCTCCTGCAAGCATCCGTGTTTGCGGTTGCGCATGGCTACCAGGGCGCCCGCAATTGCCTCATGATCGCCGTGTTCGGTATGCTTTTCACGCTCCTTTCCGAGTGGCGGAAGAGTCTGCGCCCGGGCATCCTCGCTCACGCCTGGACCGACCTTGCGAGTGGCCTGCTGCGATAGAGCCTGGCGGCAAACAAGATGGATCTCGGTTCCCTATACGAAACGCATGCCTCGGACGTGTTCCGCTTCGCCTTCTACCTTTCCGGCAATCGGGCCGAAGCTGAGGACATCACATCGGACACGTTCGTTCGAGTATGGAGCGCGCCAGGTCCAATCGAGCAATCCACGGTGAAGGGCTACTTGTTCGCGATTGCGCGAAACCTCTTCCTCCAGCGATTGCGCCCTCGCTCGCGCTTGCAGCCGCTGGAGGACTCCCTGTCCGATCCGCGGCCTGGCCCGGAGGTGATCGCCGCAAACAGGGTTGCCTATTCCGAGGTGCTCGCGCGCTTGCAACTGCTGCCGGAAGTTGATCGCGCCGTCCTACTCATGAGTGCCTTCGATGGAATCCCCTACGCCGACATCGCCAAGGCTCTTGAAATTTCCGTCCCGGCGGTCAAGATGAAGATTCATCGTGCAAGGCTCGCTCTGAGCCGAGTGGAGGAGAGTAAATGAGCATCCCCAAGGAAGTGATCCTAGATCTCTTGCCCATCTACCTGGCGGGCGAGGTTAGCGATGTGACCAGGGCCTGGATTCAGGAGCAACTCGCTCAAGATCCGGCTCTGGCAGAGCAGGCCCGGAGGATGCGCACCAACATTCTTGCAGACGATGTTCCGGCCCTGCCTCCTGAACTGGAGATGGTGACGCTTCAGCGCACCCGGCGAACACTGGCTTCGATGCGGTGGCTCTTTGGCTTAGCCATCGCTTGCACCGCCCTTGCGTTTTCGATTCGCGTGACGCTGAGGCCGGAGTTCGCTGCGCGCCCGCTTCTGCTTGAATACCCTGGCCAATTGTTGCCGTTTGCTGTGGTGGGGGCAATATGCTGGTTCTTCTACATACGGCTGAAACGCAGCTTGAGACGCAGAAGCCAACCGGAAACATAGAGTGCAGATAGCTCCTGGGTGACGGCGCAGCGTTTACGAATCCTGTCTGGATTGTCGGCTATCCGGAAGTTGGCCCTAACGGCTGCTTAGAGGGACAAAGGAGCGCCTGGCGCGAAGCGGTGACTGGAGTGCTTGCGTATGTGCCGTGCCCGAAGTCCCGTTGGGCATGGCGAGGCCCTCACCGCCACTCTCCCCGTTCCTCAGACTCTCCGTGCCCTCCACTACCAGCCCCCCGCCCCCCCCCCCCCCCCACCCCCCACCCCCCCC